>JAWCNN010000023.1:0-5324 GCA_038848525.1 Bathyarchaeia archaeon | reverse complement strand
CGACTCAAACAGCACACCAGCAGAAAACGTTTGGGACAGCAACTTCGTCTTTGTAAGCCACATGCAAGACAACCCAGACAACGCCCACATCAGAGATTCAACCCAAAACAACAACGACGGAACAAAAACGGGAGCAACTGGTGGACCAACATTTACAATGTCTGGTTGCGTAGACGGCGCGCAATCTTTTCTTGACGAGAATAATGATACAGTGGAATGCAACGACAGTGCAAGTTTAGATAGTACTGATGCAATCACGATTGAGGCGTGGGTAAAACCTACAATAAGTGCCCTACGGGAAATGTTTATTAAAGGGCTGTATTGGGGTGATGAAGCCTATGAATTTTATCAAAATGGTTCACAAGTTAATTGGAGATTAAATAACAATGCAATTTCTAAAACAAGCACTAACTCATTAACAATAAATGCTTGGAACTACATAGTAGCAACTTATGATAAGAATTTAGCCTATGACAACATGAAAATATTTATTGCTGGAGTCCAAGATCCAACTACCGGAAATTATACGGCGGCGATTCTTATGAATAACTATCCCTTTGTTATTGGCGCTTATCCTTCATCCTATACTGGCTATCGATATCCTTTTGAAGGCTACATTGACGAAGTTCGCATTTCAAATGTAGCAAGAAGTGCTACTTGGATTAAAGCCAGCTACGAAAGTGAAAGAGATGATTTGATTGCCTATGGAAACGAAGAGGAAGGTGCAAACTATGACGGTGCCCTCAGAATCGTCAACCAAACCGCTGACAATTGGGAAATAAACTTGAAAATCTACAACAGCACTAACCTCAGTCGCATATCAAGCCTAAACATAAGCCTACACGACGGCGTCTCAAGCGACCAAATAGCCATCAGCGGCGGGTTCATAATTAAATGTGAAGGTGAACAATGTGACTTGCAAGGTGGTTCAGGGTCGACAATATACATAAGTGTGGACAATATCAGAGCAAACATAAGCGGAGCTTCATACCTATACGTTTACTTGAAGATTCAGGTTCCAAGTAAATATACGTATCTCCTCTACATCATAACATTTGAGATTACATAAGCCATTTGAAGCACTCTGGCTTAATGCGACAACTCTACGCCACATGCTCACGTTTCATAATCTCTATGTCCCAGCTACTAAATATCGAAACCTAAAGTGAAAGAAAATGTTTCTGCTGGAACTATACACTGTTTAATTGAGTATTTGCAGAACATCAAAATTTTCTGTATTATTGGATACTGTGACTTTAGCGCCAGTATTATTCGTATAAATAAAGGAGTTATTGACATTTTAGAGAATAAATGGTGAATAGTCGATAAGTGTGGATGTTTGCATTGTTATGCAAAAGTAATGTGTTGCTTGAAGCCATTTGTCGTGCTGGTAATAGGATGAATAATGTAAAACTATGTAAAGGAGTGTCTAAACCTTTTAATTAGCAAGTTTACCCATTTCTTAACCCAAATAATGAATGGACATATAAAAAGGGGAAAAATAGCGCTACTCTTGTACGTCGACAGCTATTTGCAAGCTTACAGAGATGCCCGCTTGTGCATCAGCAGTAGCTTTCGTTTCGATTAGAATGCTCCATACATCGCTGGAATCCATTTGTTCATAATCAGTGTCAGAGGTTAGTATGAAATAGTTGCCTGAAACGGTGAAATTAAGATAGCCTTTCTGTACGCTAGAGTCGTCAAGTAAAACGATATTAACGAAAGCGAAATTTCCTACATCAGCAGTGCCATTCGTTATTGATATATAACGCAACCTTACTGACGGCGTGCCACTTTGCGTGTTATTTATTTTTAATGCTTCCCCATAAGTTAATGTGGTGTTTGGATATGCCTTAAGAGCCAACGTAACCGACGTGTTACCTGTTCCCATTTGTGAACCAGCTGGAAAATCAGCTCCTGGACCAAAGCAAACAGTTACGGCAGTTGTTATGGTGCCTGAAATGCTTAATGAATAGTAAATCGCGGCGCTAGCTGTGCCAATAAGTAACGCTGATATTAGCAGTGTTATGAATTTTAGACTTTTTTTGATGTTTATTTTCATTTTATGTTTTCACCTCCCTTCTCTTTTTTCTTTCTTTTAGGGTTTCTATCCAAATTTTTACGAGCACGTAGATGCTTATGCCCAAAACTAGGACGCAGGCTATTGTGAGGGCTATGGCTGATGTTATGAAGGCTGCCTCTCCCCACGAGGGTTTATAAAGTGCGTATATGCTTGCGCCGATTATTGTTGTGCCTGCGCCCAAGGCTATGTACCACCATCGTGGCTTAAAGAACACATACGTGCCCAACCCCACAACTAAAGTGTCGAAGGCTACGATGCCCACAAAAGTTGCTTCCCAAGAGATTTGAGGGGTCATTATGAGCGGGTGCGTGGCGACTTCTGCGTAGTTTGAGAGGAAGAAGGCTGTTAATGTTAGGGCTGGAAATGTTACTGTGAACATGAAAACTCTTGCGTGGTTCAGCAGTTTCCTCATTACGCCAAGGTAAACGTTTATGGTTATTATGTTTGCCAAAGCCACGATTAAATAGAGTAGGCTATACCAAAACCGCATGTAATCGCCGAAAATTGCTATAAACTCTCTGCTTACGAGTAGTTGTCCAAAACCAGCCAAAGCCGCCAGCTGGTAAACGTATGGCAGTGCCCATGGAAAGTGTTTGTCTAGTAGGCATGTGAGTAGGCTTATTGCTAGAAAGAGGTCTATGCCTAACAGTGCGAAGAATTCTGGTTGTAGTGGGGAGGGCATTGTGTTTCGCCTTAGATGTCTGGTTTCTTCTTATTTAAGTCGTGTGAATTCGGAATTTGAATCCGAATTCTACAATAAACTAACGGTTAGGAAAAGATAAATATTATGTAGTAATACACAATACACACCCTAAAAGCCACATTTCACCTCTTCGGAAGCGCCACAGCAGAAACCCCAAAACGTTTACGAATCTCTTTGGCTAAAGTTTCCGCATAACCAACACGAAAATTGTCAGCAACCACAAATTTCGGCTTCGAACGCCTAACATACTCCATCAAACCATCAAAATCCGAATGGTCGCTTAAGGCGATAATATACTCTTTTTCGGCTATTTCACGACATGGAACGTCAAACTCCCAACCGCTAACATAAATGCGTAAGGCGTTTCCGCCAACCCTACTTTTCATGTTCATGTGATAAAAAACTATGCACGGCGAATTTTTCTTCAACAGCTCAGCGGCTTCCCGCTCTTCCAAAAGTATTAAACGTCCAATCCGCACACCATGCCTTTCGCAAACCTTGGAAACGTGGAGAATCCGTTCAGGCACTATGAAAGGCACATTCACATCAGCATCGCGTAGTATCTGCATAACCTCTTGGAGTTTGCCATGAAAACCAAAAACATGCACCACGCCGTTTTTTAATCCTTCCTTAACCAAGGAAATAAGCAAGTCCTTAACATCCCTATCAAAAGAACGCTTGCACGAGGGGCTTCCATAGGTGGCTTCCATGACGAGGACGTCAACGTCCAAAACAGGTGTTCCATCAACCCTAAAATCGCCCGTGTAAGCAATTCTTGTTCCTTCGGCGTCTTCAACAAGCACTTGGGCGGCGCCTAAAATATGGTCTGCACGGAAAAAGGTTATGCGCTCCTCTCCATACTGCATTGTTTTGCCATAGTCTAACGCTTCCACAAAACCGCCTAAAAGAAAAAGTGGACCACGCATAACATCAATTAAATCTTTAGTGGCTTTTGTCATCAAAACTTTTTCGCATGTTGATAGGCTTTGGCGTAACCCAATAATGTGGTCAGCATGCGCATGTGTAACAACCCTTAAAGGTCTGGATTCTTCAAAAGAGTCGCAGGCAACATTTTTTCCAAGCAAAATTGCGCCTTTACTGGTTATTGTGGCTTTCAAAGACAATTTGGCATCATCTTAAACGGTTTTCGGAGCAAGCCAATCAATCAGATCCCGCGGATTATCACATTCAATCCTAACCCTTATCGGTCCTAATGGTGATTCCGCAACTTCTTTGGAAAAGGAGATATGCCCAGTATAGGCAACCTGCTTGTTCAAACAGAAACTTATGGTTTTTCCAGTTAACCCCTCAAATAGGACTGTTCTGGCGGCGTCGCGGATGCGTTCTCTACGCAATAAATTGTAAAGTTTTGTAAGCGCTTCTAAACCCTTTGCTTCGGTTGTGAGTAAGTTTCTCCGATGGGATGGTCGGGTTCTGGTTTGGATGTTGCCGAAAATGTTTTCAACAGCCTTTTTCACTTTTTCTTCGGATTCTGTTGGGTAAACGTCAACTTCCACGTGTATGCTTATTTCGTCCATTTTGCTTCAACCTTCATAAGAACTTTCTTAACTTCCCTTTTAACAGCCTTTAAACTTCCTTCATTCATTATTAAGTGTTCAGCCATGGCTATGGCTTCGCCTAATCCAACGCTTAGTTCCCGCATGTCTCTCTCATGGAAAATTTCCCAGTTTTTGGGGTCGTCGCTTCTTTGACGGCTATAAAGCCTTTTAAACCTTGTTTCTGGCGAGGCGTGAACAGCCACAAGCGTGAACTTTGGAAAAAATCGTCTAAACTCTTCAGCTTCTGCGAGGCTTCTAATGCCATCCACTATAATTTTGCTTTCACGAGCATTCTCTATTTTGGGAATGCATCTTTTTGCTATGACGTTTGCGCCTTCGCTTCGCCTTAACTCAAGCATTATTTTTCCAAGATTTTCTGGAATGGGCTCTAAACTTCTTTTTTTTGCTTCTTCCCTGACAACATCGCCCATAACAACAACGCCATAACCATTCTCAATTGCAACCTCAGCAACAACGGATTTTCCAGCTCCGGGCATTCCAACCACGCCTACAACAAGTTTATCCTTCATTGGTTAACCGCCTTTGACTGTATGCTTCTGTTGCATTTTAATGGTTTAAATGTTGTTGAGGGAAAAATTTCTGTAACAACATTTGAAAAGCTGGCTGTAAGTGGTGGACGGGGCGGGATTCGAACCCTTGTGTTTTCCTTTTCCATGTTCAGTTTCTCCGCTTGTTTGTTATCCGCTTTCAGCTTATAAAATTTGCAGAAAAAAGGGTGAATGTGTAGACGGTTACTAGGGCGTTTGGATTCCACTCGCCATATATTTGCTTCCATGTTTTCTGGAATTCTGCTAAGTTTTCAAATCCTTCGGCTTTGGCATCTTCTTCGGTTATGTCGCCCAATCTTTCCGTTTGCACCGAGATTATTTTTATGTAGCCTATGGGTTTGCTGAACCATGATGTTTGTATGGATTGAATGCTTCCTGGATGGTATTTGCGTGGTTGTGGGGTGGCGTAG
>JAWCNN010000022.1:0-6066 GCA_038848525.1 Bathyarchaeia archaeon | reverse complement strand
AGGTTCCCCTGCGAGCTCGAGGAGTACATGCCCCTCTCCGTCCTCGCCCTGCAGACGGAAGGCGGAGCCGAGTTCTTGAGGCATTTCGACGAGGGGACGGAGAGGGAGCTCATCACCCACTGCTTCTCCCACCCTTACTGCCCCAAGGATAACGCCTCCTCCGAGGGGAAGATCCAGACCACGGAGTACGAGCTCTGGGCCTTCCGGGAGGGATTCGGATCAGAGACCGGCGTTGCTTTTTAAGGAAAGACGGCGAATCGAGAAAGCCTCCGGCCTTCCGGGAGGGCTACACGGTGGAGGAGCTCAACGAGATACTGGACGAGCGGAGCTACGTGTACAATTACGTTCGTCCCCACCGGAGCCTGGGTTATCTCACCCCCATGGAGTTCCTGAACGCCTGGATGGAGGAGTGCAAGGATAGGGGCGATGTGTTCACTATGTAGTGGACCAGGACAGTTGCTTGCGTAGCCACACCAGAAGGTCCATAGTAGTGTTAACCATCGTGCTTCTCCTTCCATTATATTTGTCATTTCTTGGCAATTATTACATAAAATAGTATTGCCAAGGACAATAAAGATATCGCCATTCCTATATAAAGTAATACTTGAGGCTGGTAATATAGGATAAGCTCGTAAGAACCAGGCATATCTATATACCACCCATTTGCGTATTTATTTACCTTTACATGATCAAATGGAAGCTTACTTGTCCCAGTAACAAAATTGAGAATTGACGCTGTTCCTTTGTATAATTGCCATCCTTCATCAAAATATTCATTTAACACTAGGAAACAAGGTGATTCGGCTTCCAGATGTATTTTAATCTTCCAAGGCGATTCCTTTTCTATCATAACATTCGCCGATTCCTGTTCATTGCATTTGTTCTCTTTGACCATTGGAAACATTCTTGTTTCTTTATCAATAAAAACAAATCCCTTGCAGTCCATGAACGATTGATGTTCTTTAACATATTTTTCTTCGTTTCTTAACGCCTGTAGAGCTGCGGTAAAATATTCCTCTTCAATCTTTAGTCCATTTATTCTAACCTCTGTGCCATTCTGCGGGATAGCAAGAATAAGAATCCTGCACCTTTTCGATTCATCCGGCCTTGGTAACAATCCTTGAAATTCCTTACCTACCGATGTTCCTGTAATTCCAGCCTGCAAAAGTTGATCTTCTATAACATTTCCGTTATCATCCAACCAATGCACAACGATATGTGCATTTACGCTATTTGCAACTTGCATGGTGTATGAATATTTCAAAAACGGTGCATCAATTCCGCATATTTCTTTCATGACCCCTGCATATTGTTTTTCATCCTCATTCTCCGTAAAACTCAAGATTATCGTTTCCCCACTTCTCTCAACCCTCGCACCGTTGAAAGTCGCCCAATCTGATGATTGTTCTACAAGATTGAACTCCATTTTATCTATGTAACGTACTTCGTTTGCCGTAGTAACATGGTTTTCCCTCCAGCCACGATTTTCAAATAAAATAAAGCTTTCAAAATCGCCTACGCATTTTAGCCATTCTTGATTTTTCAGTATGTCTAACATATATTGATATGGCTTATATATATAGCCATAGTTTCTGCAGTATATGTTATCGATGCCCAATATCTGCCAGTTGGAATCCTTCCTCAAAATGATATATCTCACGTTTAGAATGTCACATAAAATTTCTGATAAATTCCTTTGCCCCCTTACAATGCTCTGTGCCGCCGCCTCGCAAAGTTCACCTCCAGGATAATTGCTTGGAGTAAGGGCCGATTTTCCAAAAATCCATGGAGTTGGATCATATCCCATACACCAGTTATATAAACCAAGGGCCCATGAACTCCTAGTGTAAGGAAGAGTGAGAATGCGAAACGACTCTTTTTGGCTAGCAATCCACTCTCGCGCTTCACGGTATGATCGAGGTATTTCCTTTATCCTGTAAGAAGGCATCGTTTCTCCCCCTGGATATATTAGCTCACCGGTCCAAAACGGCCATGCCAGCAATATGAACATAACAATGCTGATTATCAAAATAGTAAGCCATTCCATGACTTTCGATATTTCTTTGCCTTTAAATATAGACCCAAGTACATAGCCGGTTTTGGCTATTCCTAACCCAACGAGAGGGCTTATTCCGATAACTGCAAGCATTCCGAACTTATCAAAAGGATGCCTAAATAACCATAATATGGGTATTTTCATAATTAGCCATTTGGTAATATTTCCTAATGGAGGTTGTGTCCCCTTCATGAAGAAACTAAATATTCCCCATAATATAGCTAACCATTTAATATCTTTGTATTTCTTTATGTAGATAATACCTATTAACGCCATTACAGGTATAGACCAACTTAAAATGTTATGTATATTATTTTCATAACTTTTCATGTATGGGATAGCTGGGTCATTCGTTCCTCCGTATGTAAGGTCAGTCCAACAGTAACCTTTCAGCCTTATTACATTTATAAAAGAGCTTTTTCTTGAAGTAAAAGATAATCTTTCCTCTATTGTGTCAGGTGTTTCTCGCATCGTTGCTTCTTGTTTCCACGATCCTAGTGTGGGCAATATCCACCATGCATGCACCGCAAAAAACAAAAGAAAAACAATTAGTAATAAAAATATTGCACTTTTAACCTCATTAATTCGTTTTAAATTTATCAACAAATAAAATGAAAAATATACTCCTAAAACAATTAACATTAAGATAAGTGACCCAATATTCCCAAATGATAAGCTTAACAATAATGTTGCAAGCAAGAATTTAAATATATCAATCAATCTCTTTGTACGTATGATCCTTATGAAAAAGGCCAAAACTAAAGGCATGAACGCATAAAAGAATTGCCAAAAATTCAATTCGTACCATCTAACAACCATACTATATGGGTTGAACATGTAAAAAAGCGCCCCCAGCGTTGCCGTTATGCGTTCGCCTTTAAAGATTGTCATTATCAGGCAATATGTCGATAAGCCAGCTCCTGTGAACCAAAACACAAACAATAATATATCCATATGCATAGCATTAAAGCCAATTTTGCGTAGCAAGCAATTCGTCAATGTATAGGGTAATAACCTGAACGTGGAAGATCTTATTCCAAGTGCCAATGTGGGGTTCCACATGGAAATGGATTCTTTGAGAAGAACTTCCGGATCAGCAATTGGAAAAGTAAAATCGCCGCCAGCTATTATCTTTCCCCTGAACCACGTCAGAGGAAGCAGCCCCAAAAGTAGCAGAAGAAGAACATCAAATTTTCTATTAATTCTTGCAAATATCTTCTTTAAATTGTTTTTTATCATTTCGTTTCAAATATTTACATTCTTTTTTGGCTACTATTCGAATTATTTCTGGCGTTATTCCTATTTTCTCCATAAGCAGCTTGGCAAACAGCATCGGAATGCTGAATAATAATGCGATCATTTTTCGTATTCTTTTTTCGCTTTTGACATCATCGTGGGATAGTGCGAACAAAATACTCATCCCAATGCTTTCAGGGAAATGCCAAGACGGAATGTCTTCATGCACAATTTCAAAACCCTCTTCATGGAGAAGACGCTTAAGGGTTGAATATCGGAACAGGCATTTATGGCGGGGCAAGTCTAAATGAAAATAATATTTACCGAATATTTGGAATACAGGATTTGGTATATGGGGCGTCTCAATAATTAAAATACCGTCATCTTTTAACATTTTGTTGACAGCCTTCATCAAATCTCGAGGATAATCAACATGCTCCAATACATGATGCATTGTAACCGCATCATATTCACCATTTCTTAATGGCAATTCGCATAAATCCCCAAACCAAATTCTATGCTTGTCGATCTTTTTGCATGTTTCTTCGTATGCAAATGGCGATATCTCGTTTCCAAAGACATCCCAGCCTTTTCTCCCGGCCTGAAAAAGAAAATCGCCATTCCCACATCCGATATCAAAAACTCTTCCCCGTGCTTTGTGCTTGCCCAAGAAATGTAGTCTTTCAATGTTCACAAGCCATGTAAAGATCTTATAAAAGGCGGAGTACTCGCAAGAACACTCTTCACCTTTTGTGCATTGGCCCGAAAATGCATCTAGAAAGTTCTTTTGAAAAATAAGGCCGCAATCTTCGCATTCCCAAAGTGGGAACTCACCCACTGTGTGGTATCGATAGTCCTTACCCTTTAACAGGAAATTAGATCTATAAGAGTTGCACAATGGGCATTTCGCTTTTACTTGCATCATTTATCACCGTTATATATGTTCCAAAAAAGCAAGAAGTTCATCTGCTTGTTTGTCCCAATCATGTTCCCTCGCCCATTGTATCGCTTCGTTGCTCAATTTTCGGTACAAATCATGATCATTAATAAGCTTATCGATACTTTCTGCAAATTTTCTATGGTCATAGCATGGTACTTTAATCATTCCCTGTGGGTAATAAACCCTTAGGTCCGGTAAATCATAGGAGATTCCCGGCAACCCACAACTCATACCCTCAAGAGCCGCCATGCCTCCACTGTCATAAAGGGATGGATGCAGAAATACTTTGCTTGACTTTAATATTTTTATCTTTTCTTCTCCATCCATGAAACCGAACATTTCAACATTATCTTTCAAACGTAATTGTTGCACCTTTCGTTTCATCTTGCTTTCAAGTGGCCCGTTGCCTATTATGGCTAACTTGGCTCTTTGGTTCTTTTCGACGAAGAGCTTCCATATATCCAACATCTCAAGAACGCCCTTTTGTGGATGCAATCTCCCTACAAAAACACAATCGTATTTTTTAGTGCCCGGCGCCTCAATCTTGTTTGACAGACGATTATCCACACCCATTCCCAGTATCTTAACGGCTGAAGGTTTAAATCCATCTATTATAGCCCTATGCCTATCCAAATCGTTATTCACGTAAATACCATCCGCAAATCGTTTGACGAGAGAGTATGTACAAACCTGATTGACGTAATGAGTGATGGCTCTTATATCCGGTATGCCGACTTTTGCCTCTTGAAACGCTCTCCAACCTTTCAGCGGGGGTGGGGAGAACATACTCATGGCCACAATCATCTTTGAACCTTTAATTCTATGCCTGAGAATCAATGAGGGCACTATGTCAGTTATGAAAGGGCTCGTTGAATAAATCATTAATTTCTCGTGCGTTTTGCCTTTACAAGATGTTATATTATTCAAGTTCCTTACAACTGTGTAAGAACCAGTTATGGTCATTAGAGTGTAAAAACACGCAGCGATTGGAAATGAAACGATAGCTCCTTTTCCTTTAACAGGCATCCATGTGGATAAAATGAAGTTTTCTTCCTTTGCATCGATATATCTGCGAAACATTTTCTTGCCATGTTCATTGGTTAAGAATATCACATGAAGCCCTTTTTGAATGAATCTTTTGGTGCATTCTATGGCTATTCTATAGCCACCTATCATAGTTTCAGAATAAGGTACGGAAAATGCAACGACCACGACCAACAAGTTTTTTCCCTCCTAATTCAAAATTCCTCAGTTGCCAGTTTACGAGCCAGGATGATCAGGCTTTCCCCTAAAAAGACGGGCAATATACTCAGGCCAAGAACAGCCTGTAAGCCACCCAAGGAGCCGAAAATAATCTTCTGAATCGACTTCGGAACCCAAGGCATATAGGGTACATCCCACATCCCGTCGCTGAAGGTTTTCTCTATTCGGAAGCCAGAATCTGTAATAATTCTTACCCACTCTTCTGGTTGTTTTAACGATATATGTGTGGGGTCTCGAAATCCATGCCAATCACTTTTTTTCAGATGCCTGGATATGCACTTCAAATTTGGCGTAACGAAAATGAGCATCCCTCTTTCTTTCAGCACCCTATTACACTCCCGAAATGCTGTTTCTGGCCTTTCAAGGTGTTCAAATACATGTTTAGCCAAAATCCCATCGAAGAAATCATCCTGGAAACAACTCAAATCTTCTGCGCTAATATTATAAATTTTTACGCCCGGACAGTTTCGCCTGGCTTCGTTAAGGGCAAAATTAGAAATTTCTACGCCGTATGCCTCATAATACTTCGATATTTCGTTCAAGAGATGACCCGTGCCGCAACCTATTTCAA
>JAWCNN010000021.1:0-6733 GCA_038848525.1 Bathyarchaeia archaeon | reverse complement strand
AACTACTGGTACATCTATTACGTAGGCAACTACGCATGGAGCCACTTCGAAGCAAAATAGAAGCAAAGCGCTAAACACACCAACACCCCACATTTTTCTATTACTTTTAATGTAAAAGTGTGTTTCTATGTTGCTGTTTTATGTTTACGAGTATGTCAGTGACGCTGTTTAGTTTACATTTTTAATTTTACGTTTTACTCTTCCGTTTTTTAGCTTGGTTTAAGGCTGCAAAAGCGATTATGACCATGGCTGAAGCTAATAGTGTCCAGATTATCTGTAACCATTCTATACAAGCAAGTGTTATAGCTGTTAAAATGCCGAGGATGCAGCCAACCACTGGACGTACGTAACTGAATGCTGCAAAAACGGCTAAAACAATAAGTAAGCCAATTATTTGCGAGACAAGGGGTGGTTCTGGTTTTGGAAGTGTGAAACTCCATGTTTTAATTTGTCCATTATAGTAAGCTGACACTTTCACGGTGTAGTCTTTTTTGTCATCAGCTGTATACCAGTCTATTCTGTGCATGTTTCCAGTATTGTTGACGGCGTAGGCTGTTACCCAATCATTGTTTTGCCAATGTTGAATTTCAACGTTAACCCAAACTGTTGAGGCGTTATAGTCCATGTAGTTAATTTGAATCCATGTTGCGTTCAAGCGTGTAGCTGTAACATTTATGTTTGTGCTTGTGTGGGCGGGTGGAAACATGTTTTCTGCGATGATTATGTTTTGACTTTTTCCCGTTAAGGGTGTGAAGTTGCCCCATGTGTAAATTCCTTGGTCACAGACTAAACGCACGTCATAGCGACTTTCCATTTGCATTAGGAATACCGCTGAAGTTGTTGTTTGAAGGTTGTATCTTTCCACCGCGTGTCTTTGTTCTAATGTTAGTGGTGCATATTCTAAGTAGGCGTTTGTTAATCCAGCGTGGTCTGTCACCGTAAACGTGTAATTACCAACGGGCTTGTTTGGGTCTAAGACGTAAATCCAAATTTCCTCGGAAACAGCATCTGCCAAATAATAAATGCGTGAGCCGTAGGCGCTTGCGTTCCATGTTAAAAATAAGCCTCGACTTCCATTTTTGATGTCAATAGTGACAGTGTCGGCTGTTCCGTCCGTTCCATCTAAGCTGAAATTGGAAGGCTCATCCATTTGCCTATTTAAAGTGACATTTACAGTGCAGTTGGCTACGTTTCCATCTTCATAGTATGGTCCATGCACAATGTACTGGCATTTTTCAACCGTGTAGGTTACGTAAAGTTTCGGAGCGGATTTCCAGCCGTGTTCTGTCGCGAAGAAAGTGACATACTCGTCTTTTCCTAGTGTTGGTGCAACATTGTCTATGTCATGTGAACTTCTTAAGCAAAGTTTTGTCCAGCCGCCTTTTTCTATCCAATTTAAACCTTCCGCATTAAGCGTGATGTTCCAATAAGAATTAATAGCGAATCCATCGTGGACGCTTCGGCTTCCGCCGTTGCCACTATAAAGGCTATAATTATAATCTTCAACTTTTAAGGGTGTGTGAGCAACTTGTGCATTTTGGATGGTAACGTTGAAGGTGACGTTGCTGGGAGGGCTTCCAGCGCAAAGGCTTAATGTTGCAGATGTAATATTTGCATTGCTTGGTATGGCTGACGTGTCGAAAAAGACAAAGCCGCGGTAAATTATCCAATCTGTTTTATTCCCTTTGGGTGATATCGTCTGTCCAACGGCGATGGTGTCCACAGAATCTGTTACAACATTACCTTTTTCTGCATTTCTCGCATCCACATAGCTTGTATAATTCGCCCTTATAATAAAGCCATCAAATGCTGAACCCACAAACTCTCTTGTTATGGTTACAACAGCTTTAACTTGCGGAACGCGCAAAAATGGAGCCATGGTAAAAATGTAGAGAAACAATAAAATAATTATTTTTTGTTTGCCCATGATTTCTCCCGCCCAAATAGTTTTACATTCAATTTCGTCTAATAAAACTTTACATGCTGAGGGTTAGCGTGATATTATTCTGTGCTGGGATTATTAATTCTTATAAGGTTAATACGTCTATAACCGTTAAGGGGTGACACAGTGTGCTTCTTGGGGTTCTTTTCATGGTTTTAAGCACACTTTTCGGTATAGCTGTTTCAGTAATTCTTAAAATGACTTTTACTTCAGAGGAAAGGCTGTGTTTTTCCATTCTTGTTGGACACGCAACATCAACTATACTTGTGTATTTGCTTTCTCTTTGGCAGAAAAGGCTTGACTTTTTAAGCATTGTTTTGGGGATGGTCTTCATCACATTGGTTTCATTTCTCATCATTAAACGTGAAAAAATATCGCTTAAAGAACTCATTAACAAAAATTTAAATTTGGAAAATGTTTTTGTGGTTTTATTTGGAACGTCGGCTTTTCTCGTTTTAAATCTTAAATGTGTTTTAAGGGAGGAGTTCGATTCTTTTTATGGTTCATGGTTTGTGTTTGCAGATTATAGTTTTCACATTTCCGTAATCAACTCCTTTGTTTATAGAAATAATTTTCCCCCTCAATATCCGATAATGGCTAATGCTCCAATGAATTATCCATCACTGATGGACTTTTTATCAGCAATTTTGATGAAGACGGGATTTGACTTGAGGAGCAGCATAATACTTCCGAATGTGCTTTTCCAAACCGCAACACTTTGTTTGTTGAGTTCCTTAGCGATTAGGCTGGTTAAAAGAAAATTTGCTGGAGCGCTTTCAGCATTGCTTTTCTTTTTCGCTGGGAACATAGGCATAATTTATGCCGCAAAGGACATTGCGGAACGTGGCGGTTTCATAAATTGGATAACAAATTTGCCCACGGATTATTCAGGTTCTGGCGTTTCATCGCTGCCGGGAATGCGCTTCGGAAATCCCGTGACGGTTATGCTTATGCCTCAAAGACCTAGCATGCTTGGGATAGGGATTTCACTAATAGTTTATATGCTCGTGTTATATGCGCTTCAAAATGAAGGCAGCGCCAGAGAGCTTATATTGGCGGGCGTTCTCACGGGTCTTCTCCCGAGCATTCATTCACACTCTTTCATCGCCGTGTCGGTTGTGTTGTTCTTACTCACCATCATATTTAGAAAGAATTTAAGGTTTTTTGCATATCTTTTCGCTCCAGCGGCGGTTTTGGCGCTTCCACAAATTCTCATTATTCAAACGCAGGTTGGAGGAGGATTTATGGGTTTCACTATTGGTTGGCTTGAAGAAAACGCTGGGCGGATTAAGGCTTTGGATTGGAGTATGCCTTTAGGCGTTTTTTCATCAACCTTCAAGAGTGTTTCAATTTTGGCTTGGTTTTGGTTTATGAATTTGGGCTTAATCATTTTACCATCCGTTTTCGGATTTCTAAAATCTGAAAAGATGATTAAACGGTTTTGCCTACCCTATCTGGTGCTTTTCTTTTTGGGGAACTTCGTGAGGTTTCAACCTTGGGATTGGGACAACTACAAAATTTTCTTGCATTGGTACATCCTCATGGTGATAATAGCGTCTTACGGCATAATTGAAATTGTAAAGTTTTCACTTGAAAATTTAAAAGTGACTTTAAAAATGCCTAAACTTGAAACAGGTTTGAAAGCAACCTTTGGGTTTGCAACCCTCGCCATTATCTTGTTTTTCAGCACAGCCACAGGTTTTCTAAGCCACACTAAAATACTTCAAGAAAACTATTTGATGTGGTCTGAAGCTGATGTAACTTTCGCACGGTGGATAAGGGAAAACACGCCTCCAGAATCCATTTTCCTAACAAGCACAGACTTCCATCATCCAATAGTTACGCTGGCTGGTAGACAAATAGTCTTGGGCTATGAGGGATGGCTTTGGAGCCACGGGATAGACGGAAATCAAATTCAAAAGGTTAGGCAAGACGTAATAGAAATGTTCAACGGAAGCTACACGCTCATTAAAGAATACGGCGTAGATTTCATCTCCGTAACAAATTACGAATATCAATTCACAATAAACACCGAATTCTTTAATGAATCAGGATATTTTGAAAAGGTTTATGATGAAATGCTTGATGGAAAACGCTACATAATATTTAAGGTATTACAGTAAGGGCATTCACCGTCAGCGTTTTCTCAAATCTAGCCAAAGCTTAAAAACTTGAAAACCCATTCTAAAAGAGTCCTTGAATAATTTAACCTTGGTTCCTCCCTTCTCCCTCCACTCAACTGGAATCTCCTTTATCTTGCAGCCCTTCCTTAACGCTTTAACCAAGATTTCCGTATCCCAAAACAAATGTTCGCTTTTCCAATCTTCAAGAATTAAAAGAAAAGCGCTTCTGCTGAAGGCTTTAAATCCGCATTGGTGGTCGCTAATCCCAGTTCTGAAAAAAATTCTCACTATGAAATTATAGGCTAATGAAGCTATTGTTCTGGAAATTCTCCGTTCAGTCTTACTTTCGGGAAGCAATCTAGAACCTATGGCGAAGTCCCATCCATCCCTTACTGCTTGTATAAGCTCTTTCAAATGTTTCATGTTTGTTGCCAAGTCAACATCCATGCACACTATAATTTCGCCATTAGCCTTTTTTGAAGCTTCTTTGATGGCTTTCCCCTTTCCAAGCCTTTTATCGTTGTGAATATGCCTAACAAATGGATACTTCCTAGAAAGACTAAACGCAATTTTATCTGTTCCATCAGTGCTTCCATCCTCAGCAATTATTATCTCGTAGGAACATGCAACTTCTCTAAGGGCTTCAATCGCCCTTTCCACTGCCACTGTTATCCTTTCAGCCTCATTATGTGCTGGAAAAACCAGCGAAACCTCCACTTGACCCTTAAATTTTTCACTCATCAGTATTCCCTAAAAAATCCAACTTTCAAACCATCTTAGGCTGTCTCTCCACCCAGACGAAATCGGGTATCCCGATATAACAGGATAAAACAAAGCAAAGAAAAACACCACAACAATTAGGTAGACTAATACCGCATACTTTCCATATTCAACTTTCCAAATCCAATTCAAGAAGTAGGTTACAGCCAAAATCAAAAAGGGAACATTACAATAAAAGTGGTATAGGAAAACGCATCTTGAAATAAAAGCGTATTCAAGCCACTGAAAGAAAAAGATAGTAACAATAAACACACACGCAAAGTCTACTTTTTCTAAAATTAATTTTACAACAATAAACATGACAAGGAAAGCCATACAAGCCGTGCCGAACCACCAAATGACTGGATTTCCCATACAAGTTATGGTTGAAACCAACCCGTTGGGCAAATAGGAAATATGCAACCACACTGGTCTTTGAATGATGGGCCAACTCCACCAAGGCGAAGAAAACGAGTGGGTAGCCGTCAACCAACGATGATAATTGTACATGCCCCACTGTTGATTATAAACGTCTTCTAATGTGTGACCAACCAGCATATAAGGGATATACGTTAACACATAAATTACTGCGGCAACGGTGATGAAGACAACCATAGGCAAAACTGGATGCTTAAAAAACTCTTTAATTTTCAAATACCACTCAACCTTAACCGCCAAAAGTTCCCTTAACCTAAGCGCCACAAGAATGAAGATTTGCCCGATAAAACCGGAAAAGACAACCCACTTTGTTGAAAAACCCAAAGCGAAAAACAGCACAGCCAAAAACAATAGGCGATTATCAGCTTTTTTCTGCAAAACACCGTTAAAATATGCGAAAAAGAATAAATGCGACATAATGGAGAAGAAAACGAGAAATGTATCCACAGTCGCTATTCTCGCCATGGTGAAATGCATAAAATCAAAAACCAAAAGAAAAGCCGCGGTAAAAGCGGCAATCCACGTCTTAAACATTACCTTGCCGAAAACATACATTGCAGGTATCATAAAAGTGGCAAATATCACCCCTGTAATTCGCCACCCAAAAGTGTTATAACCAAAAATTAGAATCCCAGCGGCGAGAACGAGTTTACCCAGAGGTGGATGAACACATTCATATGGCTCCTCAAGCCTTATGTATTCTTCTGCGGTTCTCACAAAATAAATTTCGTCAAAATACGTTTGAGACAGGTACGTTGAAGGAATCACAACCTTGTCTTGCTCATCAAACAACTTTAAAGCTTCATAATTGCCATTTTCCAAAACAACACTCTCAATTGCAATTATCTTGTCTTCTTCGTCCATTACCGCAATCTCAGCTATTTCGCAAGAAGATTTAAAAACAAATCTAAGAGCTGTGCAATTAACGTTAATGGTTCTTCTCTCCAAACAATAATAAAGAGGATAACCGCCCCCAATGTAGATGGACACAGGCTCACTCCAGTTTTCAGGAGAACCATAATAAACATCCAAAATAACCGCATCCGCCTTCTTAACCAAAACGTTAATTGCGCTAATGCTAACATTTTCAGAACGCCCAAAATCAACATAAAAACTTTCACCTTCAGAAGCTTTCCAGCTAGTTACTGGAACATCCCTTAAACCCAAGTTATAAGCAGCCACCAAAAAGAAAACCAAAGAAAGAACAATCACAACAACCAAATCTCGTCTCATAACTAACATTTTTCTGAATTCACTTTTACTTACACAAAGGAAACCGATAACCTAAGCCCCCAACCTTAATCTAATTTTCTAAATTAAAAGATTTTTGACCAGCTA
This sequence comes from Bathyarchaeia archaeon, assembly GCA_038848525.1. Taxonomy (GTDB): domain Archaea; phylum Thermoproteota; class Bathyarchaeia; order Bathyarchaeales; family Bathycorpusculaceae; genus JAWCNN01. The sequence goes on along the minus strand of JAWCNN010000021.1, from coordinate 133 downwards.
AGTTAGAAAAGTAATAGAAAAATGTGGGGTGTTGGTGTGTTTAGCGCTTTGCTTCTATTTTGCTTCGAAGTGGCTCCATGCGTAGTTGCCTACGTAATAGATGTACCAGTAGTTGTTTATTGGGCTTGGCAGT
>JAWCNN010000020.1:12429-13278 GCA_038848525.1 Bathyarchaeia archaeon | reverse complement strand
TTATCATGAGGTCTTTTCCTTTCTTAAGAATTTCTAACGCATATTCTTGAACAGCCCTTTGTGAAGCTGCTTCCACAACGAGTTGAACATCTGCATTTTTTATGAGTTCTATAGCTGTTTGAGCGATTACCGGCTTTTTTGACAGTTTGTTTACGAGTTTTTCTGCGTGTTCTTTTACGATGTCGTAAACGATGACGAGTTCTGTTTTGCCTGCAACTCCGTTGTCGACGGCTTTGGCTATGGTTGTCCCAATGGAGCCGCATCCGATTAAACCCACTTTGAAGCTCAATTTTATTCCCAAATCGTATTTTCCAACATTAAAAGTCTATTTTTATGGCTATTAACCCTTTTCTATTTAAATATCCAATTTTGCATGGACAACGTAGTGCAAAATTGGATATTTCTCTAGGTTTTTGCTGAAGGAATTAAACTTTTGTGTATATTTCTATGTTTAGGTGTTTCGCCGCTTGGAATGCGTTTTCCTCAGCGTATGGAGTGACAACAAGCAGTCTTGAAGGTTTTTTACCAGTTGTTTCCTCGTAAAGTTCAGTTTTTCTTTTAAAGGCGTATATGTCGGAAGCGTTGGCGTGTGCTTTAACTTCTATTAAAATCACTTTTTCGTTGTGGATTGCTGTGTCAATTTCAATTTGGCACGGATAACCGTAAACGTGTCCCTTTGAGTCGAAGGCTACCCACTTTTCAACTTTAAACTTGAAATCTTTTTCTATTAGGGCTTTGATGCCTTCTCTGAAGGCTTTTTCGCTGAGCAAACCCCACCTTGCCCCTAAAGCTGAAATATGCCTTTCAACGAGCATAAAACCTCTATTCATGTCTTCCCTTAGTTTGGTT
>JAWCNN010000020.1:0-12329 GCA_038848525.1 Bathyarchaeia archaeon | reverse complement strand
AGTTCCTCATCATGTCTTTTGAATCCTGCAATCATGTCTTCCCTTAGTTTGGTTAGTTCCTCATCATGTCTTTTGAATCCTGCAATCATGTCTTCCCTTAGTTTGGTTAGTTCCTCATCATGTCTTTTGAATCCTGCAATCATGTCTTCCCTTAGTTTGGTTAGTTCCTCATCATGTCTTTCTAGTTTTTTTAGGATTTCCTCTAGTCCTATCATGCCGGCTACGGCGTATCTGAATTCTTTGTCGGTTTCCAGTAGTTTGATGATTTCTTCTTTTGTGGTCAAGGTTTGTTACCTAAGATTAGAGAGTGAATGTCGAATATTAAAAGGTATTTGTGGAATTTTGTGTTGGACGGTTTTTGGTTTTGTTGGCTCTTTGTTGTTTTTGTGTTTGTTTTGTGTGGTGTTTTGTGGTTTTGTTTTACAAATGATTAATATGGTTGTTATATTATGCTTACATGGATTTCTCCGTTGAGACTGGCAAAACTTTTGTCTGTTGTGATGAAAATTTGGCATGGAACTTTTTTGGCTAAGACAAAATGCATTGCATCTATGGGACCTATTCCTTTGTATGAATAATGCTCGTGGTCGCTTCCACATTGTAGGCAACGATGGTAAAGTTTGATGTCGCCAAATTCTTTGGTTAACATGTTATGGCATGTGACCAGCACATCAGCGATATTTGTTCCATCATGTTCGACAAGTAATATTTTCTTGGCTTTAGCTGCTTTTGTTAGTTTGTCAATAAGCTCTTGGTATCTTTTCCTACTTTCTTGTTGCACATATTCCTTCTTTTGCGTGTCCGATTTTCCGTCTAAGATGTCCTTTGGGGTCTTGTCGACAATCCTTTTTCTTATTACATCCATAGTTTCTAAAAGTGCAAGAAGAGATACAACTCCTATGTAGTTGCCTTGTAATATGTCGTTAATGACGGTTTTTGCGCCTTTGTAGTGAATGTCGTCGCTTCCAAGGCCATATGCTACTAGAACGCTGGTGTCGAGGTATGCCTTGAATGAGGTCATGAACGTTTCCTTGTGGCTCTAACTATTTCGGAGGCGTCGGTTTCTTCTCCCGCTAGGTCGGCCAGGAAGCCGTCAAGGTCGGCTAGGGCGTTTTCTTCGGCTTCATATTCCTCTGGTAGTCCTGTGGAAATGCGTAGTTTTGAGCAAAGTTCTAGACTTGATTTTTCTAGTGGTGTGTTTAATAGCTGTTTCTCGATTTTAAGAGACATCGCCTTTCACTTCTTGGGCGATTTATCCATTGGAATTTTAGATTAAATACTTTTCTCTTTTTTAAGAATATTGGGATATTCTTTTGAAGTTGAGGGGTTGTGGACTGCAGATGTTGAACGGTTTTTAGTTTTTGTTGGCGTCTTTGTTGTTTGGGGGTTTGTTTTGGTGTGGTGTTTTGTGGTTTTGTTTTACAAATGATTAATATGGTGTATTGAGTCGTAAGATTTAAATGTGTTATTTCCTCTTAAATACACGATAACAAAAAGGAGGGATAAAAGAAAATGAAATTGTTGAAGAGCAAGAAAGCCCTAAGCCCCGTAGTCGCATCAATCATACTCATCGCCGTAACAGTCGCCGTCAGCATAGCCGTAGCAGCATGGATGGGCGCACTAACAATAGGATTCATGGGAACAGAACAACTAACAATATCAAAATTAACATGGACTGGTAGCGGATTCACATTAACTGTGAATAACACTGGAACCAAAGATTTGACAATAACTCAAATACAAGTTAACTATGGAACAACTGGTGTAATTGTGCAGAGTCCTGCTTTGCCGCACACGCTTAGAACTGGACAAGGTGTTCAAATTCAAGTGGAATATGCGTATGTGAATGGAACGAACTATGACATTTCAGTAGTAACACAAAGCGGTTACAAGTTCACTGATAACTTCAGAGGCGGACAAGACAAGGTATAACAGCTGTTTAGTTTGTTGAGATTGGGGGTAGGGTGGATAAACGCAATTTCCTTCATTTCCCTCGTTTATTCCATGTTTGGAGGTGTAAAACATCATGGTGGTAGAAATAAAGGAATACGCTTCGGCAGAAGAAATAGCTGAAACCCTTGAAAAAGAAATTTCAGAAACAAAAAGCACTTTAGGCGAGTATTTGCGCCGACTAGACGATATACGGGCTTTGGCTGAAAAATCCAAAAAAATCCGAGAAGTAGTCATGAAATTGGCAGGTAAAAAAGCCGCATCCGAAAGCCTAGGCGAAATCACAATTGGCAGTTTGAACATAGTTTTGGATGCCAACCCATTCCACGAATTAACAGCCATAGAAGAAGTCGTAAGAAGCTACCAAGAAAGACTTTTAGTGTTGCAAAAAGCACGGGAAGCCCTGAAATGGCTTGATCAACTCGGCGATACTGAAGGCTTAAAATATCTTGTGGTGGAAAACGACGGCGTTCCAGAACGCATACTCTTCAAACTATCTTAGAAACAGCCATTATGGAAGTGAAAACCCATGGATAATGAAGCCTACTCTTTCGCCCTAAAAATAACCCTAAACGAAATTCAAAACAAAATTCAAAACATCTGCCCAGACATAACCCACGCATTCATATTCACAGAAAACGGCGAAATAATAGCTGGAGACGACCCCGCACAAGAAAAATTGGCAACACAAGTTGTAAACGCCTTTAACGGCATATTAGACAGAGCAGATAAAATAGGCGGTGTTGAACACATAACCCTTGAGGGCAGTAACGGCAGAGTGGATGTTTCCCACATAGACAAAATTTATTTTGTCACAGTCGCCTCACAAAAGGCGGATATAAACTACATAAACACCGTAACCCGCGTCCTAATCCCAACAGTTCTAGAACTGCTAGAAAAAATCTGCCCTACCCCCCTCAAAAACGTTTCACCTCCACAATCACCCAAAACAAAACCTGTAATTCCACCACCAGCCGAAAAACCTGAAGAACCCGAAGAAACCATAGAAGAAGAGATAGAGGAAACAGCAAAACCTCAAATAGAACCCGAACCGCTTCTCCCAGAACCCCCAGTAAACCAACTTATAGTTGAAAACCTCGGCGGCTTGCTGGTTCCGTCAGACACCGTACGCATAGACAACGCAATACTATCACAATGGGAAACACTTTACCAGGACATAAAAATCGAGGAAGTCGAAATCGAAACCTTCGACGGAAAAACAATAAGATGCAAAGTAAAACCAATAAAAGACTCAAAATACGAGGGAAAAGGCATAATACAAATCCCCGAAAAAATGCAAATCACCCTAGAAATCAAAAAAGGCGAACTTGTGAGGGCTAAACCGGTAATCGAATAATGGAGGCTTATGCATTATGGTGAAAAAGAAAAGGGAAACCCCAGAAATAACCGCAATAACCGAAACCGCAACTATCGAAGAGACAAAAACCGCCGACGTCCTACGCTCAAACCTAGAAGAAATAAAAACTTATGAAAGCGTTATAGGTTATATACTCAGAAACTCCACCTCAGCAGCCATAGACCTCAAAGACCCAACAAAAATAATCGACTACGCCATCCTTTCATCTTCAGCGCTTGACGCAAGCGAAAAACTCTGCGAACTATTCAACTTGGGCGAAATCAAAAACATAACAGTCGAAGGCAAAGAAATCAAGGCGGTATCCCTAATCATCGAAGAAAACAGAATAAGCATATTCATGGAGAAAAACGCTGACTGCAAAGAAATTCTAAGAAAACTGCATTCACTTTAGCAAAATTTATTTCGCTTTTCCCCTTTTTAGAATAACAACTCAATTTCAGAACGTTTAAATCCCACATTTCTCTAATACTTCTTGGAGAAGGGAGTCCCAGCATTTTTTAGACTGGGGGTTTGATAATATTTGTTAGCCCAAAATAAGAGGCGAGGTAATAGCCACCGTTGCCAACTAGACGTTATTGCAGATATTTTAAAGGCATCCCACACGGGCGTCAAGAAAACACACATTATGTACCATTGTAACATGAGCTTTAGACAAGTCAAATACTATTTAGACTTACTTCTCAAAAGAAAACTCGTACACGAAATCAAAGATCATAATCCAAGCATTTTCAAAATAACCAATAAGGGCATGAGGTTTCTTGAGGTTTACAAGGATTTAAAAGCCCTCATGGAATAGCTTGCGTCAAAAACTTTTGAAAAGCCCTTCTAATCTTCACTCTCCCCCTTCTTTCATCCACAATTACTAAGGCATATTCCCTCAAAAACGCCATAACCCGCAAAATTTCATCCCATCCAAAATCCATTTCCCGCCTTAACTCTTCCATAGAATGCCATTCCCCATCTTCAAGAAATTCAATGATTTTCGCAATTCTGGAGGCCGTCGATATGTCCTCCAACGGATATTATATGTACATGTTTTGTTTAAATGTCTTCTGAGGTTATCTTTCAGAAAATTTTTCTAGAAGATTCCACCTAGTTTGTTGGCATATTCCAAAAGATAATTTCCCACAATTGAACTAGCAATGCTTATATCCCACCAAATAATAAAAAATAATATTAGTGGGAAAATGACAATTTCTGAACTGGACAGTAAAGGCAGACTAACACTGCCCAAAAAAATCCGAGAATCACTCGCCATGGGGAAAAGAGTGCTTATCATAAATGCTGGAGACCACCTCAAAATAATACCATTACCGTCAGACCCTTTTCAAACCTTGCACGGTGCGCTTAGCATCAGAAAATCATTCAAAGAGTTAAGAAAACAAGCTGAACTTATAGCCGAAGAAGAAGCAAAAAAGAGGAGCTAGCCATTACATGCCTTTACTGGAAAATGACATAATCTTCGCCTACCTAAACAAATACGACCCGAGCCACAAAATCGCTGAGAAAATATTCCAAAAACTGCAAAACGGAGAAATCAAAATAGAAATCTCCAGCGTAAGCCTAATTGAAATGGAGTTAATCTACCGAAGTGAAAAAATGGAACACAAACTCCTCGAACACTTAGCAGCTATAGCAGCCTTACCCAACGTCGAGTACATACCATTAACACCAGACATAACAGTTGCTAGCGTATATTTAAGGCAAGCACTAAACCTAACATTTTTCGACTCCCACTACGCCGCCACGGCATTAAACCTAGACAGAAAAATCATTTCATTCGACCATGCATACGACAGAGTTCCTGGTTTAACACGCATAAAGCCAGAAACATTCCAATGACGCCGTAGCCGACACAAACCCTTTTTATTTCAAACCAACAAACACATAGCACGGAGAACCAGCAACATGAAACAGATTAATTGGCAAACCCTCCTCATACAATGCAAAAACAGCATACAAAAACAAATTGCTCCGCTCCTAAAAACGTCAGGCGAACCCCAGCCAAACCTCGGCATCGGCGCAGGCGGCGACCCTATAAGGCAGATAGACCTTGCGGCGGAAAACGCCATAACCAAAACGTTGGAGGCGCATGGCATTTCTTTTACGCTTATAAGCGAGGAGTCTGGCGTAAAGGAATACGGCGAGGCGCCTCGAAACTTTTTTGTTACTGCGGATCCCATAGACGGTACAACGAACCTCATGAGGGGAATACCGTTTTATGCTACGTCCATAGCTGTTTCCACAAAACCAGTTTTAGGCGATGTGCAAGCGGCTCTCGTAGCCGACTTACACCATAACATAACTTACACGGCTGTTAAAGGCGAAGGCGCCTACCGCAACAACGAAAAAATAACGCCTTCTAAAACCGTGTCGTTAGAAGAGGCGGTAATAGGTATAGACCTAAACACTTACAAAGTTAAGGAAATAGCTCCAAAACTTTCAAGTTTAATACGAGAAGCAAAGCATATTCGCCATTTTGGGGCTAACGCTTTAGAGCTATGCTATGTGGCGGACGGCACAACAGACGCCTTCATAGACATACGTGGAAAACTCCGCACAACAGATGTGGCTGCTGCATGGCTAATAATACAAGAGGCAAAAGCCCAAATAACAACGCCTGAAGGAGAACCGTTAAACGTGAGGCTGAGCCCAAAACAAAAGGTTAAGTTCATAGCTTCTGCAAACATGAAAATCCACGAAGCCATACTAAACCTAATGCGGAGAAAACAACTGCCTTGTTAAAGCCGATTCCAAACCATCCAGCCGTTCTGGTTAAGGAAGCGGAAGGCAAAACCTTGGTGATAGGCGATTTGCATATTGGATGGGAAATGGCGCTTTCAGAAAAGGGCGTGCATGTTCCAACGCAAATGCCAAAACTTCTTGAGAGGTTGATGGCGCTTATATCCGTGTATAAGCCTGAAAAACTGTTGATTTTAGGCGATGTGAAACACACTATTGCAACGGCTGAAATAGGCGAATGGCAAGACCTACCCGAATTTTTCAACCAACTGAAAAAACAAATAGGCGAAATATGGGTTGTGCCAGGCAACCACGACGGAAACCTCGAGCCGCTATTACCAGAAAACATAAAAATCATGCCAGCAACCGGCATAACAATAGGCGAAGTTGGCTTTTTTCATGGGCATATGTGGCCTTCGCCCACGCTTTTGCAATGTAAAACTTTGGTTATGGGGCATATTCACCCAGTTGTGGCTTTCCGCGACCCAGCGGGTTTTAGAATAACAAAGCAGGTTTGGGTAAAAGCTAAATGCGATGGAATTCAACTGGCTAATGCTTTGTTGCACAAACATAAAATGAAAATTAAAAAAAGCTTAGAAGAAACGTTGTGGGAACATTATAAAGTTAAGCTTAAAACTTCACAGCTTTTCATAATGCCGTCTTTCAACGAGTTGCTTGGAGGGAAACCCATCAACACGGGAAAAATTGGCGGCGAAGAGGTTCTCGGTCCTGTTCTCCGTTCAGAAGCGGTTGACATGGAAAACGCAGAATTATACCTTCTCGACGGAACATTTCTCGGAACATTAAGCCAACTTAAAGCTTTAAGCTGAAAAGTAAGCATAAAATTTATACCCCAAACCCAACCCCACAAAAAAGAATTTATTGAAGGCTGTTTTCTTAATCTTTCCGTGTTATAAAATGAATAATAGATTCCTTATTATTGGTGGGATAATAGAGATTATTCTTGCTTTTGTGTGCCTGTTTTTCGGTGTTTTGGGAACATCAATTTTCTTAATAGAAGGATATCGGTATCACGATTATCGTTTTCAACTGCAGAATGCCGTTGGAATAGTTGGACTCGTAGCTTTTGCGTTTGGGTTTACGGGGGGGCATTCTTGCTTTAAAAAGAAAATATTTTCCACTTGCTGTTTTTGGAACTGTTGTCATAATGATTTGGGATATTCTGCTTGCAGAACTTTCTATGCAAGCCATAAGCAGTTATGACAGATTAACTGGTATCATGTGTGCAATGTTTATATTCATTTTTGCAATTATTGGTATGGTCTTCATAGTAATATCAAAAAAGAGAAAGTAGAAAATTAGTTTAGAATTGTTATGGTAGAATATATCTAGGTATAAGAACATATTTGAAAATGAATTAATTTTTCCATGGGAATTTCCCTTTCAAAACCATGGGAATTCTCAGTTACAAAACCCAAAAACCCCAATTCACAAAACCTCATTTCAAAACCTCCAAATTCAAAATTTCATTTCCCAAAAATCATAACCCCAAAACATTTCAATCCAAACTTTTCAAAATTATAAACGGGTTTGGGATAAAATTTATACATGTGGAGTCATCAACCTTATTTAAGGTGGAATAATGCCTTCAGAAGATGAGTTTCCAGAATGGTTTAGAAGGAAACGCTTCCCATTCTTTAGAGGTTGGTTCTTCGAAGACATAGATAAGATGTTTCGTGAAATGGAAAAGATGATGGAAGAAGAATTCAAAATGTTTACTTCGCGTATTCCAAAGGATTATGTGCGGGAAAGAAAACTTCCAGACGGCACAACCGTGCGTGAATGGGGACCATTCGTATACGGCTACAGCGTAAAAATAGGTCCAGACGGCAAACCCGAAATCCGCGAGTTTGGAAATGTCAAACCAACTCGTTTAGGACCTCAAGTTAAGGAGGAACGTGAACCTCTTGTGGATGTTATCGAAACGGACGGCGAAATCCACATTGTGGCGGAACTGCCAGGCGTAGAGAAAAGCGACATTAAACTTCATGGAACAGAAGACACGCTAACCATTTCTGTTGACACTCCACAACGCAAATACTACAAGGAGGTTCCACTGCCAGCTAAAGTGAAAGTGAAAGAAGCAAAAACACAATATAAAAATGGAGTTTTAGAAATCACATTGCCAAAAATTAAAGAGGAAAAGAAGCCGAAAGGCGAACCAATAAGCATAGAGTAAACCTCTTTAGGCGTTTTGAAACAGCTTGTGCATGTATGGATGAAAACTCCGAAATTGAAGCGATAAACAGCGTCTGCCGAGAAGCAAAAAAGGAAGGCAAACTAACAGGGAAAAACTTAACGAGGCTATACGAGGTTTTCGGTCAAAGATTCACAAAGGCTTTCGAAGCCCTAAAGGAAGGACGCGTGAAAAAATACGTTTTCAAGCCTAGCGGCAGAACCGTTTGGATAGTTGTTGGAAAAGAACGTGATTACCTCTTAATGCCTGAAGCCGAATTCTGTCCATGCGACGACTTTTACTTTCGTGTTTTAGACAAGGAAATACACTTGTGCTATCACCTTCTCGCCCAAAAACTAGCCAAAAACTTGGGATGGCACGAAACCATAGAGGAACACGACGAACTTTACGATTCGCTTATGAGTGAATGGAAAAACCCAACGCCTTAAATATTTAAACTTTAAAATATGTTACAAAGAGGGTTGGTTTCCATGGCTGGTATAAGCGAATACTTCACAGTGCTTGAATATATTCTTATGACCGTGACCTTCATAGCATTAGTGCTAATATTTTTGCACATAATCTACGGCAAAGAAGAAAAGAAAACAACCTAAACCTCAAAATATTTGTCTTTTCAACAGTTTCCATCATTTAGTATTATTGGATAAATTAGCGTAAAGCCTATCTAAGTCTGTAATCTCAATGGCGGTGATTTCCTTAGTGTCCTTGTCAGAAAACACATGTACTCCTGGACAAAGAGGCTCTCCGAACTCTGCCTTTTTAGGCTTCTTAAATCTAATACATAACATTTTCAATTCAGGCTCTAAACTAATTTCAATGATGCTCCTTGGAAGCTTTACGTCAGTAAGTTTTTCAACCCTAGCGAGAACTTCACGTATTTCAAGTTCTAACAGAGACGTTGCAACCATCGTTTCTTCCTCATTTTAGAATAGGTTTTCCAGCTTATTAAATAAGCTGTTTTCACGGTTCCCTCACTGACAACAACGTTCAAATAAAGGTTGTTTAACTTCTTTAAGAAATACTTGGACTGATAAGCATCCGTGTATGCTTCATTCGGCTCTTTTAAGGCGATATGCAATAACTTAACAAAACCTTGCTTATCCAAGTTTAGCAAAGATAAAACTTCAGAATGCTTCCTAACAACATGGTCGATAACACTCCTCGCTAGAACGACTGTTGACCCATCATATGTCCTAACCAATTTCACGTTAATACCTTGAGTTTTACGACAATCTCACATCTAATAAAGGCTTTTCTCCTTTTTACTATGCATTAGTAGGAGCATTACAATGCTTAAAATTGCGAGGATAACGGCGAACAAAACCATCCATTGGGATTCTGGACCGGCGCCGAAAACTATGGGGATAAACCATATGAATATGACGCCTCCAAAATTTGCTGAGCCTTCGCCGGAAATAACTGCCGCAATAATTAATGTGATGATGCCTACAAAAATTATGAAGATGCCGATGATGAAAAGCATTAAAAATTTTTGTGGCTTGTCTTGCTCCCCACCAGCGCACTTTGCAACTTCGCCTATACTCATAGCGTTTTCACCTTGACAGCAAGTAAAATATCACCATCGCCACTATGAGAAGCGCCGTAAGCACCAGCGAAAGAATCAAAACAGTTTTTAGTGATTCTTTGTCTGTTCCGAAAATTATTGGGAAAGGTCCTATGATGATGGCTCCGCCTCCTTTAACCTTTCCAGCGCCTTTCACGGTTGAGCGGAAAGCCAAAATAACAGCCACTAGGATGATGAGGATTCCAGTGAATATTAGGGTTATGCCTAAACTGTAAAGCGTTTCCGCATCCGCCATTAAATCAAGCACCTTTATCCAACAAGTTTAAGGTCGGACAGCCTCTAATAAACTTTATAACAGCTTATGGAAGTGTTAAGGCTAAATGTCAACTGAAGAAATAATCGAGTACATACTTTCTAAACGTCCAGAAATTTCTAGGGAAGCGCTTCTTGAAAAGTTGAAAACCGTAAGGGAAAAAACTGCTGGGTTTATTTCGGATGAAAGCCTTCTGCGAATGATTGCGGCAGAGTTAGGCGTGGAACTTCCCAAAAAAGACTTTTCAATCTCCACGCTTTCAATAAGCAGTTTAGTTCCAAATTTAACCGATGTAACCATAACTGGTCGTGTCGTCGCAGTTTTTCCACCGAAGGCTTTCAAAGCTGGTAAAGGCGGAAAAATCGCCAGTTTACTTATTGCTGACAAAAGTGGAATATTACGAGTTGTCTTATGGAACGACAAAACAGCCCTTATAGAATCAAAGAGCATAAGCGTTGGGCAGATTATACGCTTTTATCATGGATACACAGTGGAAAACCGAAGTGGGAAGGTTGAATTGCACATTGGCGATAAAGGTCAAGTTGAAATTAACCCGCAAGTTACAGAAACGAAAGATTATCCAGACATAAGCCAATTCGCAACAAAAATTGGAGAACTAACGCAGGCACACAAAAACAAGAGAGTAAATGTCTTTGGAACGGTTAAAGAGGTTTTTCCATCAACAACCTTTCAAAGGCAAGATTCAAGCCAAGGGAGACTCATGCGTTTTACACTCGCCGATGAAACGGGTGAAATGTCCGTTGTCGCTTGGAACGAGCAAGTGGACAAGCTTGAAAAATATTTGAAGAAGGGAACGCATTTGCAAATGGTAAATGCGAAGGTTAAAAGGGCGATGACTGAAGGATTAGAGCTTCACGTCGACGCAGAAACGTATGCACAGACACTTCCACCAGCAGAAGAATTTTCGAAAATATCTGATTTGCGAGAAGGCTTAAACCACGTTAATGTTAGAGGCGAAGTTGCCACAAAACCCATGCTCCGAAACGTGAAGGCGTCTGGAGGCGAACATGTAAAACTCACCGTTTTCGAATTAAAAGATGAAACTGGAAAGATATGGGTTTCAGCATGGCGCAAAAACGCCGAAACAACAGCCAAACTAAAAATAGGCGACAAAATAACCATAAAAAACGCCTACACCAAAAAGGGCTTCGGAGACCAACTTGAAATAACAACAAAAAACACAACCACCATAAAATGTGAAAGCAGCAAGTAAATAAAAGATAGTTTAAATTTACATCACGTTGAACGTTAGGCTGTAGACCCACCGGATGTTTTAGTTGGTTCCGGCTCCATTCCCAAGTCCGGTCTTTTGTCTATCATAAGCCCAAAATACGGCGCCCTTCGCATCCCGTAATTGTAAAGGCGTGTGTAGTAAGTTACGCTTTTCGTTATAAGTTTTGCTTGCCAATTAAAGGCTGTTTTCCAACGTTTCCCTGTTATTAAAATTACGAAGAAGTTTATGATGTTCAAAATCAACGCAACAATGCCATAAACCAGCATGATTATTCCAAAAGCCAAAGAATATACAAAACTCACCAACACAGTTAGGAAATACCAGACTATTCTCACAAGCAGTTCAAGACGCTATGCCTTTTCATCAAACGGTATAGCCACAGTTTGAACCACATAAGATATGGGAACCTCCACCACCGTTGGCGGAGCCGTCGACACTACTTCTGGCTGCGGCTGTGACGCAACAGCAAAGCTCACTCCAAAAAATGAGCGAAAAGCATTGACCGGCGTTTTCTCGCCACATTCAACACGGTGTGACATAACATCAGTTTTCTCATCTGCAATATAAAGAACTTTCGCTTTTAAATGGTGCCGGGGGCGGGATTCGAGCCCGCGACCTCCAGATTTCTTATACTGTTTCTGTGCCCCACATTCCATTCTTGATTATGAGTCTGGCGCCCATTCCAGGCTAGGCTACCCCGGCTTTTTCGCTTTCATAACCATTTTAATTTTTAACCCTTATTTATGTTTTCGAAATAATTTGCTCCATCGACGCATTCTCTCGCATCCCTTGAGTAGATTTTAGAGTTGAATGTGACTTTGAGACTTGTTCTGTTGTCGTCGTCAATTTTGTTTTGCGTCGACGACATTTAAATGGAAAATAAGTGATAATCACGGTGCATGTAAAGGTTTAAAACATGTCTTTTCTTGATAATTTTTCCACTTCAAA
>JAWCNN010000019.1:0-20825 GCA_038848525.1 Bathyarchaeia archaeon | reverse complement strand
ATTCAAGCATTAGGTATTCCGAAAAAATCCGTGAGTTTCCGCTCCTCTTTTTCCTCAACTTTTGAAGCCAACAGCTGTTCCTCGCTTATGCCAAAACTTTCGAGGATTCTGGCGGCGGCTGGAACAACTTGTTTTGAAACGTAATATTCTATGTCCACTTCATCGTAAGATGCAAACATGTAGGGCTTGACTCTTTCGTAGAGGCGTCCTGTGCCTGTAACAACCACATAGCCTATTTTGTCGCCGACGGCGAGTTTCCAGCCTTTCGCCATAAGCATTTTTGCAGCCTCCACATGCGAAGCCCTAACCTCATATTCCTCTGGCGGTTTCGTTAAAGCTTTCCATATTATCAAGTCTCGGATTGGAATGTGCTTTTGCCTCAGTTCATAAATGGTTTGTTGCACATATTTAACCGCTTTTTTGGGCGACTGTTCCTTCAAAATTATTTCCAAAACTTTTTCCTGCACTTTTTTGGCTATGGCAGCCCAATCTCCACGTATAACCTCTAAACCGACAATGTCAAGCTGTCCGTTGGGCAGCAGTCCAGCATAGCGTTTTTTGGCTTCTGTAAAGAAAATGCGCACGTAAACCTTGTCAGGTTTAACTTCCAAACCCAACTTTTCCATAATTTCCCTTGAAAGCCTACTTATTTTTTCAGGCTCGTTTTTAACGAAGAGGCTGTCCGTGTCACCATAAACAACTTTCAACCCATATTTCTCAGCCATTTTGATGGCGTTCATTATTGTGTGTCTTCCCCATGCTGTGGCGGCTTCTGCAACTGGTTTCATGTACCATCTTGCACCAATCCACCCAGCATACCCATAAGAGGCATTAGTAATAATCTTCACAGCTTTTTGACGAGCATCCAAAACTCGATATTCAACACTGCCAACAGCGGCTTTCTCCATTTTTGAGCGGATTTCATCCCGCACATTAATGAGATGCGATAAGACTTCCTTGTAAAAGCCCGCTGGCTCTTTCCGAAACTTGTGATGAACTTCTGGAGCTTCATAAACTTCGTTTGGCGCTACGTTTTCTTTAGGGGAAATATACGTGTCTGGCGAGAGATTGTAGGTTATCATTAGGTTTGGATACATAGCCTTAAAATCTATGGATGCAATGTTTTCATGTAAGCCAGGCTTCGGCTTGAGCACTGTGGCGCCTGCATACGGTCTATAAGGCTGTTCGATTCTTTTCGGCACAAGCTCGCCGATTTTTTGGGCATGCTTTATGAGGAACCATTCAACTCGGAAGCCGACGGCCGCCGTTCCCACATGATCCATCGGCAATCTTACGAGACTTGAAAGTTGCATTATAAAGTCTAGAAGGGCTTCTGTTATGCCCATTATGCTTTTGGTGTTTTCAATGGAAAACCTTTTCAGAAGCTCACGTTTTTGAGGGTTGTCCCAGTAATCGGCGAAATCCACATCCTCAATTAAAATGCGCTTTTCAAGTTTCATAACCCCCAAGTAATCGGCTAGGTTCTCCAAGGTTTTAACTTTAACATCTGGGAATTCGTCGGCGTAATCCGCCAAGTCTATGTTGGCTCTTCCAGTTATTGAAACATGTCCGTAAACGCTTGTGTGCGGTTCAGTTCCAGCCCTATCCACATGCAAATTTAACCCAAGCCTTTTGCATCGTTCGTTAAGGTACTGCCAATCCTGCTTGTTCACGCCGTAACCCACAATAATGTCTGGGTCAAAACTTCGAACATAATTTATGAAAGCCTCTAGAACGGGCGTGTCGTTTTTGTTTTCATCCGCCACAAACTGTTTTGTTTCGCCGCTGTTTGTTGCCGCAGAAATTATGATTACTGGGTTTCTGTCTGGTTTAGGCGAGCCTTCTCGGCTGTAGCATATTGTTGAGAAACCCAAAATCCTAAGTGGTGGAAACTGCGTTTTCTCAAAAAATTTTGGAGGGGATTTTGTCACATAAACCTTGTCAACTTGAACACCTAAAGTGTTTATTTCTTCATTTGCCTCTATCTCGTGCCATCCGCATGGAACAACGTCGTTGTCAATTAAGTAACGCATTGAATATCGAATATCGTCTTCGAGGCAATCTTTGACGCCTTCGAGTTTTCGAAAAGTCTTTGCAAGTTTCGGCTTGTCATTTGGGTTTTTACAGTAAACCTTTACGGCTTTCACTGGTTTTCCAAAAAACTTTCGCTCAACAACCGCAAACTTCAAATTTGCTTTCCGACCCTCTTTTGAAATGTCTGCGCCTTCCTCAACAACGTAAAAGTAATCAACAAAGCTTCTATCAATTACAAGGATACGTTTTCCATCGTCGGTTACGCCCCAAAGCCAAACTTCAGGTGTGCCGTTTCGAACTTCATAGTTCATGTCTAAAAGCCAAAACACAACCCGCATAGCACATCCTTCACGAAATAATATGAAGAAAACAACCTTTTAAAATCTGCGAAAAACCCGTTTAACCGCTTCTAACGGCTCACCTACAACGCTTATCTTTTCCAGCCTGCATGTTCCAATCCCTTTCCGCTCAGCCAAAACCAAATGTTCAACTTCAACTGGCGAAACGCCCATAACTGCGGCGCCGACGGCATCCACAGCCACAGAGTCTACGCCTGCAATGACCAGGTTCATTTTCACGGGGTTTCCGCTGGTTTCATGTCCTTCCCCAGCAATTATTCCATCAATAACTGTTAGGCTTGGCTTTAACACAGACGCCAAATCAGCAATGTTTTCGCTTAAATGTCCATTGTGCATAACGCCCTTAGAGGCTAAAACGCCCATCATATTTTTTAAGCCTAAAGTGACCGTGGCTTGTCTGTGAAGCTTAAGCTTTGGAACACTTATCATGGTGCTTTGCAAGGCGGTTTTTGCAACCCTAACCTTTCTAAGCGATAATGGATTCGGCGGATAAACCTCAACAAAAACGTCCTTGTTAAGGTCAACGAGTTTCACGTTCCACCGTTTGGCAACAGCATCTATTCCAGCTACTTTAAAAGCTTGGAAGGTGTCTGCCCACCCGCTTCCCTCACCAATAATTATGTTGTCCACGCCATTTTCCTTCAAGAATTTCACAACGCCTTCCACAACACGGCTGTCCGTGGTGATTCCAGTTGAAGGATGACTTGCATTAATGTAGTTTGGCTTAATCAAAATGGGCTTTTTAGTGGAAAGCACACTTTCTAAATCAGACCTTACCATTTCAAGAGCTTCAACAGTCACCTCAACATGGTCTATTCCCCTTACAATGGATACTTTGCTCATCTGAAACGCTCACTAAAGTCAGATTATAATTTTAATAGGTTGAATCAATTAAACATTTAGAATGAAGAGGCTGAAAGTTTTGAAGATACTGGAAACTAATGTGAAAAAGGGGTTTGTGAAGGTTGTTCCAGAAACTTTTGATGATTTGTGGCACTTATACAATGTGATTTATGAAGGCGATAGAGTTTACGCCTACACCTCAAGAGAAATAAAATCCGACGAGAGTGGAGGCTATGCAAGACCGAAGCGTGGAGAACGCGTTTCAGTTTTTCTGGGAGTTAAAGTTGAAAGTATTAGGTGGGATAGGCTTTTGGGCAAGCTTAGGGTTCACGGAATCATTTGCGAAGCGCCTGAAATTGTTCCAACAGGCGTACATCATACGCTTAACATTGCCTTAAACACGTCAGTAACAATCGTAAAGGAGGGGTGGGCCAAACATCAGATTGAAAGGTTGGAGAGGGCGAGCAAAACAGCGGAAAAACCAATGATAATAGTGGCTATAGACGATGAAGGCTACGCAATAGCCACAACAGCCCAATACGGCGTTGAAGTGAAAGCTGAAGAATATGTGAGGCTTCCGGGAAAGCTTGAGGTGGATAAAAGAGCAACCGCAACAAGAGAATATTTCAAAAAAGCTTTAGGCAGTTTACGGCAAATTTTGTTGGAAACGCAAAGTCCAATAGCGATAATTGGCGTTGGGTTTGTAAAAAACGATTTTGCCAAGTATGTGGAAAACGAAGCACCAGACATGGCTAAAGCGGTTATAGACGTTAAAAGCGTCAACAACAGCGGTTTAGCAGGAATATACGAGGCGCTTCGCTCAGGAGTTTTGTTAAAAGCCATGAAAAAACAGCGCATAATTCAAGAGGCAGAGGTTGTTGAGGAAATCCTTAAAAGGCTTGGGAAAGGCGAATCGACAGTTGCTTATGGGTTAGAAGAGGTTAAAAAAGCAGTGGATTTTGGCGCTGTAGAAAAGCTTGTTTTGGCAGAAACTGTACTGCGTGAAGCTTCCGACAAAAAAAGGCTATTTATAGAAGATTTGATGAAAAGCGTTGAGCATAAAGGTGGAAACATACTCGTGATAAGCACGGAACATGAGGCTGGCGCAAAACTCTTGGCTTTAGGAGGCATAGCCGCCCTACTACGATTTGCATTACGTTAAGCTTATACGGTTTTTAATCTTCTGCGAACCGCTGGGTTTTGGTCTGCAAGCCTCTTCAAAACCATCTCAAAAGTTTCGCCATTTAAAACTTCTTTTTCGATAAAGACGCCTGTTCTGCCAACATCATCCCTTCTTAAAAGTGCGTGGACACGGTCCAAAACAGTTTCAACTGACACTCCTAAAAGTTTGGCGATGTGTTCTTCACGCCCAACGATTGTGGTTTCTCTGTGTCCCTTTTCAGTTGGTTCAATAAGAATTAACCGTTTGTCCACTCCGCAGACGCGCCGTTCAGCCCTTAAATCCTCAAGTGTAGCTTCGCCGCCGAACTTGTAAAATTCACGTTCCACCTTACGCATTTTCATCAGCGGAAAAGAGACGCTTGTGTTCTCGGCTATTTCGATGTAGGCTTTCATGGCGTATGTGGGCGTGGCTTGCACAACCAAACGCCTATTAACGCCAAAACCAGCCTTTTCCAAAGCCGCCTCAACCGTAAAAGACGATGCTTGAAATGGTATGAAAATGTCTATGTCACTTTTGCTGTTTACATCACCTCTGGCTATGCTTCCATGCACTATGGATTCCAAATGAAAAACAGCTAAGGCATCCATTATCCGCATGGCTTTTCGCCTAAACACATTAAGCAAACGCCAATGTTCGCCGTCATAAACTACTTCGTTGTATTCTTGGCGTCTTTCGGGTTTGGATGCCACAGTTATCCGCCTTCACTCAAAAAACTATTGTATTCCATGTTTATTTAATAACTGGTGAGTGCAGAAATGAGTATCGCTGCTAAAACTAAATGCACAGTTTGCAAGTGTAGAGAAGCATTTTTCTTTAGGCGGTACTCGGGAGAGAAACTCTGCAAAAAATGTTTTGTGGAATCCATCGAAGCGAAGGTTAGAGCTACAATCGCCAAATATGGGATGTTTGAGTTTGATGATAGAATAGCGGTTGCGGTTTCAGG
This sequence comes from Bathyarchaeia archaeon, assembly GCA_038848525.1. Taxonomy (GTDB): domain Archaea; phylum Thermoproteota; class Bathyarchaeia; order Bathyarchaeales; family Bathycorpusculaceae; genus JAWCNN01. Next base: position 15,463 of record JAWCNN010000019.1, on the reverse strand, counting down.
CGGCAAAGACAGCGTAAGCCTGCTCCACATATTAACCAAAATAGAACGGGAATATCCGAAAGCTTCGCTTGTGGCTGTTACTGTGGACGAGGGAATTAGGGGTTACCGTGACGAAGCCTTAAAAATAGCTGTTGAAAATTGCCGTAAACTCGGCGTGGAGCATCATACGGTTTCTTTTAAGGAGTTGTATGGTTATAGGCTGGATGAAATTGTTGTGAGATTGAAAAGGAAAGGCTGTGCGGAGTTGACTCCATGCGCCTATTGTGGAGTGATGCGCAGAAAAGCGTTAAACGTAATTGCCAGAAAGGTTGGGGCGGACAAAATTGCAACAGCGCACACGTTGGACGATGAAACCCAAACAATTTTGCTGAACATTTTTCACGGCGATGTTTTGCGTATAGCAAGGGAAAAACCAGTAACAGACAAAGCGTATCCAAAACTTATGCAGAGGGTTAAACCTTTCTGCGAAATTCCAGAAAAAGAAACGGCGCTTTACGCCTACATCAAAAAAATAAAGTTTCAAAGCAAACCATGCCCATACGCTTTAGAAGCCCTCAGAAACGACATTCGCAACATGCTTAACCGCATAGAAGAAAAACACGCTGGAATAAAATTTACAATTTTCAAAGCCGTAGAGAAAATTCGACCAGCATTGGAAAGCCATGCCAAAAAAGAAGGATTAAGCGAATGCGTTGAATGCGGAGAACCAACAACCGAAAGCATATGCAAAACATGCCAAATGCTTAGGCAGATGAGCTAACCGATATTCATATAAAGTGGAGTGGTTGAACATATGGTAATGAATGATTTAGTTGCCATTTTGGTTTCGGTAACAACTGTAAGCCTAATATCGCTTACTGGAATAATCTTCATAGGCTTAAAAGAGAGGTTGCTGAAACGTTTCTTAATGCTTTCGGTTGGTTTTTCTTCAGGCACTCTTTTAGGCAGCGCTTTTCTCGATTTATTGCCAGAATCCATAACAAAAATGGAAAACGAAGCGTTTTATTATGTGCTTTTGGGCATAGTCATATTTTTCGCTTTGGAAAAGTTTCTCTATTGGCGTCACTGCCACGAAGAAAAATGTCCAATCCACATGTTCGTTTACCTTAACATTGCTGGAGACGGAATCCACAATTTCATTGATGGAATGATAATCGCAGCAACCTATATTGTCGGCGGTTACCAACTGGGTTTTGCCACAACCTTAGCGGTGATTTTCCATGAAATTCCACAGGAAATAGGCGATTATGGAGTGTTAATCTATGGAGGTTTAAGCAAAAGGAAAGCGTTAAGCTACAATTTCGTTTCAGCGGTAACAGCAGTTTTAGGCGCAATCGCAACATACCTTTTAAGGCAAGTGCAAAGCATAGGGGTTTTGCTCGTTCCATTCGCCGCCGGCGGCTTCATTTACATTGCCGCAACAGACCTTATACCAGAACTTCACAAGAGAACCCGTGCCAGCACTTCAATCATTCAGCTTTTCACCATTCTTTTGGGAATTGGGTTAATGATTTGCCTTAAAACTATCATGAACGCCTAAACCTTTCAGCTTACGCAAAATTGTTGACGCTTGCTGGGCGTTTTCGGCTGAAGCCACTTTTTTAGCTTTTTCCAACGCAACTTTAAAGCTGCAGTAAGGACACGTTCGTGCTTTCTGCTCAACCCTAGCCAACAAAAGTTTACCGCAGTTATCGCAAATAACTATGAGGAAATGTGATGTCATGTCGTCACGCATCCGAAAACCTTTTCCACACTCAACTAAATAACGGTTAATGCCTAGAGGAGAGGAGATGAGCGAAAGCGCAAAAAAGAAAGCATCATCCCTATTAGAGTTAGCCATAAACTATTTTGAAAGGAACGGCTATCACGTAGAGCGGGAAAACACAGTCCTTGAAGGTTTTAGTGGAATCTTATGGAAGTTTGATTTAATTGTTCAGAAGGGCAAAACGGCGCATGGAGTTTGGGTGAGGGAATGGAATAAAACAATAGGTATAAACACTATAATAAACATTGACAAAGCTTCAGGAGATGTGAGGCTGGCAAATCCCATAATAGTTGGAGAAAAATTCAGCGACCATGCAAAGGCTTATGCAAACAGAAGAAAAATTTTGTTATTAACGAAAAGGCAGATATCCCCAAAGTTAAGGTAAATCTCCCTTTTAAATTTTTAAAAATTCTTCGAGACGTCCTTCCCTTTCCAGTTTCCCAAGCCAATCCACAACACCCACACGACACTTTCTTCGCCCAGCCAAAATTTGCAAGATTTCGCCGACAACCTCCTCAACGCTTTTACCTGTAACATCCAACTCACAAACTTTTTCCCCGCCGTAAACTTCTAAAGCTTCAACCAAACATACATCCAAGATTTCAGAAGCCAAATTTTCCCACAATTTGCCGTTGGCAAATCCCCTTTTTTCCATAAAAATTTTTAGTTCAGCAGGGTCTCGCCTCAAAACGAAAACATGCGCCACAAGCGTTTTTGGAGTTACGCTGACGGCGTAATGCCCATCCACAACCACAATTTTTCCACCGCTTTTTTTAACGATTTCACGGATTCTACGTCTAACTTTAACCTCGTCAACAACCATTGAATTCCGCTTTTCATCCCTACCCAAGACAAGATTTTCCCACATGGCAAGCTCAGTCAAATTCACATGTAAAGCATCAAGCTTCGAAGCAAGCAAGCTTGCCACAGATGTTTTTCCAACACAAGGCGTTCCAGTCACAACAATAATTTTTCCAGACATTCCAAAATTCTTATTGCTATCCATCTACATATTATATTTTGGGCTGGCGAAGTTGGCGAGTGGCTTTCGAGCCTCTTAGGAGGCTTGAGGAAACTCCGCTCACGTGTAGAGTTGCAACGCCTGTAAAGGCGTGAGGCGAGAGCCTCGGCAACAGAGCAGAAACGAAACGTCCATCCAGCACATGCCCATGAAACATGCTAAGTTGTTGAGAATGCTGGATGCGAAACGGTGAAACGGCTGTCCTGCAAGTGGAAAGGGCAAATAGACGCTGATGAGAAATCTACTCAAAGCGTGGGTAGCCCGAATAGTCAAATGCCACCTAAAACATAAGGCGGGTTACAGCCAACACGCCAGCCCTATAATAAAATAGACTTTTCCACTAAACACAATAGGCAGAACGTACACTCTTAAATGAGGTTAAGACTAAATAATGCCTAAAGACCCTGTTTGCGGAATAATTCTTAACGAAAAAACAGCTAAATTCAAAATCACTTATAATGGTGAAACTTATTATTTTTGCTCATTGACTTGCAAGAAGAAGTTTAAAAGACACCCGATGAAGTTTGTTAAATAATATAATAGGCAAGCGTCCTTATAAGCAAGATTGAGAATTATGTATCAGTAACGTTCCGCCGTTAACAAAGCGCCTAGAACAAGCAAACGTTACATGCAACAATAAACATAAAGAGGTGAAAAAGAATGACAGAAAATAAAGACGTTATTTTTGTTGGAAACAAACCGCCAATGGCATATGTTCTAGCGATAATTACAAGTCTCTCGGCAAGCAATGCTAAAGAAATAACGTTGAAAGCTCGTGGACAAGCAATTACAACGGCAGTTGACGCGGCTGAAATAGCTAGAAGACGTTTCCTAAAAGACTTGCAAATAAGCAAAATATCTATAGGTACAGCGGAAATGCCGCCGAGAGAAGGTGAAAACAGGGCTAGGATGGTTTCGACAATGGAAATAACACTTACAAAAGAGTAGAGGAAAACAATGCGAAACAAAACGTCACATGGCTAATACCTAGCCTTTCTTTCAATAAAATATGAAGTTAACCCTGATAGGTTTTTCTATGCATTAATTTCAACAAAAGAAAAAAGAAAATCCAAATGTGGAAGCCTCTCAATTGAGTGTCGTGGCAAACAAAAAAACAATGTTATTCTCTTAATAACAAAGGGTTCAAAAGTTGTTGCTCAATTTCCGATACCTGAAGAATTTCTGTTGGAATGAAACAATCCAATAAAAGAAGTTATAAAAGCAAATGCGTTTCGCAGACATTCTATCAATAAGTTTCGCAGACATTCTATCAATAATAATGACGAGCCACGTTCCTTTTCAAATTAGAGATTTACGAATAGGAATGAAAAAAGTTAATTTGAAGGCTAAGGTTCTCGAAATTGCGGTACTAACGCTTGTTTTCACAAGGTTTGGAAATTATGCAAGTGTGGCTAATGCGGTGATAGCGGATGAGACTGGAACGATTAAGTTGTGTTTGTGGAATGAGCAGATAGACGCAATGTCTATAGGGGATACTATTCAGATTGAGAATGCAAGTACATCAACGTTCAGAGGCGAGAAACAATTAAGAATTGGAAAGAAAGGAATTCTCCGAAACATAAACATTTAACCGTTCAAGCTGGAGGAAGTTGCCTAACCCCAACCATCAATATACACCAGCCACACAAACGTGCTTAATTAGTTATTTCGTATAGAAGTTTATGATTTTCTCTATGGTTTCGTTTTTGTAGCCATATTCCTTTAGCTTTTTCCGGAGTTTTTCGTGTTCAGCCATGGGTTTTCACTATTTTGGCGTCTGGAAAACGATGGTGTTTTTCGATGTGTTGCTGGTGGATTTTTATTTTTTCGATGTCTGCAAGCCATGCGCAGTGTAGTGATTCTTTAATTTCTCTTATGATTTGGGTGTTGCTTACTTTGTTGGCTTCTTGGACGAGTGTTATGGTGATGTGGGCTTTCTTTTGCATTGTTAATCTCCATGTGAAAAATAATACGACATTGCACTTATAAGCCTTATCTTTAGGTGTCTTGTGGTGTAAATGCTAAATGAGTACGAAAACCAATAAGAAAATATGAAAGTTAAGAAAACCGTCACCATCGACATTGAATTGCTTAAATGGTTAGAGAAGATGATAGAAGCTAAAGAATTTGGTTCTCTAAGCCACGCCATAGAAAAAGCTCTAGTGCGATTAAAAGAAGATTACGAGAAAAAGAAAATAAACCAATAACCCAATCCACATTCAAAGGTCTATTCGTCACTTCATCCTTTTGCATTTTTGATTTTACACAATTTATAAGAATAGTTGCCGATAGATTTTTATCTTAATAATTCACTAGGAACTAGAAGATAGAACTTGACCGAAATAGAATTGAAGGAATATTTAATCTGGCTGAAAAAGCAAATAAAAGAGAGTGAAGACGAGATTACTCCAAAACAACCGCTTTTTGAGGACATGGTTCCTAATCCCTTGGAAAGTCGAGATTTCTTCTTTAGAACACAAGAATTGGAAATTGAATTTGAATATGAAGTGGTAAAGTCGGAGGAAGGGCAAATTAAAGCTATGATTTTTGGATTAGGTGCAGGTAAGAAGGCGGAGAATAAACACAGAATTAAATTAAAACTTGTAAGTCAGGGACATAAACTTCCTAAGAAGTAGAGCAAATTGTGTCGAATGACTTCAACCTTGTAGAACCATACGGAAAATCCAAGTATGCGGCGGATGAAAGATTGGTTGTCACGTATCTTTCAATACTCAATAATCCAACATCAATTCGGGTAGTTGTATTTTTAACTGGTTAGGTGATTACTTCAGCAATAATGAGTGCAGGTATGTTCGGCTTCCCAGTTTGGCTGAAACTATTAAATATTCGTCATGGTTAGTTATTTTTGTGCAGAAAGAACTTGAAAAATTAATAGAAAAAACCGAAAAAGACCGTGATGTCTTAGCGGTGATGCTTTTTGGTAGTTACGTTAGGAATGAAAGATTTTCTGATGTGGACGTTTGCATTATGCTGAAACCAAAAAAGTTTTCTCTGTTATATTTGTCAAGGAAACGACTGCGATATTCAATTGCTTTCCCAAGCTTGGACATACAAATTTTTCAGCAACTTCCTCTACCAATAAAAATGCAAGTTTTGAAGGAAGGCAAGGTTATATTTTGCAGAGATGAAGACGCCCTCTATGATTTAGCTTTTTCCACGATTAGAGAATTTGAACTCTTCAAACCAAGATACCTCGCCTATTTGGAGGAAGTTCTACATGCTTGATAAGAACCGAATTTTGTCAAAACTTGATGAATTGGATACGTATCTAAACGAGCTTGAAAGCATCATGCCAAAAAGCTATGAAGAATATGTGGGTTCTGTAGAAAAGAAGAGAGCTTGCGAAAGGCTTTTGCACATCTTAATAGAATGCACAATAGATATATGCACTTTGATGGTGAAAGGTTTAAGGCTAGGTCTGCCAACTGAAGAGGGGGATTTATTTGAAAAGTTAAGGCAAAAAGGAATTATTTCCAAACAAATGGAAAGAAAGTTGAAAGCGATGAGGGGCTTCAGAAACATTCTTGTTCACAGATATGGTGGAGTTGACGATAAACTTGTGTTTGAAAATTTAAAGAAAACCAACGATTTTAAAGATTTTAGGAAAGAAATAGTGGATTATTTAAAGGGCGTCGCAGTTTGACGGTTTTAGGAGTTCTTCTGCTGTTTTCTTGTAAATTTCAAAGTCACGCTTCGAAAACAAAACGAACACAACTTTTTCGAGTTTGTCCTCTTTTTCCAAAAACTCCTTAACTGTTGATATGGCTATGGGACCCGCCTTTTCAATTGGGTAGCCATAAGCGCCTGTGCTTATTGACGGGAAAGCGATGGTTTTCAGTCCTTTTGAAATTGCAAGTTTAAGCGAGTTGCGATAGGCTTCAGCTAAAAGTTCTGGTTCGCCGTGTGTTCCGCCATGCCAAACTGGTCCAACTGTGTGAATAACGTATTTAGCCTTTAAGTTGCCTCCAGTGGTGATGACGGCTTTTCCCGTTGGAAGTCCATTGGGATATTCCGTAGCCCTTATACGCTTGCATTCTTCGAGAATTTTTGGTCCGCCCTTGCGGTGAATAGCTCCATCAACGCCTCCGCCGCCCATAAGCGACGGGTTAGCGGCGTTTACTATGGCGTCTGTGTCCAAATCGGTTATGTCTCCTTGAACCAAACAAATTTTCGCTTTTCCAACAGCGAATTCTTCGGTCACTTCTCACACACCATCCATTTCTATGAAGGGTAATGCGGAAATAATAAACCATACGCCGAAACTCAATAGGACTGTGAAGCAAAAGCCGAAAACTATTTTGCGCACTTTCGCCGTCCAGAAACGCCGCGACTTAAAAACCGTGTAAGAAACAAGCGTGTACCATGCTAAATCGCATGACCAATGGGTTATAGTGAACAATAAGAAGCCAATAAAGCCAAAAGCGTAGGAGTTTGCCACAAGCGTTGCGCCGATGGTTGCCCACCAAATGAAAAAATAAGGGTTTGTGGCTGTTGTGAGAACACCAGCTGTAAAAGAGCCATGCCCACGCCCAGAAAAACCACGTTCACCGTTTGCCTCTCCTTGAGCCCTGAAAATTTGTAAGCCCATGTAAACAAGTGTTAAGCCTCCAACAAAACCTATAATTCGGTGGAGTGGGCTTTCAGCGAACAATTTTTCGAAGCCAAAAAATATTAGAAACATGAGTGGAAATTCTATTGCACCGTGTCCCAAAGCAACTAGGATGCCCGGCAGCCCTATTTTTGTATCCATGCGCCACCGTAACGGCAAAAACAGGTCCAGGCATCATAACTCCAGACAGCGATGTCAAAACAACTGAAAGCAAGAAAACAATGAAATCTATTGGAAATTCCATTTTCGTCGCTCTCTGTTAACTTAATTCCTTAATGAATTGTTTTTGCATTTCTATTATGGCTGTGCTGTCCTTGGCTTCTACATAAGCTTCAAGTCTTTCCATGTTCATTTCCAGAAAAGTGTGTCCCCACTTAAAAATCGAAAGCAGTTTTGTGGCTTCTTCTTTGAAGTTGGCTATGTAAAGCGCTGCGGCTAAAGCCTCAACTGTTGAAAGCTTAGTTGGTTTGCCAAAGTTTACAGGGTTGCCAGCGATGAGAAATGGTAGGCATCTGGACGTTCCCTTAGCATGTTTAAGCAAAACTTTTTCGGCGTGTTCCCAACTACAGTCCAAACCAACCAAACCAAAATTTTCAATGCGTTTTCTGTCGGCTGGAGAAAAGGCAATTTCAGAAAAGGGATTAAGAACAACAGCCCTTTTCGGCAGAAACCTTATTTGACGCACTAGGCGGACCAGCCCATGGCGTTTAAGCTTTAAAGCCGTGCACTTTTTAGGGTCACATTGCCCAGCATGATAAACAACAATTTTAACTTGATTGGGCAAGTGTTTTTCGCACCTTTAAATGGCTCATCGGGTCATTTAAGACATGAGGAATCCATTGCAGAAGGTCTGTAGAAACCATGTGAGAGCCTTTATCCTCAAAAACAAAATCTCCAGCAGCGCCATTCACAAAAGCGCCAGCAACCGCACTTTCAAACGGGTTTGCGCCTTGAGCTAGAAAAGCGCCGACAATTCCCGAAAGTATATCGCCTGTCCCGCCAACAGTCATACCAGGATTGCCAGTAAAATTAAGCTTGAAACGTTTCCCATCAGAGATTACGTCAACTCGACCCTTTAACAATATTACCGCTCTTAATTCCGCTGCTGTTTTCTGCACTTCTAACGCCTTTTCCCTTAAATCTTCTGGAAGCCTCTTACCAGTTAGTATGGCATATTCGCCAGCATGAGGCGTCAAAACTAAAGGCACATTCAATTTTCGCTTAAATTCTGCAAAAGCCTTTAAACCATCAGCATCCAAAAGCAAAGGCTTACCTAAGCTTTCAGCAACCTCAACAACAGCTTTTACGGCTTCTCTGGTTTCCACATGTAAGCCAAGCCCCGGACCCAAAACAACAGCGCTAGACATTTCCATATAACTTTTCAAGGCAGGTATGTTACCCATGTTTAAGTGTCTTCCCTCAAGCTTTATGGTGATGATGTCCGGCGACATAGAAGCAATTGCATAAGCGGTGTTTTCTGGAGTCGCAACATAAGCCAAGTCAACGCCTGTTCGCAAAGCGGCTAAAACCACAAATGCTGGAGCGCCTGAAAAAGTTTCGCTTCCGCCAATAACCAACAAACGTCCAAAATCTCCTTTGTGGGCTTCCAGCGGACGAGGTTTCGTAACTAGCAGAACGTCGCCTGGACCTGCAAAATTTTCGAATTCTTTTGGTAAGCCTATATCCATCACAATTAATTCGCCAACGTACTCCCTTGCCCTTTCAAGTCCAATTTTTGTTTTGTGAAAAGTTATTGTCAAGTTGGCTTTTACCGCTTCACTTAAAACTTCGCCGGTGTCCGCATCCACTCCAGTTGGCACGTCAACAGCAACTTTGAAGGCGTTCATGGCGTTTATTTTTTGGACAAGCTGCAAAATTGGCGGTTTTAAACTCCCTTTAACGCCTATCCCAAGCAAAGCGTCAATCACTATTTCAGCGTTTACTTCGGGTATGAGGGAACTGTCATAAACTTCGTATATTGAAATTTTTTCCTTTAAAAATTGTAGTGCTTTCCAATTTTCTAAAGCGGCTTTATTTGTGATTTCTTTGGCTTTTCCAGCGAGTATAACAGTAACTTTGAAGCCTAAAGAGGTGAGGTGTCTAGCTACAACAAATCCGTCACCGCCATTTCCACCCAAACCACAGAAAACTGCAATGGACTTTTCTGGTTTAAATCTTGAGGCGATTTCCAAAGCCACATTGCGCCCAGCGTTCTCCATCAACTGAAGTCGTGAAACGCCAAAATATTCGGAGTTAAGCTCTAAAGCCCGCATCTCACGGCTGGTGATAAACTTCTCTTCTAACATAGCCTCAAACCTAATAATGTATTATCCCAAATAAGAGATAAGATTATTCCTTTTATTGTACGGCACTGTGGCTAAAAGCAGTGAATTTCCACATTTAAGTCTTTACTAAATTTGTAACGTTCAAACAAGTAGCAAAATATTTTAATGCGCAAAATAAAACATTAAATGAGGAGATTCAAGATGCCAACAGCCTTTGTGTTGATTAATACGGAAATAGGTTCAGAAACAGATGTGCTGAAAGAGTTGAAAAAAGTTGATGGAGTAGATGAGGCTTTCGCCGTTTACGGCGTATACGACATAGTTGCAAGGGTTAAAGCAGAAAGCATGGATAAACTTAAGGAGATTGTAACTTGGCGCATAAGAAGGCTTGACAAAGTTAGGTCAACATTAACAATGATAGTTATTGAGGAAGCAAAATAAAGCATACCCTCCTTTTTATCTACGCCAACCCTCGCGGAACTTTCCCCCTTTTAAATGCCTCATTGAAATTATAGGAATGGGATAGCATGAATGAATAAGGAAATTATGCACATAGGATTTGACGATACGGATTCAACCAGAAAGGGATGCACCACTTACGTGGCGGCTCTTCTAGTGGAAAAACTAAAAAAACTAAACGCCAAATTCATTGATTACCCAAACCTAGTTAGGTTAAACCCAAACGTTCCGTGGAAAACGAGGGGAAACGGTGCCCTATGCCTAAGAGTGGAATACAGCGGGGATGTGGAAAACGAAATTAAAGAAACCGTCATAAGCACCGTAGAGGAAAACGCAGACTTAGAATTTAAAGGCACAGACCCAGGCATAGTCTTCTTTAAAAAAGCGAATATTCCAAAAGAAGTTAAAGCGTTTGCCAAAAAAACGATTAGCGGAGTAGCAAGCTTAAAAGAAGCTTTAAAACTCATAAAAAAGTTTGAAGCGGAAGCTGTTGGATTCAAGAAGGGCAGAGGAATAATTGGCAGTTTGGCTGCTGTTGGCGAAACTCTAAATGGAGACCACACCTACGAGATAATTGCGTATCGCACTCCAGAAAATTGGGGTTCAAAAAGAAAAGTAGACCCGACATCAATTTTCGAGATGGATAAGGCTACAGCACCCTACACGTTCAACAATGTTGACCCAGAAAAACGCCGAATAATCATAACCCCAAGAGGACCGGACCCTGTTCTCTTTGGAATTAGGGGCGAAACCCCAGAAATTGTGAAGAAGGCGTTTATGATGGTTAAAGCTTTTGAGCCGATAGAACGGCGGGTTATATTCCGCACAAACCATGGAACAGACGCCCACTTGAAAAGAGTTGCGAAGCTAAGCGATGTTAAGCCGTACCATCCCGTGATTGCAAGGGGAATTGTGGCAACAAACCCGAGGATAATTCCTCGAAGACACGTAATCTTCACGATCAAAGATGAAAGCGCACGGGTTGACTGCGCAGCTTACGAGCCCACGGGTGTTCTCCGCAATATAGCCAGAAAATTGATTGTCGGCGACTGCGTTGAAGTTTTCGGCGGTGTTCGTCCACCGTCGGATGATAAGCCCTTAACAATAAACCTTGAAAAAATTCGGTTCCTGAAACTTGCACAAAAAATTGTTTGCCAGAACCCAATTTGCCCTAAATGTGGTAAACGATTGAAGTCCATGGGAAGGGGTAAGGGTTTCAAATGTGAAAAATGCGGTTTAAAATACACTAACATTGGAAAAATTGAGGTTAAAATGAAAAGAGAAATTGGAAAAGGATTATACATAACATCAGTTAGGTCTCAAAGGCATTTAACCAAACCCTTTAGGCGTTATGGAATGGAAAAACACGGTAAAGCTGCTGTGGAGTTAATTGAAGTTTGGCATTACCCCTAAAACCCAAACAGCCTTCGATGTATGCTCTTGCCCTGAAGGTTTTCCCCTTTGCGTCTTGAAATGTCCAAAATCCATTAAGGTGGGCTTGTCCTTAGTTCATTGTATCCAGGAGGGATGTTTTTTGTAGAACAACATTCTCCAGAAGTTACTACTATTCTATCTTCAAACACGCAAATACACATCCTATCTATGTCTCCATACCATGAGTTAGAAGTAAGATACCACATTGCCGTTGCGGATATGGTCCAATTGCCAACCTCCACGGCTTTTATTCTTAGGTTAAAACTTGATGAAACGTTTGCCGTGAGATTTCCAGTCCATGCCAAGTCTCCCTCTAAGAGACTTATCCCCTCGGGCAAGCTAACATTCACCATTACGTTAGATGCATCTTCAATTGAAACAATTTCAATTGTTAAGTTGGCTTCACTGCCGAGTCCCTGCGGCTCAGTAAACTGGGAAATATGTAAAGTTATGTTAATTGCCGAGAGAGGTACACCTTCCGACAGTGGTGAAGGTTGCGGGGTTGTGGGCTGTGTGCAAGGCATGATTGTAAGCACTGTAAAAATAGCGAGGGAGAAAGCAATGCCCATAGTTATGGAAAGGACGATTTTCTTGAGCATATATTCACCACAGTAAAAGTATCTTTAAAATATAAAAAACAATGCTTTTGTACATTATGTACAAGAAATTGTACGCTAAGGTTTTTGGCGCCAAATTCTGAAGGTTTCATACCAGAATATAGCCGTACCGAGTACCCCGAAGATTAAGGCAAAGAGGCTGTAAAAATTAATTTGTTCAAATTTTGACAAATAAAGCACTAAAAGCGCTGTAAACATAGTAGCATAAAAAACATATCTAGGGAGCATCAAAAATCCAAACTTTACGAATTGCTTCAAAACGCCAACCTTCACTATTTTAGCTAAATAATACTCTCCATGCCGCTTCTCCACCAAGCCCAATTCACACGGTTTCTCCAAGTGATACACAGCCAAAGTTGGACTCGAAAAGCCCAAAGACCTCTGAACCTCTCTAACTCCAACACCATCTGTTGATTTTAACATCATCAGATAGACTCGAAGAGTGTTACCTTTTAATTCACCTTCAATTTTCTGGTCTGCTTGAGCTTCTGTCAAAAGATTTCCCATCCAATTAAACTTTAACCTTCATGTAAGTTTATCTCATTGTTTATAGAATTTTGCAGATTTCGGCTTGACGGTTGGCATTATCTCTAAAACCTTTGGTTTTTATTTCTATTCCCCCGGAATGTAGAATAGGAATTCGATGAACACTTTCCCTAAGTCGTCGTCAAAGAAGCATATGTGTAAGGGATTGTTATATCCTTTTTTCAGCGATTTCAAGGGGTTCCATTCATAATCATACCAACCTAAGCATGGAAATTGTATAGTAAAAGTGTACCCTGCGTCTATATTAAATGAAACTTCGTGGGGACCTGGCACCGGCGCAACTTCTGCAAATCCTAGAAAGCCATGATCACATAAAACTGACGGCTGTGTCATGTTGTTTGCATATAATGCATAAGACTCATCATGAATGTCGATGTGACCATCTTGATTTGTGTCAAAAACTAAGCCTAAATAGTCCCACTCCTCATAATCGTCGTCGTTAGCCTTTATCACCATTAACAAATTTTCCCCGTACCACCTAATGCCAATCTCCAGATGAAACACGCCTTGGACTATTCTCTGATTACTGGGGTCCCATGTAAATGTAAAGTTCATATATTCACTTGTGAAACTATTTGATGGAGAATTTCCACCTAAAAAATTATCATTAGAGAGATTGAAACTTTGGTAGACGTTAAAGCTTATTGAGATTATTAGAGCTATCACCGAAACTAATGAGAAGAGTTGCCATTTCCGATTCGATAGGTTTCCTCTCATTTTCATATGCGTCTCTTCTACCCTTCACTTATGGTTATGCATAATATTTGTTTCTGAAAGAATATAAAAAGTATTTTCCTTAAGATTTTTTGTCTTCATTTACCTTGAAGATTTCGCATAACATTTGATAAAGTTCGTCGCCGCCTTCCACCCTTAAAAACAGGTCTTTTTCCGCTCTGAGCAAGCGTCCCATGGTTTGGTATGTTCTTCGCCACTCAAGCTCCTGCCACATCATACGATAATGTTTCTGTTCAATCCACGCCCTAAAAATTAAGACGACAAACATGCCTATGGTAACGGCGAGATTTAACATGTATATATCCAGTAAATCCATATTTCCACCTCCACTAGGTAAATGCTTCTTATCTATTAATAAAACACATTTAAATCAAACTTGCGGATATGCCCTCTTCAAATTTCATTCAGTTTTTTGCAGAATATTCGACATTTCCCGCAACTGAATACACCAGCAACAAAACATAAATTCTTATATAGAATCAAAGGCATTTTTATCTTGTTGAATTTGGAAAATAGGGGAGAAAGGAAAATTGCACAAAAAATATGTTAGTACCATGATTGTTTTTCTGCTGCTTGCTGTGTCATTCTCTGTTTTCATTAATATTCCAAGTAAAGCGGCTTCGCTTCCTACAAACGACGATTGGTTACATGTTGAAGGAACTTTGATAAAAGACGCTCAGGGCAGAGTAGTACGTTTGACGGGCATAAATTGGTTTGGGTTTGAAACATCAACTCAAGGCTTTGATGGGCTGTGGCAAGTCAATCTAGAAGAAAGTTTAGATTTAATCGCTAGCCTCGGATTTAATGTTTTGCGGGTTCCTTTATGCGTTCAACTTGTAAAACCATGGACTAAAGGGGACTACTCCGCAAAAGTTCAAAGCATAAATTCACAAGTAAACCCCGAACTTGTGGGCATCAGCAGTCTCGATCTCCTTGACAGAGCAATAAACTATTGCAACTCAATCGGCTTAAAAGTTATTCTTGACATGCATAGAGTTGTGAACACGCAAATGACTAACCTTTGGTATTACAGTAGTTATACAAAGCAGGACTGGTTGGATTGCTGGGCCTGGCTTGCCAGCAGATACGCAGGCAATGACGCGGTTATTGCAATGGACGTGTTTAATGAGCCGCATGGCAACCCAGCGCAAGAGTCGGAAGGAAGCTTTGCCAAATGGGACAACTCAAACGACATGAACAACTGGCCAAAAGCGGTTGAGGAAGTAGCGGCAATTATACACGCAAGAAATCCAGATGTTCTCATATTAGCTGAAGGAATACAAGCTTATCCTAAACCCGGAGCAAATTGGACTTCCAAAAATCCAGATGACTACTACTACACTTGGTGGGGCGGAAATCTAAGAGGCGTCGCAGACCGCCCCATCAATTTAGGATCAAAACAAAACAAGCTTGTTTATTCACCTCACGATTATGGACCAAGCGTGTACAATCAACCATGGTTTTACTCGGGTTTCAACAAAGACACCCTATACAATGATTGTTGGCGACCTAACTGGTATTACATTGTGGAAAACGGCATCAGTCCACTGTTAATAGGCGAGTGGGGAGGTAGGGTAGAAGGCGACACTAAAACATGGCTTGAAGCATTATCTTCTTTCATACAAGAAAAGAATCTTCACCATACATTTTGGTGTTTTAATCCCAATTCGGGTGATACTGGTGGCATAGTGCTTGACGACTGGAAAACCGTAGATCAAACCAAATACAACATAATTAAAAAGACTCTGTGGCAAGACGCCAATGGCAGATTTGTATCGCTAGACCATGTAGCAGTGCTTGGAAAAAACGGAACCAACGTGGTTCAATACTATGGAGGAGCAACACCTACTCCTACGCCAACGCCTACTCCAACGGCTACGCCAACTGCTACTCCTACGCCGACGCCTACTCCTACGCCTACGGCTACTGGTGTTGTGACTAGTGCTAGGACTACTACGGTTACGAGTACTA
>JAWCNN010000018.1:0-23626 GCA_038848525.1 Bathyarchaeia archaeon | reverse complement strand
TTTCTGGGGGGATTCTCGGCAACTGCCGACGTGAATCTCTCTGAAAATCATAAGAGGGCATGGGAAGTTTGAAAATTCTAACATAGTGATTGTAGGCTGCTATTCCATGTTTCCGCACCCACTTGATTGGGCTTCTGCTGAGAAAATCAGCTACCTTCTGAACATCATCTAAAGACCCCAACGCTTCAGCAATTCTAATCAACGCTTTCATATAGTCTCGGACGGTTCTCGCCGCCTTCTTTCCCTCAAGTTCTGCAAAAACCCTTAACAATTCCCCTTTGACTTCAGGCCTCAACTGGTATGCCAACGCTGTAAGTGGTGGACGGGGCGGGATTCGAACCCGCGGCCTCCACGATGCCAACGTGGCGATCATTCCAGGCTGATCTACCCGCCCAAGGTTTATTTTAGGGTTTAACCTTTTACTTAAGTTTTCTCAGTGTATGGAAATTTGTTATTTGGCGGTAGTTTTAATTTTCAATACGTATGGTTGTGTCTTCCTATGGATACGTTTTGAGGATTCGCTATGTTTATTTATAGAGAGAGGGCATTTATATGTTGAAGGAATGGAAGGGCTATGTCGAAGAAGTCTCCATCGAAGGACGAGGCTTTCGAGGCTTTGGATTTCATAGTTAACGTTTTGAAAGAGCATGAGAAGGATTTGGATAGGCTCATAAGTGAGTTGGGCAGTATAACCGAAAGGCTTGGCGATGCTGGCGAGTTAAGCGGTAAAATCGAGAAGGTTGAGGAGCGGTTAACCACATTGCAGAGCGAAATAGCGAATTTAATCACTTATTTGTCGGCTCCTCGTGAAGTTCCAGTGCCAGCGCAAACGAAACCCGAAGTGAAGGTTGAGGCTGAGACTGAAGCTTTACAGCCTAAGGAGGTTAGGGGTCCGCCTGTGATTTTGCGCTGTAAGCAGTGGGATGATTTTCAAACTTTAGCCCGTGGGGCGCAAACTTTGTCTTTTCTTTATAGGGAAGCGGAAAAAACTTTTCAGGTTGATGCTTTGAAGAATAATCAGATTATAACTTATAGTGGTGAGCTTCCTAAGGCTACGGCTTTGTTGAAGAATTGGCTTTCGAAGCAGTTGGATGTTCCTGAAAGGAATATTTTAGAGGGTGTTTTGGCTATTGGCTGAGTGTTTGTGTAGTCTTTTTATTGAGTAATGTTTTTATATAAGCTTGTATATTAAGTCTTACGATGTAATGGAAGGGCTAAAGGTTGAAGGCAAAACCCAAGCAACCAAGAATAGTTTTTCCGTTTTCTGAAGCCTTCTCCTTTCTCCTCGATGACGGAAATGGTTGCTAAAAAGGGTTTGCCAAAAAACAATGAAAGCCCTCCATCAAACAAACAAAAAGGCGAAAACAATGAACGAAAACAAACATTATACACAAAAAATCCGCCAAGAACTATTCAACCTAAGAAAAACAATGGAGGAACTGCACTTCCTGAAAAACGTGGCGAAGGACCTCCAACAATACAAAGAAATGATAAAAATAAAAAAATACGACTAAGGATATTTTTGACGTATTTGGTTTATGGCTTGTCTGAAGGCTGTGGCTGTCTTTTCTATTGCTGGTGGCACATATGTGTAGTGGCGTGTTTGCCAGCCAAGATAATAGCCAAACTCTAAGCCAAGATCGTGATAATTAACTTTGTTATCACCGTTTAAGTCGCAGACAAGGTTATTTGAGCCCAATGAATCATACACTATGCCCAAGTCAATGCTGTCAATTTTGTAGTCGCCATTAACGTCAGGGCAACTCCCTTTGCCTCCATCATAACTGCTTATATGCATGTTTCCATCACCATAAACTTCCATTCTCCCATCATAACCACTAATTTTGTATCCTGTGTATAGGATACATTTTCTAAAGTCTGTGCTCCAAACTATATTTGCCGCATAATCAAGGGCGGTTTTTATCGAGTAATAATATCCTCGGTATATTACAGCGTAGTAAAAGTGGCGAAGGAAGTGCTAACCAGCATCGGTTGTACCTAAACCATCATAAGTTAGGAATGGAGCAACTCCTTTAAATCCGACAAAAGCACGGCCCCCATTATCGGGGCTGGTATACCCATCATTACTTAATGAGGTAGTGTGCAACCATGCGTGAGGCATTCCAAAAGGTGTACCCGACCAATGTTTTCCACCAATGGTGTCTCCCTGAAAGCAAGACCATAGTAAGGCAAAATGGCAATTCTTACATCCCGAATGTTGAAATATATCTTTATCATGCACATGTCCTCCCTCATCATCTGTTATAAACCATTGCTGTTCATAAAAAATACCATTCCACAAATATTCTGAGCCTCCATGACCTATGTAAAATGATATTGAGTATATGTGACCATTGCCGAAAGCTGCTTGAAATATTTTATTCCGAGTTGTCTGAGCCCCATACTGATTATAATCCTTGTATCCAGCCATAAACGAGTAAAATGCTATCATATTTGTTATGGTTGCATCTAGATTTATTTCATTAAGGGGTACACTATCCCTAGAACCCAAAGTTATAGAAGACTTTGCAAGCGATACTGGTATTAAAAACGAAAGAGAGAAAGACGCAATCATTAGCTGTATGCAATAAGTCGTTAAATACTTGTTCATTTATTGCTCCTCCGCGTTCTATATCTGGCGTATGTGGTTAAAGCCGGAAAAAGTATGATCGTGGCGGTAATTACCACTGCAAGTTGCCATAAAAAGTTTGCACTGGGGCTCTTTTTCGGTGAAGGATTATAAAATCCTTGCGGCTCATAGTGATAAACTTCACCGTTATCTGCCCATATCATCACTACATATCCAAAAATATTTTCTTCATTTACTTTATCAAACGTAATCCATACACTCCATTGGGGATATATAGCGAAGTTATCGCCGCGAACACAACCTATATCCTTCGTTAATTCAAACGTAGCATCTACCGCAGTTATTTCTTGTCCATGTTGACTGGCATATTCCTCGGCATACGGTAACGCCTTGCTTATCGCTTCATCTATTGAGACATTAACGTCTGTAGTTGCGACATAATATAACGTGTTGTCAAGGATATGAGTGAGCAGTCCATTTTTGGATACGCTAACTACAAAGTAGTCGCCCGGGAACTCATAACCGCTTATTTTACGTGTATAACGGATGACTACGTTTTCTCTATAATTCGTCGGCATATAAGAAACGTTTAAAGTGAATTCTTCAACTTCAACTTTTGTTTTCTCTTCACTTATCGCCTTTAAAAGCATTTCAGCGAACTTACCATACAATGAACCAGCGAACATTTGATATGATGCAAGTCTATTATATGTTACAGTCAAACAATCGCGAAAAGTTAAAGCGTCCTCTTTAAATTCACCATATAAATTGTAAATCCACATTTTTTCATCAATTAATGTTATGATGACCTCAAACTGTGCATCAGCGTTCGCAATTACCACTTTTATGTCTGTCTGATAATGTGGTAAATTTAGCATCTTAGATGCAGAGGTTGTAAGAGAGATGATTTCATAGTTATTTATATCAATTCCGGCAACGTCGCCTAAAAATTTTAAAACCATCTGCTCTATAGCGGAACTAGAAGTCGCATAAACATTGCCCATCGATGACAACATAACCATGCAACCAGTCAAAAACATTGCAATTATTCTCTTTTTCACTACTCACACCCCCGATTAATCAATTTTGAGAACTTTAAACATATAAAGATTTTTATATTTGAAACAACTCCTTCTAATTTTAAATGTTGAAAAGATCAATCTACGTAAATACTATAGGGTTCATTATTAATGTGTTAGGAGTTTTCCTTCCATGGGGGGAGCGATTCTTAATACCAGAAGTTATGATGGACAAGTGTTGCATATTTGGTATTCAGCTGGTTGTGGGGCAACTCATGTTAACATTTTTAGCGATTTCAGCAATTTGCTACATATGTTATATAAAGAAGAAGCAGAGGTGCCTTCTAGTGCTGGTGACATGTATTGAGGCAGTAGTAATTGCATTTCCAATTATTTGGGTTATAAACCCCGGCACATTAACGTCTTCTGGCCCATACACTTATAATGTTCTTTACGGAGCATACGTTAGCCTTGCTGGGGGAATACTCAATTTTTTGTGCACAGCATATTCTTTAATCGTGCAGCCTTAAAGGTCTTGTCTATAATCGCAGTTAGGAGTAAAACTCCAAGCAACCTGCGAAAAGAGAGCGCCGTGAACCGCTTCATGCTAAATGGCATAAATTATACCTCTTTCTGAAGATGAAAAATCAACGATTGAAAGAGCGAATGCCAGTGGAACGCTTTAAATCCTTAAATAACATTGTTCATCTTAATTTTCTGGACTGGTAATCATGGAATCCTTAATGGAAAACCTATATTTCTATAACACGCTGACCCGTAGGAAGGAGCGTTTTGTTCCCATAGAAAAGGGTAAAGTTAAAATGTACACTTGTGGACCAACAGTTTACGATTTTGCGCATATAGGAAATTTTCGCTCTTTCGTTTTTGAGGATTTGCTTAGGCGTTGGCTTGAATACTGCGGTTTCCAAGTTACGCAAGTTATGAACTTGACTGATGTGGATGATAAAACAATTGCTGGTTCAAGAAGGCAAGGCATACCGCTTAAGGAATACACTGAACGTTACATAAAAGCCTTCTTTGAAGACACAGCCACACTAAACATTGAAAAAGTGGAGTATAATCCACGGGCGACTGAAAACATCGCTGAAATGGTTGCACTTATTAAAAGGCTTATGGAAAAGGGCTACGCCTACCGTGGAGAAGACGGTTCAATATACTATGACATTTCAAAGTTTAAGGATTACGGCAAACTTTCAAAAATAAAAGTTGAAGAGTTAAAGCCAGGCGCAAGGGTGAAGGTTGACGAATACGCTAAGGAAGAAGCGCGTGATTTCGCTTTGTGGAAGGCTTGGGATGAAGCGGACGGCGACGTTTTCTGGGAAACAGAAATCGGCAAGGGACGTCCAGGCTGGCACATTGAATGTTCCACTATGGCGATGAAGTATCTGGGCGAAACGTTGGATATTCACTGCGGTGGAGTTGACCTAATTTTTCCGCATCATGAAAACGAAATTGCCCAAAGCGAGGCGGCAACAGGCAAAACCTTCGTCAATTACTGGCTTCATAATGAGCATTTGCTTGTTGAAGGAAAACGCATGGCGAAACGCTACGGCAACTATTATACGCTGAGAGACCTAATAAAGATGGGTTATGACCCAAAGGCTGTTCGCTACTTGCTATTGTCAACGCATTATCGGCAACAGTTAAACTTCACGTTTGAAGGCTTAAAAGCCGCAAAAGGCGCAGTTGAACGCCTAACAAACTTCGCCTATAGGCTTTTGGACGCTGATGGAAAAGGCTGTAGAGAAAGGCTGAAAATGCTTATGGAAAAAGCAAAAAAGAGTTTTGAAGAAGCAATGAGCGACGACCTAAACATAAACGTGGCTTTATCCGCTACATTCGACTTTATTAATGAAGTGAACAAACTGATGGACGAAAACATGCTAAGTAAAGAGGAAGCTCAACAAGTCTACAATTTGATGATGCGGTTCGATAAAGTTCTCGGAGTGATAGGTGAAGTTAAAAAGGAAAGGGAGAAACTGCCAAAAGAAGTTGAAGAACTTATCCGAAAAAGAGAGGAAGCACGAAAAGCCAAAGACTGGGCGACAGCCGACAAAATCCGAGAACAACTAAAAGCCATGGGCATAATAATTGAGGACACATCACAAGGCGTGAAATGGAGGATGGAAAGACGTTAGTTAGGATTCCACGCATTTTATAAAATGTCTAGGAGATTAAAGTGGGAATATTTAAATAAGTGGGAATAATATATTTTGGTGGGTTAAAGCTTGTGGAAATAGTTAAAGTGGACGAAAAGGGCCGAGTGTTAATTCCTAAAAGCATTCGAGAAAAAGCTAAAGTGAAAGAGGGAAGCTACGTCAAAATAAATGCAAATGAGAAAAGCATCACTATAGAACCTCTTAAACCCATCGCCGATAAATATTTCGGAGTTTTCAAAATAATACGATGGCCAGAAGACCTAGACGAATTCGTAGTAAAGGTTATGAGAGAATGGTGGAGCCAGAAGCCTACGTAGACATAAACGTCTTTATATACTGGCTTGGCAACCACCCCGTTTTCGGCAAAACAGCCTACAAATGGATAAAGAAAATTGAGGAAGCCCCGCATGGAAAATATGTGACATCCACCTTGACGCTTTATCAAACGCTGGTAATAATAGCTGGCTTAACATGCAGAAACCTAAAAGACAAAACATTAGTTGAGGAAGTTGTAAATTCGATAGTGGGGCTTCACGGCTTAACAATAACACCATTAACCACAAATGACTTGTCAGAGGCAATTAGCCTAACAAGAGAATATGACCTAGACTACGAGGACGCATTGCATTTAGCCGCTGCAATAAGAAACAAAGCGAAGGAAATAATATCAAACGACCAAGACTTCGACAAAACACCACTAAAAAGACGCTTTCTCTAAAACCCTAATAATTGAATCCTTTTTGCTTTATAGACATGCGAAAATTATTGCTATCGCTCTGGGCTGGTTTCCATCATTGAAACCTTGAAATTTCTTTTTGCAATGATTCCAACTCGCGTTTAAAATTATCTAGTATCAGATTCCCTAACTCCATCAATGCTTTCTTTTCTTCCCTATATCTTTTCAATACCCTATTATTTTTAAATTCATTGTTAAGTACAATAAAAAATGTATCAAGTTGAGATTCACTGTCCTTAAGATTTTTTAGAATATTATCCAGAAGTCTTGGTTTGTTTCCCTTTAACCATGTTACATTAACTTCTTCGCCAGCCATATAACGTTTTAGAAGCTCACATTCTTGTAAATCGCTATCTAACGCGTAACCACTTTTAGCCGTTTGGGGGAGTTCACTTCTTATTAACCTTTGAAGAATCTCTGGGATTATGTATTCCACAGCTAAGAGCCAGTCTCGATAAAGTTCACAATGTTGATTAAATTCTTCCAGCTTTTTCTGCGATTCAAGTGATAATTCGGTTCGAATATTAATTGGTGATGCTGAGGATTTGCTCTCTAGTTGATTTATGAAATTTTTAATTTCACTTATGCTCTTTTCATATGCATTTATTTTTAATTTTAAGTCTTCTTTCCGTTTCTGCTGCCTTATTTCTCTTTTTTGCACATAATTACGTATCATAAGAGTAGCAATTCCAAAAATAAAACCTAAAAATGCAGTTAAGAAAGCATAGAAACTGTATTGTAAAATCCATGAGGGCATTTCCATTTCACTTAAATATGCTGTATAGACTTGATAAAAGACCGCAAGAATGAGAAAAAGAATTGTTATTAGATATAGGAGTATCTTCGGGATTGTTATATATTTGGATTCCTTCAATTTTAATAACCTTCGATGCTTGTTCAAGTGTTGTTTTTAAGCGTTATTTCTAAATTTGCAATATTTCCATATCACAATTATTTATCGAAAATACTTAATTATGTGAACTTCTGGTTCCAGTCAACTGTAGCATATTTTTCTTTGTACAGTTTTTCCGCAAGCGAGCGTTCGTAAGCCGTTAATTCGCCACTTTCAAATTTAACGTTTAATGCTTTTCTGAAACCTTCAGTTATGGCTTCGGTTACTTCCAAAGCTGAAATGTGCCTTCCAACTTCAGCCTTTACTGAAGTCATCTCGTTTTTCACGTTTTTTAGAAAAACATGCATTTTTTCTAAATCAACATCCACAAGAACTGTGCCGTGTTGCAGAACAGCGTTTTTCTTGTGGGATTGGGCGCTTCCAGAAATTTTTTTGCCATTAACCGTCAAGTTTGGGCTTGTTTCAGCATCGCCTTCATGGAAATCGGCTTTTACGCCCAAAATTTTTAAGCCTTCAACTATTCCGGCATAAATTCGCCTGTAAATTTCGCCTATGTTGTCAGTTTGCAGTTCTCTTTTGTCGGCGACGACGCTGTAGGTGATTTCGCCTTCAGCATCGTGGTAAACTGCGCCTCCGCCTGTTATACGCCTAACAACATCCACGCCATATCTTCTGCAATTTTCCATTTGCACTTCGTCTTGAACTTTTTGAAATTTTCCAATGGACACTGCAGATGGCTTCCAACAATAAAGCCTCAATGTGTTTGGAGCAAGCCCTTGCATTTTAGCTGTTAATATAGCCTCGTCAACCGCCATGTTCATAGGTGCATTATGAGGTTTGAGCTTTAACAAACGCCAACGTTCCATCAGCGCATCGTCTCCAAACTTGTTTCAGAAATTTCGATTTTAATTTTCTGCAAAACATAAAGATTATCTATTTAGAAACCTCCTAATTTATTATGAATGTTCTCTGGGAAATTGGTGTCAAAAGTTGGAGGCAACGCAGAAACGTGTAAGAAATGAATATGACATATTCGCAGAAATCCTAAAGTTCTGCAGTTTTCAAGGTAAAACTATAACTCAGATAAATCATGTTTGCTATTTAAAGTATAAGTTGGCGCTTAAATGCGTGAACTTGCTTGTTGAAAAGGGTTTGTTGCGTGTTGAAACTGGGAAAAAACTTAGGGGGCGGAACCCTCATTTGCTGTATTACACCACAGAAAAGGGAAAAGAGTATCTAAAAGCCTATTTTGAAATGCAAAGGTTGATTGGTGGGGAAGAGTTTCCGTGGGAAAGCCTCCGTACTGGAGCATATGCCTAAGTTTTGTTTTGTGCTGTTATTGTTTA
This sequence comes from Bathyarchaeia archaeon, assembly GCA_038848525.1. Classification (GTDB taxonomy): domain Archaea; phylum Thermoproteota; class Bathyarchaeia; order Bathyarchaeales; family Bathycorpusculaceae; genus JAWCNN01. The sequence continues at coordinate 14,902 of JAWCNN010000018.1, read as the reverse complement.
AATATTAGTTGTGTGATTAAACGGTAAGAGGAAATTAAGCTATGGGTTCAAAGTCTCCACGAGGCGAGTTTGCCGCGAGAAAGCTTGTTGAAAAGCGGAAAAAGTTTCGTTGGAGTAGCATGTACTATAAAAGGCGAATGTTAATGTTAGATGTTAAGGCTGACCCGCTTGAAGGTGCGCCGATGGCGAGGGGCATAGTTTTAGAGAAAGTTGGCGTTGAAAGCAAACAGCCCAACAGCGCCATACGCAAATGCGTTAGAACCCAACTTATAAAGAACGGACGCGTCATAACGGCTTTTCTCCCCGGAGACGGCGCCTTAAACGTTGTTGATGAGCATGATGAGGTTGTTGTTGAAGGCATAGGCGGTTCACGTGGCAGAAGCATGGGTGACATTCCAGGCGTAAGATGGAAAGTTATAATGGTTAATGGCGTATCCCTAAACGAGCTTGTTTATGGAAGAAAACAGAAGCCATCACGGTGAAAACCTTGAGTCAAACCCAAAAAGCAGAAGAAAAAGAAATCAAACTTTTCGGCAAATGGAGTTTTAAAGGCGTTCAAGTGAACGATTTAGGCTTGCAGAGTTATATCTCCCTAAAGCCCATGGTTGTTCCTCACAGCATGGGAAGACACGAGCATAAACGTTTTGGAAAAGCCAAAGTCAACATTGTAGAAAGGCTTGTAAACAATTTGATGCGTCCTGGAAAAAACGCTGGGAAAAAAGCTAAAGCCATGAACATTGTGAGGCATGCGTTTGAAATAGTTTATTTGCGAACTGGCAGAAACCCAATCGAAGTGCTTGTGCGAGCCGTGGAAAACTCTGCGCCATGCGAAGACACGACAAGAATCAGTTATGGCGGTATAGTTTACCACTTATCGGTGGATGTTGCTCCACAGCGGAGAATAGACTTAGCCTTAAGGCATATCTGCGAAGGTGCAAGGATGGCATCCATAAACAATCCACGCTCAATAGAAGAATGCCTAGCCGAAGAGCTGATTTTGGCGGCGAATCACGACATGAAAAGCTATGCGGTTTCAAAACGTCACGAAATAGAACGCATAGCCCAAGCCTCAAGATAAACCCTCAAGCCTCTGTTCTCTTTTTTCATAGCCGTGGCAAAGTGCACCAAACCGTGTGGACTGCAATTCCCAAATTTTCAAAGAAGCAAAGACTTTAAAGAGTTTGTGTTAATAATATGATAACGGTTGGATGGGAGTCAACGCTTAAAAGGCAGAAAAAGACGGGTGAAAACTTGAAGGTTAGTCTATTATTGTTTGTGCTTCTGGTGTTTACGGTTGCCGCTTATAACTATCAATTTTATGATGTTCCACGTTCTATGTACTTGAATGCCTATAATCTATGCCCTGAAAGAGTTACTTATCTCCATGTTACGTTGCCTTCGAAAGGAATTCCTAATTTAGGATTTATGGACGTAACAAATGACACTGATTTTAACCTAAGTGTTCTGGATTATATTGCTGCAAGCGACATCATTTCGTCTCCCATAAAAGTTGATCGCAGCTCGGCTGAATGGTGGTTAAAGAATATCTCAAAATTTTCAGAATATGACATAACACTCAAATATTATAATGATACCTATTTCCTTCAAGTGAGATTCCTTCCAGACATTGAAAGAACAATAACAGAGCGATTTCTTATTTGGACAATCGATATCATGACGGTAATTGCAGGGTTGTATTTTATCGTGATAGAAACTCCCATCCTTAAAAAATGGATAAAATGGAGGAAAAGAAATGAAGAAGTCAGCATTACTATTTGCTTTAATCCTGACAATTCCGTTGTTTTCTCAGACCAAAATTGCTTACGCTATTTCAACAGGTTATGAACGATACAAAGATGACATAAACGAAGTTTATCTTGAGTACCTTCCAATAGTTCTATATGACCCATTTTATCCAACAGCTAGTGAAAATTTTGCAATAAAGTTTTATCTTCACCAAAAAAGTCATTTTGATGATACTGTTTGGTGGTATCCAGCAGGCTTCGAAATAAAGGTTTACTTTTACGACGATACATGCGGGGGACTCAGATGATGATTATTACTATTATTTCGCCCACTTGTGTGGAAGCGCAGACTATGTGGATGGAGGGCAGTGGTATCCAATTTCAATAAATCAGTATGGAATGAATCTAATGTGGACTCTCAGCGGAGGTTATGGCATTTTAGAACTAAGTGCATCGGTTGGCGGTTGCGATGTGTATGGTTACTTTACGAACTATACCAAATACTATGAGTCATATGGAGAAAAAAGTTTCCTTCATATTCAAAGTCTATCATCTATCTATAACTCTTATTTCTGGTGGGCAAGTGCGGAAGTTTCTGGAGCAGGAACTCTTGGAATACGCAATGGTAATGCTAAAAACCACGAAGGTCATCATGTACTCATATGGGTTCATGCAGAGTTATGGTATCGTCCACTGGTAGTATTAGTGCCATATATTATTAAAATTCACAGTTTCAACTTTGTTTTAGGCGATGATGTCCCAAACACTGATTGTTGGCTTACCGTTGAACAAGGCAGAACTAGGCTTAGTAATCCGCATCCAATTCCGCTTGGCGACATGAATGGAGATAGAAGGGTTGATCATACCGATATTGGCATAGTTTATAGTATGCTTGGAGCTAATCCACCCTATGATTACCGTTATTGTGACATGAATGTGAATGGCAAAGTTGACTATGAAGACGTTGGCTCAGAGTTTAGTTATTATCTTGGCTGGCAAACACGCAATTACACTTATGCACCGCCAATAGAACAGACAACTTCAGCCTTTGGACAAGCAATAAACGAATTACGCAAATACACAATGAACGATGGACAAGAAGACGAGGGCGGACACTGTTTCAGCGTGGGATATGAAGTTACAGGTTAAACGGTATAAAGCCAAGCCGCAACTCTCTCTTTTTTATGATTGTTATGATTGTATTGAGAGGGTTGTTTTTCCGTTCTCGTCCATAGCCACAGCCTTTGGGCAAGCCGTAAATCAAATACGCTGAAAATACCCCATAAATATGCGCTATTTTGTGTGTATTTCGACTATGTCGCCGTCTTCAAGCGTGAATGCACCGCCAACTTTTTGAGGACTGAAAACCAAACGCCTAGACCATACTTTAGCGTAAGCGAATTTTTCTTTGAAGTCACTGTGGATGTTTTTGGCTAAATCATAAACTGTTGCGCCTCTTTTTAGGGTGAAGGGCTTTTTCGAAAACTCCTTTTCATTCGGCTCCTTCGTGTAAACACGTATAATATCCAATGTTTTGAATAGCGCCTCACCGAGTTTTTCAATGTTAAGCCGATTTTTGCATGAAACAGCAATTATTGGAATTTTTCCGTCGACGTAAGCCTCCAACATCTTCAGTTTTTCTTCTACGCCTTCCACATCCATTTTGTTTGCAACTGTTATGGCTGGTTTGTAAACTGTGCTTTCAAAAATGGCGTCTTCAACATCGTCTAGGCTTGCTTCTCCGTAAACCTTGACAACAGCGTCTGCCACGCGATAATTCTTCAAAAGCTCTTCAACATCCTTCACTGTGCAATCCAAAAGTTTTCCAACAACGATTATACGTAAACCAGCACCCATAAACTTCCTTTCAATTTCAACACGTCCTTTTGGCTTACTAACCAATATTCTGGCTTTCTCCAACTCGCCAAGAATAGTTGAAAGTTGCGCAACTGGATTTTGGGATAAGTCAACTATTAAAATTAAACCGTCGGCGTTGCGAGCCAAAGCCAAAGTTTGAAGCCCCCAAGCTTTGCCGTCAGCCGATCCCTCCATCAAGGCTGGGGCTTCCACAAGCTGAAACTGAACATCCTCATAATCCAATATGCCTGGTACTGGTTCTCTTGTCGTGTATGGGCTAGGCGAAACCTCCACTTTAGCGTTTGTAACAGCCATAAGCAAACTGCTCTTTCCACTGTTTGTTAAACCAATAATGACTATTTGGGCTGCGCCTTCCTTCTCTATGAAAAACCGCGGTCCACCTCCAACGGTTTTTCTGTGTTTTTCCGCTACTTCCCTGCGAAGAACAGCCATCTGCTTCTTAACTTGAGCACAAAGTTTGGCTGTTCCCTTATGTTTTGGAACCAAACTTAAGAATTCTTGCATAAGCCTAATTTTTTCCGATGGATTTTTCGCCGCTGAAACTTCAGCCCATTTCCGTTTGGCTTCAGCAGGTAAGTTTGTAGGCATAACTTCACTCACCAAAAATTCCAAAGTTAACTTTAATATCTGTTTTCATTTCTGGAATGGAAACTTAATGTCGTCGGTTTTTGGAAGTTTTGCGTCGACGACATTTAAACAAATTTCTTCTGAAAAGACGTATCAAATGGTTCCGTGGAAAACAGTGCAATAATAAACTTTTAATAATTGAATGAATAGTTGTGTAAACGAATTCACTAAATTCAAAGGTAATAAAAATAAAGGTAGGAGAACGAAAATGAGTAAACCAGAAAAGCCCCACTTAAACCTGGTGATTATGGGACATGTAGACCATGGAAAGTCAACAACAACTGGGCATATGCTGTATTTGGCTGGAGCTGTTGATGACAGGACGGTGAAGGCTTATGAAGAAGAAGCCAGAAAAATGGGCAAGGAAACTTTCAAGTTTGCATGGATTCTCGACAATTTGAAAGAGGAACGCGAAAGAGGCTTAACAATCGACCTTAGATTCCTAAAATTCGAAACCAAAAAATACTACTTCACAGTCATCGACGCTCCAGGACACAGAGACTTCGTTAAAAACATGATTACAGGCGCAAGCCAAGCCGACGGCGCTATACTGTTTGTTTCAGCAAAAAGAGGCGAATTTGAGGCTGGTATAGGTCCAGGCGGGCAGACGCGGGAACATGCTTTCTTGGCTTTCACTTTAGGCGTTAACCAGTTGGTTGTGGCTGTTAACAAAATGGATGACCCAACAGTTAATTGGAGTCAAGAGCGGTACAGCGAAATCAAAAATGAAGTTTCAAGAATGCTTAAAATGGTTGGTTATAAGGTTGAAAAGATTCCGTTTGTGCCCACATCGGGGTGGACAGGCGACAACCTCGTTAAACCAAGCGATAAAATGCCATGGTATAAAGGACCAACACTGCTTGACGCCTTAGACGTTTTTGAGGTTCCATCTAAACCCTTAGACAAGCCATTGCGCATTCCAGTTCAAGACGTTTACAGCATAACGGGCGTCGGCACAGTCCCAGTTGGCAGAGTTGAAACTGGAGTTCTCAAGGAAGGCGAAGTTGTCGTTTTCATGCCAGCTAACAAGCAAGGCGAAGTGAAATCCATAGAGATGCACCACACAAGAATTCCGAAGGCTGAACCAGGCGACAACATAGGCTTCAACGTTAGAGGCATAGCGAAAACCGACCTTCGCCGCGGAGACGTCTGCGGACATGTCGCCAACCCACCAACGGTAGCCAAAGAATTTGTTGGGCAAATAATCGTGATTTACCATCCAACAGCCATCGCAGCAGGCTACACGCCAGTACTGCACTACCACACTGGACAGGTTGCATGCAGATTCACGGAATTGATAAGGAAAATTGACCCGCGTTCAGGACAAGTCGTAGAGGAAAAGCCAACTTTCCTCAAAACTGGAGACGCTGCCATAGTGAGGTTGGAACCCCTACATCCGATAGCAATCGAAACTTACACTGATTTTCCAGAACTTGGAAGATTCGCAGTTAGAGACATGGGCACAACAATAGCTGCTGGTGTCGTAAAGGAAATCTCCAAAAAAGGACCATAATTCTCCCCTCCATTTTTATACTGTTGATGAAATTAACTACATTCTTGACTATCTTTGCTTTAGCTAGTGAAAATTAACAATCATAAACATTTTCTTAAAACATTTTCGATGTTCTTTAATGCGTAGGTAATTTTTTGTTGCCGATACTCATTTTCTCCTCGCCCCAAATGATAATCTACTTTTTGAAATAAGTATTGAACTCTTTGTAAATCATTGTCTGGTAGGTCGATTATGTCGTAAAAACTTATACCAAACTTCTCAGCAAGCATATTATAAACCATCATAAACGGAAACTTTATTTTAGCCTGTTCAATTCCCTTTTCATCTATCGCAAAGGCATTTATGATAACTTTGAAATTCTGCACATTCCCCTGTATACCAAGCTTCATTTCTGACCAATATTGCCTTTTATTTACCGTTTTTGAGATTTCTCCAACAAAACAAAGCGGATAATTTCTTTTACATAATAATGAAGCATCCTCTTTGCTCAACATAGCAGGAGCATCAGTATGGGAGTGATATATGCCCAAGAACTTATAGCCTAAAGTGTAAAAAATGGCTTTTTTAACACGTTCCTGATGAAGTAAACTCTAGCTAACTCCAAATACGTCTCTCTCCGCCTCTTGTAATGGAATAGATACATCACATTTATATCCATTGAAAGTTTTAGTGCCAAATATAAGTCCAACAGCTTCTTTAGGATAGACCTCAATCAAAGACGTAACAATAACCTCAACAATCCCCCTTTTCAGTTCAACCAGCTGAGGCATTTTTCACCCCTTCTAAAGAACGAAAACTACCAACTGATATTATCACTTTGTTTCTTTTGGGTGATGCGGAAATTTCATAACTTGTCATAGGTAACAGATAAAACCGAGATACCTTCTCGGGTATTCTCACGGCAACCGCATTTTCTTCTTTCTTTACAGGGACTTTGGCTTCAAAAAGAGAATTTTCATGCCATTTTCTTTCATAATGCGATGATATGCCAAAACTTACCCTGTCCAATGTATATAAGAAAGCACTCTCACGTAAATGTTCATTATCAATCATATCAATCGGAATAGCAATTTCGACATCCGAAGGCTTCCGCAACGCTAATATAGGCCTCGAATTAGCCTCTACTTTCACAGGAATAACAAGTTTCAAAGACCTGCCGCCGAGAAAAGCGCGCTTATAAGTAACCAACCCCTTCTTCAATAATCTCTCTATACTCTTTTGAACACGACCAATTGACCATCCAATCTCTCGAGCTATCTGATACAATGATAAGGCACCAGGCTTTTTCTTCAAAAAATCAAGCAACGCACTATCTGTCTTTTCTGCTTGTTCCTTTCTTATTTCTTTAACGTTTTCTTGAAGATTCACCAATTTCACCTATTAGATAATATTATCTCAAAGTATATAAGCTTTGCTGACTAACGATTCACTTATGACATGCCATCACATGAACTCTATAAACATAATAACGCCATCCTTGATCATGAACCCAAACGAGCACACTAACATATCCCTTATTCTTCCTCCTTTTAACCTCAACAATAAAATGGTCTTCATCCAACCGTGTCATCTCATCCTCAGTAGCATTCAAAACAATAGAAATCAAATACTCCTCAGAAAGAATATCTCTATGCTTTGGAATTGCCTTCTTAACCACAAGAGGATCTATCCCAACACCTTTCCCAGAAAATTCAAACTCCGACAAATGACTCGCCTTAAACCCTAATAATAACCCTACTTATCTGATAAATTTTAGTATGGTGCGTGTATATTTGACACGTGAAGAAATGAAGAATAGTTAAAAAACAATCCAATTCTAGCAAACGAAATTAAACAACCACAAATACGCATGCAATGTTAGAGTTTGCAAATGTATGTTATGCTTAAATTTTATCAATTAGAAGTAACTATGTCTCTCACGTTACAACAGCGTATAGAGTTGAGTTTATGTCTGAAGGAACTGAAACCTTAATTCCATATTTGAGGGAGAAAAGGGGCGGCGAGCAGGAGCCAACAATTATTGTTGATAGTAGAGAGGCGAATGTAGCTTCAAAAATTGTTAAGGGGCTTAGGGAACGTGGTGTCAACGTTAAGGTTGAGGCTTTGGAGAAGGGCGATTATGTTTTGTCTGATGAGTGTGCTGTGGAACGGAAAACTGTTCAGGATTTTGTTTATACGCTTACGCACCGCTACCTTTTCGAGCAACTGTTTAAGCTAAAAGAGGTTTATCCAAAATCCCTAATTCTTTTGGAGGGGTACATGCCAATAATCTACAAGTTTAGTAGAATTCAGCCTGTTTCTGTTTGGGGTGCAATGTTTAACCTAGCCAAAAACGGCATAGCCATAGTGAACACAACATCTTACAAGGAGACTGTTGACTTCCTTTACGTGGCAGCCCGCCAAGAGCAGATTGTGGAAAAGCGTGTTCCAACGGTTCATCCAGTTAAAAAATGTGAAACAACTGTTGAGGCACAAATCTTTTTTATGGCGAGTTTGCCAAACATCGGCAGAGAAAAAGCCATATCCATCCTTAAAGCTTATCAGACGCCTTTAAACGCTTTGCTTAATGTGGATGATTGGTCTAAAACTGTTTATGGGCTTGGACCTAAAATAAGCAGTAAGGTTAAAGAAGTGTTGAGTATTCCTTTCAAAGCGTGAAAGCCTATGGATGTGGAAATTGCCCCAACAAGAAAAGTCAGCATTTTAGGTTTAGACAAGCGTTCAGTAGGCAACATTGCATGGTGCGCCACAACTTATGGAGCGAATAGGCTTTATTGGATTGATGGCTATTTGCTATGCCTAGAAGTTTATGAGAAATCTTTTGAGCATGAACTTAAAAAGCGGGAGTTTCCCATAAGCCAAATCTGCTATGCAGAATTCCCAAAATATGAGAAAATTTATGAGGTTGAGAAAAGCCTTCAAATTCCAATAGTGAATGTTTCTGACATGCAAATATTCCAAAAAATTTTAAATGCAATATTAAATGAAAACAAAGAAAAATAAGGCTTTTCACAGCTCTAATGGAACTCCAAAGGTTTCTTTAAAAAATATTTCTTTAAACGCCTTTCTCGGTCTTGGAGGCGGTTTTTCATCTGCAACGCCTATGGGCAAAAGCGCAATAACCGCCAACCCCTCAGGAACTTTCAAAATCTTTTTAACTTCCTCTTCGTTGAATGCTCCAATCCAGCATGTTCCATATCCAAGGGCGGTTGCCGCCAAAACCATATGCTCAACCGCTATCATCGTGTCCTGCCTATACCATTTTTTATTAACTTCTGGATTTCCCAATGCGATTATTATTGTGTCCGCGTCTGCAATGAACCTTTGGTTGTTTGCAGCCACGCTTAAAGCCCTCTTAGTTTCTGGGTTTCTGACCACTATGAAATGCCATGGTTGACGATTACCAGCCGAAGGCGCAAGGCGTCCAGCCTCCAAAATCTTTTTCAAATTTTCCGTTGGTATGGGCTTAGGCTTAAACTTTCGAATGCTCCTCCTTTTCTCAACAACTTCGAAAAAATCCATATAGCCTCACATCCTTAAACTGCAAAATAGCAGTTTAGAGTTAAAATAATTTTGTTGTTTGGAAATGCAAATATGAGTGTTTTGAAAAGGTATTTGTGTCTTATTGGAAAGTGCGCCTTATGAGAAAGACAATATTTAAAAAGCTTGAAGCTCAAGGGTTAATCGCCAACTACAACTTCTACAGGAAAAATTTGCCGCGTAAACTCCCAAAAAAGGTTTATGTTTGGGACGAAACTTTGAGGGAGGGAATCCAAACTCCAACTGTTTTCTTGACTTATTTGGAGAAGGTTAAACTGGTTAAAATGATGGATGAAACTAGCATTTTCGCCGTTAACGTTGGGTTTCCAGCCTTGTCCGCTGAGGAAAAGAACGATGTTAAACGTATTGCAAACGAGGATTTTCAGCAGACTCATCTTGTGGCTTCAGCACGCATAATAAAAAGCGATATAGACGAATGCCTAGAATGTGGTTTGAAGGAAATTGAAATTTCCACACCTTTTAACGGATTAAACTTGCAGTATCGCCTTAAAATGACGAAGGAGCAAGTTTTGGAAAAAACTGTTGAGGCTATTGAATATGCAAAAAAGCAGGGCGCAACAGTCAATTTTGTTTTAGAAGACGCTTCCAGAACGCCTCTTGAAGAAATTCTGCAAATTTTTGAGGTTGCCATAAAGGCTGGAGCGGAAAGGTTGGCAATAGCCGACACTGTTGGATTTTTAAAGCCATTGTCAATGCATTATTTAATTTCTCATGTGAGGGATGGACTTTCAAAGGAGATTCCATTGGCTGTGCGTTGCCACAACGATTTTGGTTTAGCAACGGCGAACACGCTTGCAGCTGTGGAGGAAGGCGTAGCACATGTGCACACATGCGTTGCTGGTTTTGGCGAAAGAGCAGGCGTAGCGCCTTTAGAGGAGGTTGCCGTAGCCCTAGAGCTTCTTTACGGCGTGGACACGGGCGTAAACCTAAAAAAGCTTTACAGACTTGCGCAGTTGGTTGAAAAAAGCTTCGCATTGCCAATACCGTATCACAAGCCAATAATAGGTGAAAACGCCTTCGCTTATGAGGTTGACGAGCACGTGCATGGCGTGTTGACGCATCCACTCATATACGAGCCTTTCCCGCCAGAAATAATTGAAAGACAAACAAACTTTTACATGGGTAAGCAAAGCGGAAAGCACATGGTTGAAAACCTCTTAAAAAATGCTGGAATTGAGGCTACGCCATGGCAGATAGACGAAATAGTCAAACGAATAAGAAATGTGCAGGAAAATTTGGACAAGGGCGGAACGCAAATGACGTTTTATCAAATAAAAAAGTTGATGAAGGATTTGCGGAAGGGATTAACTGAAGAGGAATTCTGGGAAATCGTCTGGCAAGTTACCAAAAAGAAACCCAAAATCTCCACAAAAAACGATTTCACAGTTTAAATTATCACCTTTTTCACTTACAAGCCTAATTGTTTCTGTATTATGGCAAGTTCTGTTTCTGTTGGTCTTCTTGGGTAATTGTAGATTGGACCGCTTGGCTTCTCGTTATAATAGGGGCGGTTGCAGTTTGGGCATCCAGAAGTGAGAAACGGCTCGTCTGTTTGGATAATCCGCAGTAAAGTCCGCTTTTCCACACCGAAATCGGCTATACGTTCTTCCTCGTCAAAGCGCATGTCCTTACATCTAACGATTCTGTTCACTATTAAGTGTCTGGCTATTTGAATTCGCCTATACTGTTGGATTGGCGGTTGAAGCCTTTTTTCAAGGGCTGTTCCACTTATTGGCGTAAAAGCGAAAAGCGCTGGCAAAACACCCATATCCACGCATTGCTGGATGATTTCAACCATTTCCCTTTCCGTCTCGCCCAACCCAACAATAAGATGCGTCGTAACCCTTCCCACTCCAAAAATGCGCACAGCCTCCATTAAAAGCTTAAACTGGTCTTCCCACCTATATGGACCGCCGACGGCTTCGCCCTTAACCAAGTCAAAAAGTCTTTCAGTAGCAACATCCAACGGAATGCCTATCCTTTCAACCCCAGCCTTAACCAACAACTCTACATTTCCGCTTTTTAGGGGTTGACACGAAACCGAAATTGGAACATCAACTTTTTCGTGTATTGCCCTTGCAATGGCGGATAAATGCAAAAAAACTTCTGGATAGTTTAAGGCTTGAAGGCAAACACGCCTTATCAAGCCCTTTTCAACCGCCTTGCACAATCCATCCATAACATGCTGTGTTTGAAAAATTGGCCATGAAACCCTGGAAAGCATGTCCGCCCTGCCGTGGCTTTGTTTGGCTTGTGGACAAAAACTGCAGTTTGCAAGGCACTTGCCCTCCCTATAAGTCATTAGGTAGGCTGTTGTTGGCGAAGCGTCAAGCCTACCGCTTAAAAGCTCAAGAACAATAGCCGTGCCTAAAGAAACACGAATTTTTTCTGGTTTTTTTCCAACGTCAGCCAACAGCGACCGCCCAGCCAAATAACAGTTCACTAAAGATTTGGGATTCATAAATAATTTATCCAAAAATGGCGGGAACATATCCGTTGGGTATGTGTAAATGCGAAAGTCAAAACTTGAATGTTACGAAGACATTTTAGGCGCATTGGTTAAAAAGCCCTTAACCATTAGCCGCATAGCCTACGAAACAAACATGCACTGCGAAATCCTAAAGCAACGATTAAGCTTCCTAATCAAAAATGGACTTGTCGAAGAGCGAAATTCGGGCAAGAAAACGCTTTACGCCATAACAGAAAAGGGCATAGCAGTATTCAAAACCCTAAACTTCCAAAAATACCTACAAAAAATAATGGATACAATCAGAATCCTAGACGAAGCAACACATATAATTCCAACAATCTCAGAGGAGCAACAAAAGAAAAAATATTAAATCGGTTTTTATGCTTGCGCTTTTGGTTTAACTGTTTATTTTAAATTATTTTGTATGGTGTAATCGGCAGAGGTTTCCCTGTAAGTTGTTGAATGCTGAAATTTTTGTCTAGAAGGAGAATTTCAATTCTAAAAATGTCCCTTTCATATTTTTTGCTTAATAATAGGAAAAGTGGCGCCTATGGGACACGAGTTGGGAAACTTGAACATTGGAGTGAAGAAATGATGAAATATTCTTTCAGCTCCTGCATCCAAATCTGAAACTTTATATCCTTTTCTTGCCGTTTTTAAGAACTGATTTCTCCAGTCATTAAACAATTTTATTCTTGAATTCACCCCGTCCACGAGACCTTTTATATCCTGCCGTAAAGAGGTGACAATATAATCTAAGTACCTCTTTTCAAGCTCCTCTAAACTAAGGTCATCCAACATGGCTTAACCTCTTTTATTAAACCTCCGTTTAATACCTCGATTTTCCCTCCACATCTCCTTCTGATAAGATTTACAAAATCGGAAATCAGCTCGATTAAAATGGCTTTTCTCTTCAATTCAGTTGCCACTTCTCCCACTGTCCCTGAACCAGCAAACGGGTCCAATACGACTCCTCTGGGTGGACAACCTACCCGCATTGCCATTTCAACCAATTTTGTTGGAAAGATTGAAAAATGCGCTTCTGTATATGGCTCTAATGTTATTTGCCATATGTCACCAGGGTTTTTCCCCTCTTCATGAGGTTTAACCGTTTGCAGGACTGTTACACGCTCTGTCACTATTTTATCATAAACATCGTTGAATTCCATAATTTTCTTTAGAAGCATCCAATCAGTGGGTCTAGGTATTGAACCTCCTTTTCCCCACCAGCCGAAATCAAGCCTGAACCAGTGTCCAGCAGTATAAGAATAGCCTAATTCCTTGTCTATGTCTTCTATTGACATTCTCTTTTGAGTGCGCCAATGTTTTAGAAACTTTGCTATGAGAAGCTGAGGGGCTTCCCATCTGCGTTTTATTGTGAGGTACTCACCTTGGATGGCTAATCTTCCCGCTGGTGAAGCCATTGATAACTCGTTCAGTCCAGCCTTTATGAATTTGCTATTTTTTGGCATTCTTGTAATGTATTTTTTGGTTTCAACGTTAGGATTAATTATCTCTTGGATTCCGTTTGTATGCTTTTCTTTTGTGGTTAAAATGGGTAGAGGAAAAGTTTCAGCGTCTTCGCAGAGAGTTGCATTGCATTCTGGACAAATCATTTTTCCTAAATTTGCAAATGAAAGTTTAATGTCCCATTCGCTTAAAAATACTTTGCATAAAGGACATAAAAACCCGATTTTTTCAGGATAATTTTTTAATGGATTGCCATAATGTAACCATTCTTGAGAATTGTCTTCCCATTTAATTAAAACTTGAGTTGGACTTGCCAGATTAAAGCGAACTCCAATTATTTTTCCCTCTTTAGCTTCCCTTTCAGATAATGGATCTGTAACCCTTGCTCCGAGTAATTCCTTTGGAGAAAGTGACAATTGGTTAGCGTAGTGTTCGATGGTTTTTGTTTTTTGGGAGATTTCTTCAATGTTAAAATAATGAACTTCCTTGCCGTCATCCCGAATTAAAAAGAGAACTGGTTCATAAACATCATTAAGTCTATCTCTGGCTGGCGTTGGCATAGCATTTGGTTTCCACCAGATTATTTTATTCTTTAGAGAAAACCCGTTTCTTTCCATTTCAAGCGCTATCATTTCAGGTATTAAGAGGAGTTTGCCATGAATGTATTTGTAACCAACGTTAAGAAATATTGTTGCGGTCTTTTTCAATTTTGGACGTAGAATTTGGAATACATTCACAATTTGTTTAACATATTCCTCTGGCGTTTTTTCCCTTCCTATCTGGTTTGGTGTTTGTAGTCTCTTTGCATCCAATATGGCGGAGATGTAATGACACAATCTATAAAGTCATTAGGCAACAACTTGGCGACTTCTCTAACATCTCCTAATATGACTTTGGGAATCCAAGATTCGCCTATTTTGTTGAAAACCCAAATATTCTCGTGTTTTTGCATAACTTTATCTCTTAACAGTTATATTAACGACTGTTTTAAAAGTTTACCCAACACTAAAAAGGTATCGCAATGGCGCAACTTTCACCTGAAGCGTTCTGGCAAATAAGCGAAAGCAAACTTGTAAACTTGTTAGATAAGGGTTTACTTTTCTCCAGAATGAGGCTTATTCGTTTTTACGCTCCAAGTTTCATGCCCTACAAAACAAGCCATTACCGTTCTTCGCCCACGGATTTTCCAACAATATCGGTGACTGGAAAAGCCTGCGCATTAAAATGCAAGCACTGCGAAGGAAAAGTTTTAGAAACAATGTACCCAGCCGCAACGCCTGAAAAACTGTTTAGGCTTTGTTCGAGGCTTAAGGCGGATGGAGCTTTGGGCTGTTTAATAAGTGGTGGATGCCAGCCAAATGGCGCAGTTCCGCTTGAACGGTTTGTTGAAGCCATTGAAAGGGTTAAGCGGGAATTAAGCTTAACGGTTTTCGTTCACACTGGCATAATTGACTTTTTTATGGCTGAAAAGCTTAAAAACGCTGGGGTTGACGCTGCGTTAATTGATATTATTGGCGCTGATGAAACAATAAATGAAATTTACGGTTTAAATTTAACAGTTTCGGATTATGATGCTTCTTTAAGGGCTTTAAGCGAGGCTGGCGTTGTTTTCGTTCCACATGTTATCGTGGGACTTCA
>JAWCNN010000017.1:11832-25023 GCA_038848525.1 Bathyarchaeia archaeon | reverse complement strand
CGATGAACTGCTCAAACAATTAATAAACCACGCACAAAAACACAACAGAAAAATTTACGTTCCTTCAGGCGCGATAGTTGGAATCGACAACATAAAATCAGCTTCGTTAGGCAAAATATATGAAGTTACGCTTACAACCAGAAAACCCGCAAAAAGCTTCGAAGACACTCATGCTAAACTGAAGCTGGACAAAATTAAACAGCCGACGCTAATCTACGAAGGCGCAGCAAGAGAAGCCGTAAAACTTTTCCCAACAAACATTAACGTGGCAGCCACCCTAAGCCTCGCTGGAATCGGCCCAGACAAAACAAAAGTCAAAATAATAGCTGACCCAACAACCAAAGAGATAACCCACGAAATCCACGTTAAGGGGAAGTTCGGCGAAATAGAAACCAAAACCATAAACAAACCTTTTCCAGAAAATCCCAGAACAAGCTACATAGCGGCTTTATCCGCAATTGCAACGTTAAAGAGAACCACCGAAAACCTCGTGGTAGGCACATAGGCGTTATCCCGTCTGTTTTTGAAAGAAAGTATTTAACCTTGAATACCTATAAACTTTATAGCAAAAGGTGAAAACATATGAAATCGAAGTTCAATTCTTTGGTTTTGGCTGTTCTGGTATTGCTTTCGCTTGTCGCCACATTGCCATTATCAGCGTCTGCTGCGGAAGATTCTGCTGATTTGATGGTTGTTGAATGGTATGGTTATGGACGCACAGTCGTTTATCAAACTTTGCCCGAAGACAATTCAATGAACAATTCACACTATGAACTGCTTCCGTTCTACTGGCATACAACAATAAAATACTGGATAAACCCCAACAACAAGTATGGCTTCAGCACCTCAAACGTGGTTACAACAATCACAACCGCAGCAGAAACGTGGGATGACAACACAAGCTTTGAATTGTTCATTTATCAAGGCACAACCCATAGAAGCGCTGGCAAGCGAGACGGCTACAACGTCATAGCTTGGAGCCTATACTATAACAAGCAGGCAATCGCCGTCACATACATATGGTATAAGAACGACACAATCATCGAAACTGACACTATAATGAACACACGGTTCAAGTGGAGCCTTAAAGGCGAAGCTGGAAAGATGGATGTGCAAAACATTATGACGCATGAGTTTGGACACTGGTGCGGTTTAGGCGACCTCTACGCCGACGAGGATTACTGGTTAACAATGTATGGCTACGCCAGCTACGGCGAAACCTACAAGCAAACTCTCGGATTAGGCGACATATTTGGATTACAAACGCTTTACGGCGAATAACTGCAAAATGCCCTTACACCTTTTTCTAAACACTCCTACATGATTAACGTTAATATTCTTAGGGCTATTCCGCCTAGTGTTATGGCGAAGGCTATTTCAAAAACTGTTATGAAAAAAGCCTTCTTCCAGCCGAACTCTTTAACCAAAGCGGCTATTGTCGCTATGCATGGTATATAAAACATTGTCACTAAAGTGAAAACAACCATCTGAACTGGTGTTAAGGCTTTGGCGAAATTGGAGTTGGTTATTCCCAGAAGTGGGGCAAGCATCACAAGTGTTAGTTCCTTTCTTAATACGCCGAATATGAATGTTATTCCCGTAACAGCTGGCAATCCCAACCACGCAACGGTTATTGGACTAAGCGCATTTGCAACTGGCTCAAGCAAACCATAAACCTCCGCAAGCTTCACGACGAAGCTTCCAGCAACTATTAGGGGAAAAGCGATTTTTATGAATTCAACAAGCCTAAACCACGTTTGCTTCAAAACAGTCTTTAAATGAGGACGCTTGTAATCGTGCATTTCCATGATTAGGGCTGTTGGTTCACCCGGCAAAGCCTTAAATGCGAATCTTCCAATGGCGAAAATTATCAGTAAATCGATTATGTAAAGCGTTAAAGCCCATTGAATACCCAAATATTTGCCCACCAAACCAAGTATGACGACTGTACGGGCGGCGCATGGCACAAGCGTCGTGACAAAGGCGGCGAGCAACCGTTCCCGCTGGGTTTCCATTATTCTACAGCCCAAACAAGCAGGAACATTACAGCCATAACCAAGCATAAGCGGAATGAAGGCTTTTCCATGCAGCCCCATTTTATGCATAACGTTATCCATCAAAAATGCAACACGACTGAGGTAACCCGAATCCTCTAAAAAATAAAGTATAAGGTAGAATGGTATTATGTACGGCAGAGCAATTGTAACGCCCGCTATAACCCCTTCAATTCCACCCCAAACAAGCTCGCCCGCAATTTCCACAAAAAAGGGTTTCCATCCGTAAAGCATATTGCCCAGCAACTCTGAAGTGTAATTGCCAAACGCAAAAACAAGGCAAAACATCAAAAAAAGCGAGAAAAACATTATTGGGTATCCCATGATTTTGTGGGTTGTAATGTTGTGCAACCTCTCCGCCAACGTGGGTTTTATCGGAGTCACAATTTTTTGAACTGCCCTAGCAATGCAACCAGCAACTTCATACCGCTCAGAAGTTATCACTGTTGGGCAAGCGTGTCCATGAAGCCTTTCAATTTCAACCGCAAGTTTTTTGGCAATAGAAACAACCTCTGAGTTTACCCTTTTAACCTCGTTTTCTATTTCTTCGTCGCCTTCCAAAAGCTTAATTGCCACATACCTTGGCGGATACAAAAGCCTAATATTCCTGACCATCTCTGTAAGTTTGGCGATTCTCTCTTCGATTTCTTCGCCATACCTCACTTGAGAGGGTTTCGCCGCTGGTTTCTTTTCAGCAGTTTCTATGGCTTTCTCTAAAAGCTGGAAGATGCCAACGCCTTTAACGGCAACCGTTGCCACTACGGGTATTCCCAAAAGTTTCTCTAACTTTTCCACGTTAATTTGGATGCCCTTGTTTTTGGCTATATCCATCTGGTTTAACGCCACAACCATGGGCGTTTCAAGCTCCATAAGTTGCAAAGTGAAAAATAAATTCCTCTCAAGAACAGAAGCGTCAACAACGTTTATCACCACATCTGGCTTTTCAGCAACTATAAATTCTCTCGAAACCAATTCTTCAATGGAATAAGTGGAAAGCGAATATATCCCAGGCAAATCAATTATATCTATTGTGTAACCTTTAAAGTGCAGTGTCCCCTCAGCCTTTTCAACGGTTTTTCCAGGCCAATTGCCAATATGCTGATGCAAACCAGTTAAATAGTTGAAAATGACGGATTTTCCAACGTTTGCGTTTCCAGCTAGAGCAATAACCAATTTCTTTTCAGTCACTACTTCACGGTCTCCACTAAAATTCTTTCAGCCATTCCTCTGCCAAGCGCTAACCTTGAGCCTCGTACAAGAATTTCTAAGGGTCCATTGAAAGGAGCCGATTTCACAACTGTCACTTTTGTGCCGGGAGTAAGCCCCATATCCATAAGTCTCTTTTCAAATCCCCAATGTCTCCCATGTCCCCTTCCACGCCCAGCTTTTATGGAAATTACAATTCCAGTTTCGCCATTTCTCAGTGAGGTTAAAGGAACTTCACGCACTCTTGAGTTTCGCCCTTCCATTGCTTTTATCACCTTTTTGTTGCTTTACTTGGATAATCGAGGCTATTGCTGGGCTTAGGGCGTGGCTTGTTGAACCCACCTTTACAGTGATTGGTCCGTCGAGGGGAGCCTTTTCCACGATTTCCACCGAAGCCCCAGGTGTGAGTCCAAGCCTGCCCAAGTAATGCAATAGGTCTTGGCTCTCATTTGTTATTTTTACCACTTTGCTTTTTTCGCCCACGTTAAGCTCGGTTAGCAATTGCGATTTTTCCTCGAGAATTCCTCCACATTTTGTTGGTATAGGGTTTCCATGGGGACATGTTTTGGGGTGTTTCAGCGCCTTTTCAAGGAGTTTCGCCATTTCTTCTGTTATGCTGTGTTCCAGTTTGCAAGCCACATCATGAACCTTATCCCATTCCATATGCAAAATATCCACAAGCAACCGTTCTGAAAGACGATGTTTCCTTATCACTTTTAAGGCTATTTTCCGACCTTTCTCCGTCAGTTTCACGCCCTTATATGGAACATGAGTTACTAATCCATCCTTCTCCAACCGTTCAATAGTATTTGTAACCGTGCCGGGAACAACTCCAAGCGATTTGACTATGTCGCTGTTTTTGGCAACTCCGCTTCGCTCTTCTAGCCTACAAATGCATTCGACATATTCTTCAATTACCGCTGTTGTTTCTTCAGCCATTTTACGAGCAACCAAAAATAGAATTACGACAAGTCGTATTTAAAACTTCCCAAAACATGAATGCGCATGGCTTTTCGCCACATTCAAAGACAAGTTTTATAAGAAACCCCATTATAAGATAGGTGCATTGTGCAAACTTGTTTTGCACAATAAAACATGAAGGAGATGAAAATGTCAATGTCGGGAAGAGAAATGCATAAGGCAGTTTGTGCTGATTGTGGGAAGGAATGTGAAGTTCCATTCGAACCTGACCCAAACAGGCCTGTTTACTGCCGAGAATGCTGGGCAAAAAGAAGAAGTAGAAGGAGATATTAGCCTAAACTAGATAACTACCCTTTTCATAACCCAAATTTTAAAGTTTAGTTTATGCTATGCATTTGTTAATGATTAAATTGTTTAATTAAACGTTTTAATATGTCATAAAACACTTAAAGGGGCATAAGTTTAAAAATATCTTTGGTTGTTAAGCTTTTGAGGTTTCAAATTGAGCTTTGCAGTAGAAACAGTTGATGTTGTTAAAGTTTTCGGCGCCATTCACGCATTAAACGGATTAACCTTTCAAGTCAAACAGGGAGAAATTTTCGGGCTTATCGGTCCAAACGGCGCTGGAAAAACAACCGCCTTACGTATTGTTTCCACCTTGCTTTTGCCGACATCTGGCACAGTTAAGGTTTTCGATTTAGATGTTGTTAGGCAAGCGTCTGAAGTTCGCAAAATTATAACTTACCTTCCAGAAGAAGCTGGCGCCTATCGAAACTTGTCAGGCTGGGAATATTTGGAGTTTATGGCAAATTTCAACACCAAAAATAAGCGTGAAGTTCAAATGGTTGTTAGGGAGGCAGCCGAAATAACTGGGTTAGGCGAACGCCTAAAAGATAAAACAAAAACCTACAGTAAGGGGATGAAGCGTCGCCTTTTGGTTGCAAGAGCGTTAATGACTAAGCCTAAGCTTGCCATTTTAGATGAACCAACCAGCGGATTAGATGTTTTGCACGCTTATCATGTGAGGGAAATAATAAAGCGTTATGTGAAGGAACACGGCGTAACAGTGCTTCTTTCAAGCCACAACATGCTGGAGGTTGAGCATCTCTGCTATAGAGTTGCCCTAATAAATAAGGGCAAAATTGTCGCTGAAGGAAACCCGCAAAAACTAAAAGAAGAGTTTAGAAGCACAAACTTAGAAGAGGTTTTTGCAAAGGTGGTTGGACTTGCTTAAGGGATTTGGCAATTTCCTACTTAAAGAGCTCAAAGAATTAATCAGAGACCCAAAAATTCTTTTGGGAATGGTAATTGTTCCATTAATAATGTTTCCATTTTTGGGCGCCATAATGAATTTTTCTATGACAGCGGCGCAGGAAACTGCCGCAAAACTCGCCGTGCTTGTTATCAACCATGACATTGGAGGAAACTCAACTCAATTCATCAATTACCTAAAACTTTCAATGAACGTTTTTGAAGTAAACATTTCCAGTATAACCGAGGCGGTGCCACTATTAACCCAATATAATATCACGGAAATAATTGAAATCCCAAGTAACTTTAGCCAGTGCGTTGCCGCTGGAGAAAGCGTTACCATAAAGGTTTACAGCGTTTTTTCCGGCGCTGGACTGTTTGAAGGTGCTGGAGCCTCTATCCTCGACAATAAAATTGAAAGTTTTAACAGATATTTGGCTCCAAACCTTGTTGTTCCAGAAAAATCCGTAATTATTAAAGGACAAGTTTTCGAAAAGGTAGATCCACGTGCGCTCGGCAGTTTAATGCTTTCACAGGCTATTGCTCTTCCAATAACGATTATGATTTTGCTTAGTTATTCAATGCAGATAGCCGCAACCTCGGTTGCAATGGAAAAGGAAGAGAAAACTTTGGAGACGCTTTTAACGTTGCCGATGGACCGCTTCGCAATTTTAATGGGGAAACTGTCGGGTTCAATTATTGTTGCGGCTATTGGCGCTTTGACTTACATGGTTGGCTTTAACTATTACATGGGCTCCTTCACAGCATCACTTCCCGCTGGAATATCAGTTGATTTGGCTTCTCTGGGGCTTGCTCCATCCATTTTTGGTTACACGCTGTTAGGCGCATCATTATTTGTCACTTTGCTTTCAGCTTTGGCATTGGCAGTAATCATATCCGCTTTTGTAGAAGACGTGCGAAGCGCCCAGTCAATAGTTGGCAACATCTACCCATTAATATTCATACCCGCTTTGCTCCTAATGTATTTGGACATCAACGCCTTACCCATCGCATTAAGAATTTTCATTTACGCTGTTCCATTCAGCCACCCTATAATCACAGCTAAAGCCGTTACAATGGGCGACGACTGGACCGCCATGCTAGGCATTGTTTATGTTGCCGCCTTCACAATTGCCATAATGTATGTGGCATCACGGCTATTTGCAACCGAAAAAATCTTGACGGCAAAACTGCGGTTTAAGAGATTAAGAAAACACAAAGAAGCACTCAGCGAAGAACTACGGTAAGCATTATTATTTTTACGATTGATGCATAAGTCGAATTATGGATTCATAAACCATTTTAGGATGCTTATTCGAATCCAAATCAGAAACCAAATATTTAAAAGTGAGCCAAAATGAAGAACCTAAACAAAATTTTAACAATACTCGGAGTTAAAGGCGTCCTCTGCCTCGTTTCTTTAACAATCATCGCTTTAGCCCTTGTGACATACACAGCAATTTTAACAGTATCCCCAACACGGCAATTTACGATTGGAACAACAACAAGTTCATGGACAATTTACATAAATGATTTAGACAAATTAAGGTTTCTCCCAGGTGGAACATCCGAGCCAACATTAAATGCGGATGACCCTAACACCTACGCTTTCAAGGTTACGACGGACAATTCTCAAGTTTGCGCTGTCAAAATTGAATTAGCACCCGCTGTAAACAATAGCAAGTTCTCAAAGTTTCAAGTAAACGTGAAATATTGGGACAGTTCAGCTTGGGCGGATGAAACGCTGTACGCAGACCCAACGGGTTCCACCACGAAACCGTACATTGATGGATTAACAACTGGTGACGTAGGCTATATACATCAAGGCTTTCCCACAACAAGATACTACCTAATTAAGGTAACATACTCCTATGACAAGGTTGACGAGACAACCCAGATGACAGTTAACTTTCAATATACACCGTTGCCACAAAACTCATTCTAAAACATCACCCTATTTTTCATCTGGAGGAAACATAAAATGGAAGATGAAAGCACATACTTAAAATTCAAATTCGCTTTGGGATTTGTCACTCTGCTTATTGGTCTTTGGGCTGCTAACATGGCTATGTTTAACTGGGTTGAACAGACAAACCAACCGTATATGCTGGGCGCATACGCGCGTTACATGTGCGCTTATGGAGGGTTTGCCGCCATAATTTTCGGCGCCATGCTAA
This sequence comes from Bathyarchaeia archaeon, assembly GCA_038848525.1. Lineage (GTDB taxonomy): Archaea > Thermoproteota > Bathyarchaeia > Bathyarchaeales > Bathycorpusculaceae > JAWCNN01. The sequence continues at coordinate 17,414 of JAWCNN010000017.1, read as the reverse complement.
TCAACGAATTTCTAATTTACAAAAACGCCTTAAAAAGAAAAAATGTGAAGAAACAAGAAATCGAAGGGTTTTATCCGCATGGAAAAACGAAAGCGGAAACGCTCACTAACCAAAGAAAAACGGATATGGGACATACAATTATGATTGTATCCATTGCCATTCTTCTTTTCATGTTGCTCATCACAATAGCGGCTGGTACAGTGTCTTACATTGCAACAGTTGTTGTGATGCCGAGGGTTCCAGCATTCATCTATTATCGGTCCAACAGCGGCGCATACTTGTTAGCTTCCTGTAAAGAACGTGCGTGGAACGGTTCTTCCTGGTCTTCTGAACGTGAATTGCCCTCTTCTGGAAGTAACATCCGATATGTTCGGGTTGCCAATTGCCCGTCACAGCAACGACCAAACGAAAAAGTTGTGGTTACATTAAGCGATGATGGTTACTTGGATGTTTACGTTTGGAACGGCAGTTCATGGCTTACAGCAAACAACATAGCCTATTCTGGAACGGCAAACGCTTACAGATGCTTTGACATAACCTACGAAAAAACCTCAGGCAGAGCATTGCTTGTTTATTCAAGAGGTACAACAACAAACGAAATTGGCTATAAAATCTGGAACGGAACAGCGTGGAGTCCCGAACAACTTTTAGACCTTCCCTATACAACTGGAATCGTCGGATGGATTTCCCTTGCAAGCAAACCAACAAACAACGCAAATGAAATAGCCATGATATACCTAGACGCTAACGCTGACGTCCATGGTTACGTTTGGACTGGTTCTGAATGGAATCTCATGGGCGCAACCGCCGTTTGGGACGCCAACGCAGCCACATCAACCAGAGAATGCATCGCCGTAACTTACGAACAAAAACTCGGAAGGGCAATGTTTATCTGGGGAAGTGCCACACGCACCAACAATTATTATAGATTGTGGAATGGAACAACACTTAGCCCCATCACAATACTTAACATTCCCACGCAAGGAGGCACAACAAGATGGGCAACCCTGAAAAGCGATCCAACATCCAACGGGCTGCTCTACATGGCAATAGACGGCGGATACGACCTTAACACGGCATATTGGAACGGCAACGAATGGATAATACACACAGAACATGATAATAATGTGGATGCCAACTCCCAAAGATGCGCAGACTTCGAATGGGAACCAACGGGAAACAAAGGCTTACTAGTCTGGGGAACAACTTCAAGCTCATTATCTTTCAAAACCTTCACCACCCCATCAACATGGAGCGCAACCTCAACCATAACAGCGTCTGGCACGCACCCATGGATTCAACTTAAACGAAACACCGATTCAACAAGCAACATCAAAATTTTAGGCGCTATGCTGAACAACAACTTTAATTTAGGCGCTTTAAAATGGAATGGTACAACCCTAACAAACCTCGGCGATTCCGCATTCACAAGCAACACCAACACAATAGCCTATGAATGCTTCGAAATAACATTCAACTAAAAGGGTTATGTTGTAGTGGGGCCGGCCGGATTTGAACCGACGACCTTTACCCGGAAACAGCGCCTGGCTGTTTTCTACGGGTTTCTCTATGACAGCTCCAGAACTTCTTCATTCCGCACGGCGGTCCGCAAACCCGTTTTGTGCTTCTGGAGCCCGTCGTCATACCTTCCTAGACTACGGCCCCGCCCTACTGCACAATAATTTATTGTGAATGTGAAGGGATATATACGTTATTCCTTTAGGGTTAGGACTTACTTTATTCGGAAGTGACCGCAAATTTTATAACGTATTGCCTAGAATAACTTGAGTTTTGTGGTTAAGATGGAAATAGAGAAAATAACGAGGTACGTATACATTGTCTTTGTTGTCATAGCGGTTGTGATGGGGCTTGTAGTTGGCTACATGGCGTACAACAGCGGCTGGAATGACCCAAATGTTAAGGACATCAATGGATGGGTCACCTTACTCATGCTTATCCTAGGAATAATCACGGGATTAACAAGCATAACAGAAAAGGAGGTAACGCCGTTTCTCATGGCAACAATCGCCTTGCTGGTGGCTGCCGCCACAGATGTGTGGAGCCCACTAGGCAACATCCATGATTTACTTTACTGTTGGGCAACAGCAATTCTAAACTATATCGTGGCGTTTGCAGCTCCAGCCGCCGTCATAACAGCCGTCAAATCCATGCTTCCCATAGTAAAGGAAAAGTAAAAGCAAATACTAACTTCCCTTTTTATATCATCCAAAAACGATGCCTATCGGTAGGGACAGCTTGCCATTTCTGGAAACGCTTTAAAGCGAAAAGTTAATGAGTGATGGCTTAACGTGTATTTTTGGGTTTGCCGGCCAAAGGGCGCGGGTCCCACCTGATCCCATTCCGAACTCAGAAGTTAAACCGCGCTCCGTTCCCGGTTGTAGTGTGGTCTTCGGCCACGCGAACCCGGGAAAGCTGGCAGCCCCCTCCTAAGAGCATGTGTCAGTTTGTGGTGGAATTACCTAAAATTTATAACTGAGCGTTGACAGTTTTTCCGAGAGGTGAGCAGATTCGTGAACATATTGGCGGCGTTAGCATCCTTACCGAATCAGAAAGCGCAACCTCTTCCAGAGGAGTACTCATGGATTCTAAACTTGCTTGTCTGGATCATTTTTATATTTGCCATGATGTTTTATGGACAGAAAATTCAGTTGTATGCCACGCTTAAGGAAATTGAAAGTTCTCTTTATAAGTTGAGATATATAAAGGATGAAGGGAGAAAAATTGCCATAGAAACAATTAAAGAAATTGGAAAGCCGCAAACAGAACCCGCGGAAAGGGTTGACAGGTTTTTGGAGTATTTTACCATAACGCCGCAAAGCCTTGACCCCGCTGGTATCGTCTGGAAACTTGAGCATATTCTCGACGTTAGAGATGCCCGTTTCAAAGATGAAGTGAAAATGATGGCGCCAGCAGCGGATGAAACTCAAGCAAACAATTTGGAAAACACTTTGGAAGCGGCAATGGCGCTAAATTACATTTACAAGGTTATAAGACACTTCTATTTGCTTGGTAAGAAAACATTAAGCCTCTACATTATAATGCAGTTGCAGATGATACTGCCCATTGTTATGCGAGAAGCAGAAGCCTACGCAAGCGCATTAAAAGCTTTTGCTTATGGACAACCAATAGGCGACGGAGCAGGCGCATTAGTAGCGGCAAAACTCATGCATGGACACCCAATAAGGAAAATCTCCAAAGACTGTGTTGTTGCGACAGTGCCAATAGAAGGACGCACTGCATATGTTGTTAAAGCTGAAGGTCCCGGAGGAAACGTTGGAAAGGTTGGAGATGCAATAAAAACAATTATAGAGGAAAATGAAGGGAAAATCGCCACAATAATTATGGTTGACGCTGCTTTGAAGCTTGAAGGCGAAAATGTAGGCGAAGTAGCAGAAGGAGTTGGAACAGCCATAGGCGGACCAGGCATTGACCAATTCAAAATTGAAGAATCTATCCTAAAATATCGCATTCCAATAAACGCTGTAATAATTAAGGAGGACATTGGCGATGCAGTTTCGCCCATGCGTAAAGAAATTTTTGATGCAGTTGATAAGGCTATTGAAAGAATAAAACATGTAATATTGGAAAGAACTAAAGAAGGGGAAAAACTGATAATTACTGGAGCAGGCAACACCATTGGTATTGGACAGTAGGAGGAAAGTAGAGTGAGCAAAAATTCATCTACAACAACAAAAATCTCTTCGTTTGTGTTAATGATAATTTTCATAATCTTGATGTTGTCTTTAATGGTTTTAGTTTTGGCTATTGGTTTTCAGAGTAGTGGAGAATGGGAGTATGCGGTGGGTTTGTTATTGATAGGTTTTTTGGGGTTAGCCCTCTCAACATATATGTTGCTTCAAACGAGAAGGCGGATATTGGGTTTAAGAATTGAAATTCCACAGGTAACAACAACAATTGAATGCAGGAGATGTGGATTCAAAAGTGTTAGGGAGTTTCAGCGTGGCGATTACATTTTTAAGGAAGTTGAACCATGCCAGAAATGCAATGAAAAAATGTTGATAACCGCCATATTTAGGGAAGTTAGGGAAAAAGAGAAAGGCGCTTTTCCCTTTTAGGTTAGGACAACACAGCCGTCTTTAACTATTAAAACTGTGTGTTCTGCTTGGGCAACTGGTTTTCTGCTTGCTTCAACAAACACTGGATAACCCATTACAGCCTTTGAATCCAACAGTTCCTTAAATGCTTCACTATAATGCGTGTTTGGTACAACATTTTTCAGCCAACGCTCGGCAAAAGGCAAAGTTTTAAAATTTTCCTCGATGTATTTCAGAAGTTTTTTGGAGTATGGACTTTTTAATGGTTTATGTTTGAGAAAACGGAAAATCATGGTTTCTGGGCTGTCTTCAACTCTGCCAGCAGCCTCGGGAAGCGTCACGAAAGGCTCAATGGCGTAGGCTTCGCCCAACTTAATCTTTGAAAAGGATAAATGCGAAACGTTTGGTATTGAAGTGCCAGCGTGCACGAGATAACGCCCAACCTGATGCCCAGTTAAGTTTGAGATGGGCTTAAAACCACGGGCTTTTATTGTCTTTTCAATTATAGCGCCAAGTTTTGATGTGGACATTTCTGGTTGAATGTTTTTTATAGCTTCGTTTAGGGCTTGTTCCGCCGTTTCCACTAAGCCTTTGTATTCTGAATTGAAACATAATGTTATGGCCGTGTCTGTTAAGTAGCCGTCCACGTGAGCGCCGATATCCACTTTAACTATGGATTTTGGCGGAATTCGCCTTTCATCGTTTGGAGGAGACGTATAATGCGCTGCTATTTCGTTTATTGAAACGTTACATGGAAAAGCTGGTTTTCCACCCTTCGCCTTTATAAGCCCCTCAGTTTTTTCGCAAACTTCAATTATCGGCATTCCTTCCCTAACAAAACTTTTTAGGGCTTCTCTGGTTTCACTGAGAATTTTTCCAGACAACCGAAGTTTTTCAAGGGCTTCTTCATCGTAAACGCTCATGAAATTCACGCTGTTAATGGCTAAAAGTATCTAAAAGCTTAAAAGGTTAATGATGAAAAAGGGCGGGCGGTTACGGTTTTTGGGATGTGATTTGTTTTAGGTATGTTTTGATTTCGTTTGGTGTTTCTTTTATTGTTTTGTTGAGTTTTTCTGGTGTGAGTTTTTGGGCTGTTCTTTTCATGTGTTTTAGGGCTTGTTTTTCGTGGGGTGAGTTGAGTTGGTGGAAGAGGTAGGCTGCTTTGAGATAGTGTTTGAATGCTTCTTCAGTTTGTCCTTTCTGTTCCAATAAAGTTCCTAAAGCACCCATAGTAAGTGCTATTCCACTTTTGTCTCCAAGCTCCTCCTTTATTTTTAGGCTTTTTTGGTAAAGTTCCATTGCCTTGTCAAGGTTGCCCCTATCCTGCTCAATCATGGCTAGTTGATGAAGTGTGGCGCTTATTCCACTTTTGTCTCCAAGCTCCTCCTTTATTTTTAGGCTTTTTTGGTAAAGTTCCATTGCCTTGTCAAGGTTGCCCCTATCCTGCTCAATCATGGCTATTTGATGAAGTGTTTTGGCTATTCCACTTTTGTCTCCAAGCTCCTC
>JAWCNN010000017.1:0-11734 GCA_038848525.1 Bathyarchaeia archaeon | reverse complement strand
TTATTTTTAGGCTTTTTTGGTAAAGTTCCATTGCCTTGTCAAGGTTGCCCCTATCCTGCTCAATCATGGCTATTTGATGAAGTGTTTTGGCTATTCCACTTTTGTCTCCAAGCTCCTCCTTTATTTTTAGGCTTTTTTGGTAAAGTTCCATTGCCTTGTCAAGGTTGCCCCTATCCTGCTCAATCATGGCTAGTTGATGAAGTGTTTTGGCTATTCCACTTTTGTCTCCAAGCTCCTCGCCGATTTTTAGGCTTTTTTGGTAAAGTTCCATTGCCTTGTCAAGGTTGCCCCTATCCTGCTCAATCATGGCTAGTTGATGAAGTGTGGCGCTTATTCCACTTTTGTCTCCAAGCTCCTCGCCGATTTTTAGGCTTTTTTGGTAAAGTTCCATTGCCTTGTCAAGGTTTCCTTGCAAATAGTGAATGTTGGCTAGTTGATGAAGTGTTTTGGCTATTCCACTTTTGTCTCCAAGCTCCTCCTTTATTTTTAGGCTTTTTTGGTAAAGTTCCATTGCTTTATCATAGTTGCCTTGGGCGAGTTTAAGGGAGGCTAAATTGAAAGCGATTTGGGAATAGAATCTTTTGTCTTTAGGGCTGTTGGGGTCAAGCGAATTAAGAAGTCTTTCATGTATTTTCTCCCTTCTTTTTATATCTTCCAAATCTTTGTAGAAAACAGGCATTTCAGCAAGTTGCATTACACTTTGAACAACCATTTCCTCTCTCAACCTAAAACTCACAACCTTCGTCCTCGCACGCCAAAAATCAGGAGCCCTAACCCCAATTTCAGACGCTACAGCTTCATTAACCCAGAACAGCACAGGATACTTACTCTGAACAAAAAAATCCCTATACAAATTAAGATTCTGATAAAACCTCGAAACACTCGACATATCAAACCTAGAAACGTTTTTAACACCCATAACCGAAAAAACAACTCGCCCATGTTTTTTGACGAGACTCTTAAACTTACGACTTTCCTCTATTCCCCTAAGAAGCCTAACAACATGCTCATCCCCCTTACCCAATTCAACTTCATAAATTGTTATGCCAAAATTAGCAAGCCTCTCGCTAAGAAAGTCTATAACCCTCCGCCGAAGCGATGGGGAATTACAAACACAAATAACAAGTGTACCAACAGACGCCATCTCAAGCAAAGTCACCAATTCCTCAATTTGAACATTCGTTTCAACACCGAGTTCTCCACTAACAACCAAAGAACCAAACCGCTCATTCAATCTAGCAGACATTCACCCTCAACTTATCCTTAATCAATCCCTTCTCAAAAAGTATTCGCTCAATACATGGATGAACAGCATACCACCGTTCCCTATCGTACTCAAGAACAGTCAACAAATACAAAAGAAACCTCAAACTCTCATCATTCTTAATATGCCTTGCATCTTTTTTCTCATAAATTTCCACAAGCTTCGGGTAATACTCCTCCTTTAACGGACGCCAATAATCATTCATTAAAGAATCAAAAGCCTCACAAGCCAAATCTAAATCAATTTTTTTCAAATTCCTAGCTTGAGCCTTAACACAGCAATCCCTAACCATCCTCAAAAAATCAACCACGACACCACCAGACCACAACGCAAGCTTAGTCAAAGCCTCCTCCTCAAACAACTCAGAAGAAACACGCTTCTTAACAATAGCTTTCAAAAAATTCACACCGTTACTGTCCACTCCTCCCTTCAAAGTCCTAACAGACTTTAACGGAAGAACATAAGGCGGCGTTATAAAATTCATCTCAACCTGCTTCCAACAAGGAGCATAAATAAGCGAAACAGGAACAGTAAAAACCACTTTACATTGCGGCTGAACCAAAGTGTATGAATGCTTATAAAAAATTTCCTCCGCCAACGCCAAATCAGCCTTCTCCAAATCATCAACAATAGTAATGAGGGGCTTCCCAAACTTTTTTTGCATCTCCACTATAAGCAAGTTAAACCTTTGAATAACATCCTGAATTAAATACTCAGTTTTAGTGCGTATCTCCCTCCTCGTCTCAATTTCCGACCCGTATCTTCCACCAATTTCCATCACCAATGCATGCAACTTAGCACCCAAACTAGATCTCCGAGTTTTCTTTTCAACACTAGAAACAACAACTTCACCCGAAAGCTGTCTAAGAAGATCATACATATCATTCACAATATCTTGGCTTATCTCGACATTCTTTTCCTCAATGGTTCTCAATGTCTGCAAAACCATGCTGAGCAACACATCTTTATAATCAATGTCAACAAGCGATAACTCCTTAATCGCAGAAAAATAAACAACAAAATAATCATTCTCTAACATAAACATCAAACGCCTTAACTCAGTCGTCTTACCACTCGCCCTGAGACCAGTAAACAAAAACTTGGAGGGTGCATCATCCATCAAAATACGTTCCTTGAGCTCTAAAACTGGGCTATCGTCCCGCTCAACATAGTAAGACCTAAAATCCTCTTTAGTAAGTAACTCCAAACCAAGCTTGTTGAAGGCATCCCTAAAATTTGTTGCAACATCCAACAAAATCACCACAAACCATAAATACGTCAAACAATATTTAAACTCTTCCCAAAAGTTTTGGCTTGTAAACTTTTTGTTCTAGGGTTGCAAATTTGTCTTCGCCAACGTGGAAAATCATTTTTGCCTTTTCTATGTTGTATGTGCCATTGAAGGCTTTGTCTGCGTAGGCTTCAACCACTTCACCCACAAAAACCGTGTGGTCGCCAGTTTCAAATTGGTTGTAAAGCTTGCACTCCAAATGGGCTATGCACTCCTTTATTATTGGAGGCTTCACCTTTTTCGCTGGCTGGGGCGTTAAACCCGTTTCTTTAAATTTGTCGTGGTTTCTGCCGCTTTTTGTGCCGCAAAAAACCGTTTCATCCAGTATTTCCATTGTCGGAATGTTAACGACAAACTCTTTTGTTTCCTCGATAAGCGCATGCGAATATCTTTTGGGAGCAACGCTTGCTGCAATAAGTGGCGGGTTTATGGATGTGGGCATAGCCCAAGCAAGCGTTACAATGTTTGGTTTTCCAGCCTTGCCAACACACGAAACGAGTACCGTGTGCATTGGATGCAGAAGCCTATAAGCCGAAGCCAAACTAACATGCACTTTCTCAGACATTGCAACGCCTCACATTAACGTTTCAGTTTGAATTTATCAATTACATTTCTTGCTTTTTCCCTTTTCCTTCTGTGTTCAGCCAAGAATTTATTAACTCTTTCAGTCAAGTCCGTTTTGCATTCACCACATAATATTTCGCCAGCCTTGCACTTCCGCCTTCTTTCAGCCAACTTTTCATCACTCTCCTCAAATAGATAATTGAAATATTGGAACACTGTGCAGATGTCGGGGTTGCCGCCGAGTTTCCGCTGTTCCTCAACTGTTGCCCTTCCGCCAGTGAAAGCGTTCCAGATTTTCCTTTTCACAACTTCCGGCGAGTCTATTGTGAAAATGGATGTTTCAGGCTCTGAAGCGCTCATTTTTCCGCCCACGCCCAAGCCGGGCAAGAAGCGACAGTGAATTTGGGCTGGCTTGTAATAGCCGAGTTTTTGGGCTATGTCACGGGTAATGCGCCAATACGGGTCTTGGTCTATGGCTGCTGGAATAAGGGCTGGAACGTTTTCGCCCGTTAACTTTGCATGTATGAAGCATGGAACTGCTTGGAGGGCTGGCCAAAAAATCCATCCGATGTTTGTGCTTTCTTGAAAGCCGAATGTGGCTTTAGCTGTTGAGTAGGTTATGCGTTTCGCAACTTCTAGGGCTATGTCATAAAGCAAATCTATGTCGCTGACATCAAAAATTATAAAAGTGTTTTCAGGTTTAAAGCCTAGGGCGATTAAGTCTAAAGCGTTTTCATAACCGAAATTTTTTGTGTCTTGAAGCTTCAAATCGTCTTCAACCAAAAATTTTTCGTCGTCTGTCATCTGAAAATAAAGCCTAGTTTTAAATTTGTCTTGCAAATGCTTCGTGAAAATCCATGGAACAAGATGCCCAATGTGAACGGGGCCAGAGGGTCCTCTGCCAGTGTATAAAACGAATTTTGTTCCTTTTTCGTATAAGTCGAGGATAACATCTAAGTCACGGTGTGAAAAGAAGAGTTTCCTTCGTAGTTGAAGGTGCAACTCGCCTGTGTATTTTGCCATTTTTTGCAGTATTTCTTCTGTTAGGGGTTGGGTGCCAAATTCTCGTATTAAACGTTCATAGTTGACTTTGCCTCTAACTTCCCATGGAGTGACAATCATTTCCTCTTTTTCTTCGTCAACCAAATAGATGCCACCCACACGAATCTTTAGCGCCTAATAAAATTCATGAGAACCGTAATAAGTTTTGTGTGAGCGAAAAGTTATAAATATGATTTCCATTTTGTTGTAGCGGTGAAGTGATGCCCCGCCAATTTACATAACCACCAACAAACATTCTCAAGGCGGAAAAGAAAATAACCTAATTTTCCAAGAGTTTTTAAGTCAACAATGCCAAATCTTTCAGTCAAAACATGAAGGGAAACGACATGAGTGAATTGCGTTTACGCTTACACGAGCAAAAAACACTTTTGGCTTTGAAAGAGTTAGGTGGCAAAGCCTCAGTTGACCAAATTGTCGCAAAAAGCGGTTTAGCCCACGCCGCCGTAATGCGTGCAACCCTAACATTATCCGCAAATAAAATGATGACAATCCACGAAAAAAAGCAGACAATCGCCACCCTAAACAAAGAGGGACTCCAATACGTACATGATGGACTGCCAGAAAGACTTTTGCTACGCGCCATCCTCAAACTTGGCGAAAAAGCAACAGTGGAAGAAGCCGCCAAAGAAGCCAAACTTGAAAGTGTTTTTATACCCATCGCTTTAGGATGGCTGAACAGGAAAAGTTGGGCGTCTGTGAAGGGGAAAAACTGCATTTTGAAGGTGGACAAAGAGCCCCAATTTGGAGATGACGAAAACCTATTAAAGCTAATGGCGGAAAAGGGCGCTGTTGTTGTGGAAGAGCTAAACAAGGAGCAACTTGAAGCTTTGGGGCTTTTAAAGAAACGCAAACTAATAAAACTAAATGAAAAAGTCATCCGCGAACTGGAACTCACACCAGAAGGCTGGGGCGTCATCCAAAAAGGATTGAAGGTTGTTGAAGAAATAACCCAATTGACGCCAGAGCTTATAATAACCAAGAAGTGGCGGCAAACAAAACTTGCAAAGTTCGATGTGACAGCGCCGACGCCAACTGCTTTTCTGGGAAAAATGCATCCTCTCCAACAAATTATTCAGCGTGCCCGTGAAATTTTCCTTGAAATGGGATTTACGGAAATTCGTGGACCTGTTGTTGAAACTGCGTTTTGGAACTTTGACGCCCTTTTCCAGCCTCAAGACCATCCAGCCAGAGAGATGATGGACACGTTTTATTTGGCTAATCCAAAAGTTGGTAGGTTACCCCCAAAAAACATTGTGGATGCGGTTGCCAAAACCCATGAGAATGGTTGGGTTACAGGCTCTAAAGGTTGGAGTTACAAGTGGAATCCAAAAGAGGCGAAAAAGCTTGTTCTGCGAACCCACACAACAGCAGAAACAATAAAGTACCTCTCAAAACATAAAAAACCGCCAATAAAGGTTTTTTCCGTCGATAGGGTTTACAGAAACGAGCAAGTCACATACAAAAACATAGCTGAGTTCCACCAGATTGAAGGCATAGTCGTAGGCGAAAATGTCACGCTCAGAGACCTCATGGGAACATTAAAAACCTTTTACACAAAGTTTGGATTAGAAAAAATAGAGTTTTGGCCATGCTATTTTCCATACACCGAACCTTCAGCCCAAGCTGTGGTTTACCATCCTAAACTTGGGCGTTGGATGGAGCTTTGCGGCATGGGCTTGTTTAGACCAGAGGTCTTGGCGCCCATGGGCATAAAATGTCCAGTTTTGGCTTGGGGCGGCGGGCTTGAGCGTTTAGCCATGATTGAGTTGGGATTGAATGACATAAGGCTTCTTTATGGCAATAATCTGGAGTGGCTCAGGAGGACACCCTTATGCCAGTGATTACGCTTTACGAGAAAAGGTTCTCCAAGTTTCTAGGCAGAGAAATAACGGTTAAAGAGTTAGTTAGGCAACTGCCTTGGATAGGCTTTGACATAGAGGAAATAGGCGAGGATTACGTTAAAGTGGAGTACAACCCAAACCGCATTGACTTTTGCAGTTACGCTGGGGTTGCAAGAGCCCTAAAGGGCTTTATTGAGTTGGAAGAGGGTATTCCAAAATATAATGCTGAAGAGCCTAAAATCACGCTTTTTGTGGACGGAGCTGTCGCAGAGATTAGGCCCTTCATGCTTGCGGCTGTTGTCCGCAACATAAGGCTTGATGAGGATTCGGTTGTTGAGTTGATGGAGATGCAGGAAGACCTCCACTGGGGGATAGGCAGGAACAGAAAGAAGGTTTCAATAGGCATTCACAACTTGGATATTGTTAAACCGCCATTTACATACACGGCTGTTAAGCCGACAAGCGTGAAGTTTGTCCCATTGGGCAAAACTGAAGAGATGAATTTGAAGGAAATTTTGGAAAAACATGAAAAGGGAATCGCCTACCGCCACATAATAGACTGGTCGCCAAAATACCCACTTTTAATAGACAATGACGGAGCAGTTCTCTCCATGCCCCCAATAATAAACGGCGAATTAACACGTGTAAGCAGCGAAACGAGAAACCTATTTTTGGATGTTACTGGAACAAGGTATGAAGCCGTGGAAAAAAGCTTAAACATACTTTCAACAGCCCTAGCCGACATGGGCGGCACAATCGAAAAAGTTTACGTGAAATACCCAGACAAAACCGTTATTTCGCCAAACCTAGAGCCTGAAAAGATGAAGTTAAGAATCGATTACGCAAACAAGCTTTTGGGTTTAAAACTTTCGGAGGACGAAGCCATAAAATGCCTGCACAGATGCAGGTTAGACGCTGAAAAACTGGAAAATGGCGTTTTGGAAGTTTACTTTCCAGCTTATAGAACAGACATAATACACGAGGCGGATTTGGTTGAGGAAGTTGCCATAGGCTATGGCTATTATAGGCTTAAGCCCACAATCCCATCTGCAATAACAGTTGGAGAGCAGCATCAAACGAACAAGCTGGCGAACACCGTGAGGCAAATAATGGTTGGCTTAGGATACTTAGAAGTTATGAACTTCACGCTTACCAATGAGCGCATCCACTACGATTTTATGAGAATGAAACTGCAGAAGCCAGTTAAACTTGCAAATCCCGTCTCGAAAGAATACACAATAATGCGGCAGTTTCTTTTGCCTGGACTGATGAAGAACCTAGCTGAAAACAAACATGAAAGTTATCCGCAAAAGCTTTTTGAGGTTTCAGACATTGCCAGAATAAACTTACGTTTAGAAACAAAATGCGAAAGAAGGCTTCACGTGGCTGCTGTTTCAGCGCATTCAACAGCCAACTACACAGAAGCAAAATCCACAGTGGAAGCCTTGCTATCCAACTTGGGTTTAAAAAACTGGCAGATAAAACCCGCCAAACACCCAAGCTTTTTAGATGGTAGAACAGTCACAATACACATTAAAAACAAGCAAGTGGGAGTTTTAGGCGAAATCCACCCAGAAGTCCTAAACAACTTCGAAGTTGAAAATCCAACAGCAGCCTTCGAAATAGACCTAGAAACACTAACACCAAAAACAGCCGAAAACAAGGCAAACAATAATCCAAATAGTGTAAAAAGTTAATTAAGGTAGTTAAACATTTTACTGGAACGATAAAAATTGAGTCTCGAAGACCAATTATCTTCCATTGAGAGTCAGTATAAAAAATCCTATGAAATGCTTTACAACATAGATGCCGAACCTTCAAAATATGGGACCTTGGGTTATACATCCGAAGCAATAAAAAACATCTTATTACTTCAACGAATGATTGAACTTTTATGTGAAGACGTTAAAAAGTTAAGGGATGAAAAAACAAAATTCTACGTTAACCGTTGCATAAAAAATGTAATAAATATTCACGAGCTTATAAGAGATTACGTCTGCGAAAACGTCGATCAAGAAGAATTTAATGAAGCATTTCTTTCATTTATGCAAGTGAGGTCGTTAATGTATCAAGTTATTGAAGATGTTAGGTTAATTTATGCGCTTAAACTATACCCAATTGAAGAAAAATGGCTTTAAAGTCGTTGTTAACGGATTATGGATTTTTAGAAGTTACCAAATGCCTCGATGAAGCAGAAACAAACCTTGCCGAAAACCACTTTAAAGATTGCATTGACAGAGGACGTGAAGCATTAGAAAAAACCGTGACCTCAATATTGATAGCTGAAGGGAAAAAGCCAAGCGGCTCTTTTTCAGCAGACATAGGCACTTTAAGTGGCACGGGCATAATCGACAAAGAAACGAAAAAACTCACTGAAGCAACTTATTCATACCTTTCTGAAGTAGGTGCCCACGGAAGAACTGGAAATGTTACATCCGCTGATGCTCATTATTCCCTAAAAGAAATATACATGCGCATCGACATCTTATTAAAGAAATACTTAGCATACAAAACAGAAAAAGAAAAACGTAGAAGAGGAAGCTAGTAAGGATAAACAGCCATTCCACAGCAACATTTAATTCCCAAATACATTAAAATATCTTTCAGCGATGACCTAAACGAGCGTTAAATCCCACTGGATAATCCATGCAGACGGACCCAACAGAGGCGAAAAGCCTTTGAAGACGGGTTTACCCAAGCATGGGACACGGTGGGCGCGGGCGCAAACATCCCACGCCGGAGAGAGCTTAACCAAGAGGAGCGCATGGCTCCACAATGAAGTTAAGTGATAGGTATCGTGGGAAACACGAAGCGCCCGCGAAAACAACTTTTAAGTTTCACTTTTGCATAAAAGTGTAGGAAGGCTTGATAAGGCTTGGATATAGAAACAAAAATTGAATTAATCAAAAAGCCGCCCACAGAAGAAATCTTAGTGGAGGAAGAGCTAAGGAAACTTTTAGAAACAAACACGCATCCCAAACATTATCAAGGCTTTGAAATTTCTGGTTTGTTGCATTTGGGAAACCTTGTGGTTTCAGGATTCAAAATAAACGATTTCTTAAAGGCTGGAGTAGAATGTCAAGTTTATTTGGCTGATTGGCACAGCTTCATCAACAACAAATTGGGCGGAGACTGGAACAAAATTTTGAAAGCGGCAAAATACTATGAAAAGGCGTTTAAGTTTTTCTGTCCAGGAGCAAAAATTGTTTTAGGTTCAGAATTATATCACAACAACGATGAGTATTGGCGAAATTTCATTCGCTTTTCTAAGCACATGACCATTGTGCGTGTCAAGCGATGCTTAACCATTATGGGGAGAAGCGAGCATGAAAAGCTTGACCTTTCCCAGTACTTTTATGCGCCGATGCAAGCCGTTGACGTAAAAGCGATAGGCGCTGACATGCCACACGGCGGCATGGATCAGAGAAAAGCGCATGTTTTGGCAAGGGAAATCTTTCCAAAAATGGGATGGCAAAAACCAGTTGCGGTTCACCACCACCTCCTAATGGGAATAGCCAAACCCGTCACGTTAAAGGCGAAAACCAAACTTGAATGGGTTGAAGCAAGCAAAATGAGCAAGTCAAAGCCTTGGACAGCCATATTCATCCATGACAGCGAAGAAGAGATAAAGGCGAAAATGCAAAGGGCATGGTGTCCAGAAAGGCAAGTGGAATTCAACCCAGTGCTTGAAATCATAAAATACATAATATTCCATGAAAAAGAGGCTTTTGAAATTGAAAGACCAGCGAAATTCGGCGGAACAGTGCATTTTCAAACTTATGCGGAGTTGGAAAAAGAGTACAGCCAAGGAAAGATTCATCCGCAAGATTTGAAAAAAGCCGTGGCAAAAGAATTGGCGGAAATCCTTGCGCCAATCAGAAAATACTTTGAAACAGATAGGGAAGCGAAGGAATGTTTAAATGTTGTAAAAAGCTTTGAAATTTCAAGGTAAAACCGTTGTCGGCACGTCTCAAAGCAAAAGAAGAGAAAATTCTAAAAATTTTGGAACAGTTAAACGAAGAATCCACAGCTGGAAAGCTCATAATTGTGGAAGGAGAAAAAGACATAAAAACCCTAAGAACCTTGGGCATTGAAGGAAAAATAATAATGGCGAAGGCTGGCGGAAAATCCCTTTTAGACGTTGTTTCCGAAATAGAAGAAATGGGAACATGCCAAGTCATATTGCTATTAGATTTTGATAGGCGTGGAAGAGAACTGATGAAAAAGCTAAAACAGCAACTGGAAAAGACGGGAATAAATCCAAACCTTTTGTTTTGGCGTGAACTTTCAGCGCTTCTAAGCAGAGAAGTTAAAGACATTGAAGGTTTATCTACTTACATGGAAAACTTAAAGAGGAAGATTTACAATTCATAAAAGTAATAAAGAGCAAAGTTACAATCTCGTGAATTGAGAGTGCAATACTCTCTTCACGCGGTTAATCTTAACCCGAATAACCAAAATAATTGGAGGTGACACTTACGGGTTCATCACAAACGTTTACCATAAAGTATGTTATACACGCAAAATTCGAAATAGAAGGCATCGTTGAAAAACCAGACGTTATCGGCGCGGTTTTCGGACAAACAGAAGGACTCTTTGGACCAGAACTCGATTTAAGAGAACTGCAAAAATCAGGCAGGGTTGGAAGAATAGAAATTGAATTACACTCAAAAAATGATAGGACAACTGGCACAATAACAATACCCACAAGCCTAGACAGGGTTTCCACGGCGCTAATAGCTGCAAGCATAGAAAGCATAAACCGTGTTGGACCATGCGCTGCAAAAGTAATCCTTGAAAAAATTGAGGATGTACGTGAAGCCAGAAGAAAAATAATAATTGACAGAGCAAAAGAAATTCTTCACAGATGGACTATTGAGTCTATGCCTTCAGTGGACGAAGTCTTCAAAGAACTTGCAGAAACACTAAAAGTTGCAAAAGTCGAAAAATACGGGCCGGAAGAGTTGTCGGCGGGACCAGAAGTTGACAGCTCCAAAGAGATAATTATTGTTGAGGGCAGAGCAGACGTTATAAACTTGATGCGGTGTGGAATGCTGAACGTAATAGCCTTGGAAGGAGCGAAAGTTCCAGAAACAATTAAACGGCTTACTAAAGAGAAAGAGGCGACAGCATTTCTCGACGGAGACAGGGGCGGAGACCTAATTCTAAAAGAGCTTTTGCAAGTGGCAAACATAAAGTATGTTGCCAGAGCGCCCAGAGGAATGGAAGTTGAAGAGTTAAACTGCAAGGAAATGTTTGAGGCTTTAGAAGCAAAAGTTCCAGTTGAAGAACTGTTTAAACCAGCTAGAAAAGAGCGGAAACTGGAGCTGCCAAAAGAAATAAGCCAAATAGCGAAGGAGTTGGAGGGCACTTTGGAGGCTGTTCTTCTAAACGAAAAATTGGAAACGATAGAGCGGTTGCCAGTAAGCCAACTAGCCGAAAAACTTCAACAAACAGAAGGCGTAGACACCGTCGTTTTTGACGGTATCATAACGCAGAGAATTGTTGATATAGCAAGCGAGAAAAACATAAAGAACATAGTTGCCTCACGCCTTTCAGAAGCCGTTAAACCACCATTAAACGTGCAGTTAATAACATTCACAGAAATAAAAGAAAGCTAAGACACCTTTTATTGATGAGTAATGCACTCATAATGCTGATGCATGCTATTGGAGTCTTAGAGGCTGAAACTCCCCATAACAGTAGATGTAA
>JAWCNN010000016.1:0-25561 GCA_038848525.1 Bathyarchaeia archaeon | reverse complement strand
TTCTTTAATCAACTGCCAAGCCCAATAAACAACTACTGGTACATCTATTACGTAGGCAACTACGCATGGAGCCACTTCGAAGCAAAATAGAAGCAAAGCGCTAAACACACCAACACCCCACATTTTTGTTCTTATGAATAAAAGCGTTTTTACCTTAGTTGCGACTATTTTAACTGTCCGATTTTATTCAAAAATGAGGTTGCGTGGTCCAAGTATTTCGTCTATTGCCTTCATCTGACTTGGTTTGAGTGGTCCATACTCTAAGGCTTTAGCATTTTCTTCCACTTGTTTTACTGTTTTGAAGCCTGGTATTGGAAGCGTTATGGGCGATTTAGCCCAAATCCAGCCGATTGCACCTTGCACGAGGGTTCTGCCATCTTCTGTTAATATTTCTTTTATTTGCTCTAGTTTTTTGGCGAATTCTAGTGTTACTTTGCCATTTTTGAAATAGACCAGCCAATTCGGCGAGGATTTTCGAACATCGTTTTTAGGAAGGCTGGGCGATTCTAGCGTGTATTTTCCTGAAAGTAGTCCCATTGCTAATGGTCCACGGTTTATGTTTACTAGTTTCTTTTCTTCGCAGAGGCTGATAATTTCGGATGTAACTCTAAAAACGTTTAGTTCGCTTTCGACAGCCACATAATGCTTGCGGTCAGCAAAAGCCATTGCACGGCTTGTCGAGTCTGTGCTCCATCCATAGCCTCGGATTGCGCCTTCGCTGACTAAATCTTCAAGTGCGTTCATAGTTTCAGCCGCCCTTTCAATTGGGTAACCCCAAATGTGGAGTAGGTAAATGTCTATGTAATCGGTTTTTAACCGTTTAAGTGAGGCTTTAACTGCTTTGCGAACATATTTTGGAGAACCGTCCTCGCCGATTTCACGTTTTGTTTTGGGGTCGAAAACTATTCCGAATTTTGTTATGATTATTATTTCTTCACGGCATTCGCCTAGGGCTTTTGCAATAAGTTTTTCGCTGTGACCGCAACCGTAAACATCCGCAGTGTCAAAAACGTTTATGCCAAGTTCAAACGCTCTTTTCAAGGCTTTTACAGCTTCTTCATCGTCAGTTTTACCCCACCCATGAGCTAAGCCGTCGGCTCCAGTGAAGGGGCCGCCAATAGCCCATGTACCTAATCCTAAAGCACTTGTTTCAATGTTTAGTTTTGGGATTCTCCGCTTATACAAACCAACCATTTTACCCACATCCCTTCTCATTTTCTCATTGCAGTTCTTACAAGCTTACGTCTTTTCACATTTAAAAATATCTTGCAAAAATTGATCAGGAGAATTGAGAAAACAGAAATAGGGTTCGTGGCAAAATAGTAGAAAAGGGAATAAAATGGAACATGCGCACCACATGCATCACATCCAAGAGTTCAAAAGAAGATTCTGGTTTTCGCTAATTCTTACAATTCCAATTTTGCCACTTTCCGAAATTGTTCAGAATTGGCTGAACCTTTCTTGGATAAAAATACCATTTCAAAAAGAAGCTTTGTTTCTTTTGGCATTGATGGTTTATGTTTATGGTGGGTTACCCTTCATTAAGGGCTTGGTTCGGGAAATAAGAGAGCGAAAACCTGGAATGATGACTCTTATAGGCATGGCTATTTCGGTGGCTTTTTTCTATTCTGCTGGAGCGATTTTCTTTCCGCTTGGTATGGACTTTTTCTGGGAACTTGCCACTCTGATAGATGTTATGCTTTTAGGGCATTGGATAGAAGCGAAAAGTGTCATGGGCGCTTCAATGGCGCTTGAAGAACTTGTCAAAATAATGCCCACCACGGCACATCTCCTAAAAAACACCGAATTCATCGACATACCAGTTTCACAGTTAAAAGTTGGAGACATTGTCCTTGTTCGCCCAAGCGAGAAAATGCCGTCTGACGGCGTTGTTGTTGAAGGCGAATCCCATGTTAACGAAGCTTTGATAACAGGCGAATCAAAACCAGCACATAAAAAAGCAGGAGATAAGGTTATAGGCGGTTCGATAAATGGTGATGGTATTTTGAAAGTGAAAATAGAAAGAACTGGCGAAGAAACATATTTATCGCAGGTAATAAGGCTTGTGAAACAAGCTCAAGAAAGCAAATCGAAAACTCAGGATTTAGCGAACAGAGCCGCGGCTTTGCTCTTTTATGTCGCTGTTACAGTTGCAATAATAACATATGTGGTTTGGTTTTTTCTTGGACAGCCAAGCGTTGCGCTTGAACGAGCAGTAACTGTGCTTGTTATTGCTTGTCCACATGCCCTCGGTTTGGCAATACCCTTGGTTGTTGCGCTTTCAACCTCTATAACAGCGAAAAGCGGCATTTTAATCCGTGACAGAAAAGCCTTTGAAACTGTCAAGGATGTAAACGCCATAGTTTTTGATAAGACTGGAACGTTAACGTCTGGCATTTTCGGCGTAAGCGACATAGTCGCCTTTATTCCAGAAAATGAATTGTTGGGGCTAACGTCAAGTGTTGAATTGAATTCAGAACACATAATAGCTAAAGCCATTGTGGAATACGCAAAAGAAAGAGGCGTAGAGATACCTAAAACTAAAGAGTTTAGGGCTTTGCATGGAAAAGGCGCTTATGGAAAGGTTGGAAAAAAGGAAGTTTATGTTGGAAGCATAAACCTTCTAGGCGAAATGGGAATAAGCGTGGATGACAAGCGGATTAAGGGGTTGATGGAACAGGGAAAAACTGTGGTTTTCACCGTGGCGAATGGAAAACTTGCTGGGGCGTTGGCGCTTTCCGACAAAATAAGGAGTGAATCTTACGAGGCGGTTAAAACGCTTAAGGAAAAAGGCGTGAAAGTTTTTATGCTTACTGGAGACGCTGGAGACGTAGCCCATTGGGTTGCAAAAGAACTCGACATAGACGACTATTTCGCACAGGTTTTGCCAGACAAAAAAGCCGAAAAAATAAGGTTTCTAATGGAGAAAGGCTACAAGGTTGCCATGGTCGGCGACGGCGTAAACGATGCTCCAGCCCTTGTAACGGCGGACGTTGGCATAGCCATAGGCGCTGGAACAGATGTGGCAATAGAAAGCGCAGACATAATCCTCGTCAGGAACGACCCGAGAGACGTCGTCAAGGTTATAGAGTTTTCCCGAAAGGCGTATTCGAAAATGCTTCAGAATTTGTGGTGGGCGGCAGGCTACAACATCATCACCATACCATTAGCAGCCACCACCGTAAACCTAAATCCAGCAATAGGCGCAATAGTTATGTCTTTAAGCACAGTTATAGTGGCGTTTAACGCCCAAACGTTAAGGAAATATGAATCAGCAGAGGCGAAGACGATGGCGCAGTTGGTTATAGACCCTGTTTGTGGAATGAAAATCACGCCAGAAACAGCCTACAGCAAAATCGAATATGAGGGGTGCATGGTTTATTTCTGTTCAAAACATTGCGAGGAGGAGTTTAAGAAAAATCCACGGAGATATAAGTTAAAATTTTGACGTATGTCATGACGGTTTCGGGGGAGAAAGGAGAGGAGGAATTCTGCCAAAATTTTGTCCGTCATGACTTACGTCATAAAACAATATGACTTACGTCATCCTTATATACTTTCCTCAAATAGAATATAGCGAGCGGTGAAAATTTTGATAATTCCATGCGAAATTGCCGTTAAATCCGTCATACCAGCAATAAAAGCCTTAATGGCGAAAGAACTCGTGGAAAACGGTTTAAAACAAGACGAAGCGGCTGCGGTTCTGGGAATATCCCAAAGCGCAGTAAGCAAATACAATCGAAAAGTTAGGGGCAACATAATAAAGTTGGATGATGTAAAAGAGATAGAGCCTTTAATAAAGAAAATGGTGGAGTTGCTTCAAAGCAAAACCTATCAAAGGCGACAGTTTTTAGAAGTGTTCTGCCAAACATGTATTGTAATACGGAAAACGGGTATCCTCTGCCAATTTTGCCAAAAAACAGAGCCAAACATAAAAGAATGCGGTTTCTGCCAAACAGCCGACATATGTTAAAGGTTTTCACGTTACTTTAGTGAAATAGAGTAAGAAAATGTGAAAAGTTAAGACTCAATTCCAAAACTGGATTTTAAATTCATAAAAACTAAAGGTAATATCTAAATATAATTAAGTTTTCGATGATATAAGTTGAGAAAAGACCTCTTGCTAAGCGGAGTTATATTAATAGTTTTAGGGTTCACAGTCCTATTTATACCTATCCAACTTTCTCCACTAGATTTATTAGCCAAAAACTGGTGGCTTGCAATTCCATTACTGGTTATCGGAATCATAACAATAGGGGCATCTAGGAAAGACCCAATGAAACTTGCAGGAGAAAAAGTAAAGGAAGCATTAGAAAATTTTAAGCAACCATTCAAAAATTCAGAGTACGATGTAGACTATTTTATTGCAGACCTTCGACTGGGCTTTCCAAACGTTATTAAAGGTTCGATTCAAGTTAAAATGAACAGACGCAAAGAAAAAGAAGCCAAAGAGGCTAATTTTTAGAAATACACTTTCCTTGCTAAACAGGTTTGAAAGTTGGCTCTTTTGGTTTAGCTATCAACTCTTTAGGAATATCAATCGCCCTGACAACGTTTTGAGAATTTATTATATAAATAGGCGTTCCATCAGGATTGTGCTTTTTAAGTCTCCTCACTCCAATAAGAATCAACTTAACCTTGAGGGTTGTCCCGTCTTTCAGCTTATAGACGTTCCAGTGTTCCTCTTTCTCCTCAAAGTCAATATCTTCACCTTCAGCTATATCTTCGGGTGTTATGGGAGCGTGCATTGCCAACCTATTCACACCTCTATCAGAGGTGCGTTCAACCTATTAAAAACATTTTCTGATAATCTACAATGTTAAGTGTTTGATTACACTCCAGCCTGATAGAAAAGAAGTGCCACAAGCAACACGTAAGGAAACTGGGAAAGATGGCACATTCTTTATATTTTGAGATAACGGTTGATGTAGGGTAAAGGGGTGTGGTTTGAATTTGGTTGAAAAAAGTGTTAGCGGTCCAAAAGTTGCCATTGTGGGTGCGGGTTTTGTTGGCACAACATTAGCCTATGCACTGCTTATTCATGGAACAGTTTCCAATATCGCCGTAATAGACATTAACCGTGAAAAAGCTGAAGGGGAAGTTATGGATTTAAACCATGGATTACCATTCGCCCATCCAGTGAAAATTTGGGTTGGCGATTACTCCGACTGCAAAGACGCAGACATAGTGGTTATAGCCGTTGACAGAGGGAAGAAAATTGAAGCTTCACGTTTGGAGTTAGCCGAAGGCAACTATACAATATTGAAGGAGGTAATTCCAAAAATTAAAGCTTGCAACAGCAACTGCATTTTGTTGGTGGTAACCAACCCACTGGATGTTATGACTTATGCCGCTTTAAAATTGTCGGGTTTTCCCAAAAACAGAGTAATAGGTTCAGGAACAGTTTTAGACACTGCTAGACTGCGGTATTTGCTTGGCGAACACTTGAAAGTTGACCCCAGAAACGTCCATGCTTATGTTATTGGTGAGCATGGCGACAGCGAAGTGCCAGTGTGGAGCCTCGCAAACGTTGCTGGAATTCGCCTAAGAGACTACTGTCCAATATGTAAAGTTGCATATGACCAAGAACACTTTGACAAATTGTTTTTGCAAGTGAGAAACGCGGCTTATGAAATTATAAGGCGTAAGGGACACACAAACTATGCGGTTGCTTTGGGCTTAGCCAAAATTGTTGAAAGCATCATCCGCGACGAAAATGCAGTTTTAACCGTCTCATGCCTTCTGGAAGATTATTATGGCGTAAGCGACATTTGCCTAAGCGTCCCAGCAATCCTAAACAGAAGCGGAATAAAGGAAATCCTTAAACTTCCATTGGATGATAAAGAAATTGAAGCTTTCCAAAAATCGGCAGCAATAATAAAAAACGTTGCGAATTCGCTTGGACTTTAACGATTTCCATGTTCTTTATTTGTTTCTTGCAAACTTCTTTAAAAGCAATAACCACAAAAGCCATAGCCATGAGCAACGGCATCAAAAGAAACAACGGAAACTCTGGAACCACCTCGACTGTTCCATCGATAACTGTACACGCAATATAATTTGCGTTTGAATCGATAAGTTGGATGGGATAAACGAACCCAGGAAAATATAATTTTAGAGGTGAAGGCCCGCCAAGCGTTGCGGTTTTGAAAGTTATTGTTACTAATATGCCGCTTCCATTTTTGGGAGGTTCCCCGTTTAAAAGTGTGGCAATGACCCCTATAGCGCCATGTGTGGTGTTGTAATCGTCTTTTATTTGGTTCATCGTGAAAATATTGTCAGGTTCGGATGGAGTTAGAAAGTGATTTGGTGGTAACTCAACTTTTACTCCATCCAGTAAGGTAGTGTTATACCACAGCACGATATGATAGGCACATAGGTTGGTTACGTTGACGATAGAAACGTTTACTGTGAACGTTATACCTACTTCAGAAGCTTTGTAAAATTCAGGGTCAACATATACAACAGTTTCTTGCGCACTTGCACGTGTAACGATGCCAAGGAGAATAAGTAGCATGATTAAGTGAAACCACAACAATTTTCTTTTCTTCATCTAAAAGCTTCTCCCTCCGATTGCAATAGAATTACTAATTTTTCCCTTCCTCGCTTCTCCCTCCGCACAATCCCAGCATTTTCCATATTTTTTAATAACTGACTAGTTTTCGAGCTTGAAAATCCACATTTCTCTTGTATGATTGACTGACAAGCCTTGCCACCCATCATTTTAAGTAGCCTCACTACTTTATCTTCGTCACTTTCAAGTTCCTGTATGATTTGAGGAGTTACTTTCTTAGCTTCTTCTTTTCTCTTCTTATTAAACCTATAAAATAAGATAATCCCAAGACTGAAACTAATCGTCGCTAACCCGACTGTAGCCCAATAGGTTTGAAGAACATCTATGATACCTACAACCCTCTTTTCCAGTAAAACCATGGGTTCTTCTGCTCCGAAACTTCGAGGCCCATACCAAACTAACGTTCGCTCATGATCCATCATCAAATCAGGTGTGGGTCGAACTTCTATAACTTGGTATCCTTGAGGATACTTTATAGTTAATTCAGTATTTTCAAACAGAAAAAATCCTACGTCAAACACATCGCCTATTTGAATCCGCGAATTTTCAACTAAGGCAAATCCTACCCAAATACCCTGATATTTTGTAAAACCCACAGATCCAGTGGGTGTCTGAAGAATATCAGCGTTAACTTCAAAGTTTTTTGCGGTCATATTTCTACCTGTAATATTGCTTGCTCTGTTGACCATTGCGTGCATGTTATCTGAAAATAATTTCAGATATTCCTCTTTTTTAGACTCAAACTCTGATAGATATAGTTGAAAGATTTTGACGTCATCTTCCGTTTTTAGGGAATATCTGTGTGTGATAGTCCAAGTAGCTGAGCCGTCGGATTCTACTTCCAACTCAACCAAACGTGATTCTTCTAATTGAATTTCACAAAAAGCCACACCAAAAGTAAAGGAGAAAATTAAAAACACTAAAAAGAAGTTTATACTCAATTTTGTCTTTCTCACCAAGTCAACCACATTTTATATATGAAAGAATTTTGAAAATAAAAAGGTTGATTGAAGTTTTGCTGTAGATATCTATTAAAAAGCCATTTTTAATAATTTTGAAACTTTTTAAATGTTTTTGAAACATTTTTGAGGAAAATAAACAATTTTAAAGCTTTTTTAGTTAAAAGAGTTCTAGAAAGGTTTTTATTTGTGCTTTTAAATAAGATATTGGTGACTTGAAGATGAAAGTAAAAAATCTGATCAGCTTGTTTGTCTTGAGCCTTTTAGCATCAACATTGCTGGCGATACCAGTTTTAGCCCAATATAACATAACACTAACACTAAAGGGACCGGAGGGGCAAATATATTACACAAAAACATTTGAGAGCATCAACAATATGACCTTAGCTATTCCTAAAGACCTCTACACGATGATAGTTGAGAAATACGAAACGGACACCTTTACCGCACCATTCGAGATAGTGTTAATTACTGCGGGCTGGGAAATCTGGCTCACTCTAGAAGGTGTAAGTGAACCGCCAGGATGGACTGTAACTTTTGCGCCAATGGAAAAACCTGATCTTGACAGTGATGGTAAAATAAGCATTAGAGACCTAGTGATACTTGCACTAAAAATCTCTTCTCTTGATTCTAGCAATTATGACATGTTCCTGGATGTTAAATTCGATCTAGTGATTGATGTCTTTGACTTGGTTAAAGTCGCCAAAGAAATTGCAATCATACCATAACTGAAATTTGATGTTCATGCCAAGCGATTCAGTTAAAAATCGAAACTATAAAGATTGGAAGTTGGGGGATAATGAACCACAAACTTGCTATGCGAACCTTGATAGCAGCTTCTTTATGGGTAATAGTGATGCTAATTTTGACCCCAGTATGCATCTCTTCTTCTCAGACAACAGTTTATGTCGCTCCATCAACAGTAACGGTCACGGTTGGTCAAACATTCTCTGTTAGCATAGAAATTTCAGACGTTACCGACCTCTACGCGTGGGAGTTCAAGTTAAAATGGAATCCTGCTTTTCTCAACGCTCTTAGAGTAATGGAGGGAGATTTCCTCAAAAGCGGCGGCAACATCTTCTTCTGGCAGATAATTAACAATTCCAGAGGATGCCTCCTTGCCATTTGCACATTTTATGGCAACATACCAGGGGTGAATGGATCTGGAACCTTAGCCATAATCGAATTTGAGGTCAAAAGCGCTGGAGAAAGCATTTTAGACCTTTATGATACGAAGCTTGTTAACTCACTTGAACAATCCATAAATCACACATGCGAGGATGGATACGCAACTACATCTGAATCAGTCGGCGGCGTCTGGGTTCCTATAAATAAGCTTGAACTGCTTGCACCATGGATAGCTTTAGCTACGGTGAGCGTCGTGGCAACAGCAGTTGTCTTCGTTAAATGTAGAAAAAGGATTTCCTCCATTTTAACTAAGCCGAAAAATAAATGGATTTGTTGATGCAAAGAGTTTAAACGAGGAACGTGTAAAAGAGTTTATAAGAACGTTGCAAATCCGCTTAGGGTAATGGGTGATGTACCCTTGAATGTTAAGCTAACTGTTGACGGCGAAGAAATAGCTCTGAACGATTTTGTTAAGAAAATTTTGAGTGGAACAGTTGTCGGCGCTGTAACCTCGCTTCGAGGAGTGAAAAAAGACTGGAAAACAATAGAAATAAAAGTGACAAGATAGGTGTGTGAAAATTTGCCAATAGACCCAGGACTTTCAGAAGCACCGAAAAATTGTTGGTCAACATCAAAGGCATAATGTTTGGGGACCAGTTGAACCTCCAGTCAAGCTTGGTGTTCATGGAACAAACGTGACGGTTGACTGGGATCTATGCATTGGATGTGGCACATGCATAGAAGTTTGTCCAGCAAACGTTTTCGAGTGGGCAGACGCTCCAAAACATCCAACTTCTGAAAAGAAATCCGACCCAGCGAGAGAAAAAGATTGAATACAATGTTTGGCATGCGAAGCATCTTGTCCCGCTCAAACCATAAAATAACTCCACCATAAAGTTAATTGCAAAACCAACAAAATCTTTAAATCAAAGGGTTATGAATATACCAATCTAATTTGTAAGAGGGATGATTGGAATGGCGAAAGAAGAACTCTTGAATATGTTGAATAAGGCTTTGGAGTTGGAGCATGCGGCGAGGATACAGTATTTGGCTCATGCAGAAATTGTGGATGGGTTAAACGCTGAACCCATAATAGCAAGGTTGAAGGAAATCGCCGAGGACGAAAAGAAACATGAAGAAATGTTCAGAGAAATCATCGGAAGTTATTTAGGCGGAGTGCCATCCATGAAGATGGCGGAGACGCATCCAGCCAAAACCATAAACGAGATTTTAGCGGTAAACCTCAAAGATGAAATGCATGCGGTTGATGTTTACATGGAAATATTAAAGAAAGTAAATGAAATGAAAGAGGAATTGAAATACGAAATATTCCAAATAGAACACAAAATAAGACACATCATAATGGATGAACAGGAACACATAGCAGAACTGAAACTGTTAATGGCGAAAAAATGAAGTAACCGAACCCCGCATAAATACGCTATAACCCAACTTTTATTGAATTTTAAGTGTTTTGCCGTATTTTTTCAGCGATTTGCTTGCCAAAGTTAAAACATTTTTCCAACTCACTTTTTGTCGGTGCGTATTGAACTTCTAATGTTTGCTCGTAAACTTCAAAATTGGCTTTTTTGGCGGTTTCCACCATCTGCTTTACTGCTCCTCCACCCCACCCGTATGAACCGAAAAAAGCCCAAAGTTTCCCTTTTGGTTTAAGCCCAGTTATGTACGTTAAAAATGCGCTTACGGATGGAAACATGGAATTGTTAAGCGTTGAAGAACCAACTATGACTGCTTTAGCCTCTAAAATTTCGTTCACAACTTCAGTAATGTCTGAATCTCGCAACTTAAAGAATTTAACTTCTACGCCCTGGCTGGCTATCCCATCCGATATGGCAAAAGCCATGGCGGTTGTGCTATTCCATATCGTATCGTAAACTATCACCACCTTATTTTTGGTTGCGCCCCCGCTCCATTTTATGTATGCATCAACAATTTTTGCTGGGTTGGAACGCCAAATCACTCCGTGACTTGGAGCAATAATCCTAAGCGGAATGCCCATTTGAGTTATTTCCTGAATTTTCCTCGTTATTAAAGGGGCGAACGGCATCAAAATGTTGGCGTAATATTTTGAGGCTTCCTCCATTAACACGGATTCTTCAATTTGGTCGTCGAAACGCTGCGAA
Source organism: Bathyarchaeia archaeon (assembly GCA_038848525.1). Taxonomy (GTDB): domain Archaea; phylum Thermoproteota; class Bathyarchaeia; order Bathyarchaeales; family Bathycorpusculaceae; genus JAWCNN01. The sequence goes on along the minus strand of JAWCNN010000016.1, from coordinate 14,756 downwards.
GTGGCTAGGTGTTGACCAAAAGCGTCGTTCGGCATTAAAATTCCATCTTCCATCACATATGTGAACATGCTGTCTGGCCAATGCAACATAGGCGCTTCAATAAACATTAAATTTCTTTTTCCAATTCGCAGTTTATCGCCAGTCTTTACGGTTTCCACGGGGAGGTTTTCACCATAATATTTGGTTAGGCTTTCCTTCCCTTTTTGAGAAGACAGGATTTCTGCATTTTTTGCGTGTTTGATTATGTGGGGCAAAGCGCTTGAATGGTCCATTTCCACGTGATTAATTACGATGTAATCGAGGCTTTCAAGATTTACAATTTCGCTGACATTTTTATTCAGTTCATTGGCGAACGTGTATTTGACGGTGTCAACCAAAACGTTCTGTTCATCCTTTATCAAATAAGCGTTGTAGGTTGTTCCACGCTTTGTAGTGTAACCGTGAAAATCCTTTATGTTCCAATCAATTGCGCCAACCCAAAAAACATTGTTAACTAATTCAACTTTAACCATGCTTGTGTTTACCCTCCTAACTTTCAGATGACAATCACACTTTTCCAGTCAACAATAAAAAGGGAAAGTATTACTTCAATGCTTCGCTTAATCTTTTATTTGCAGCATTCCAGTTGGCAATGTTCCAGAATGCGTCTACAAACTTTGCTCTTTCATTTTTGTAGTCTATGTAGTAGGCGTGTTCAAAAACGTCTAAAACCATGAGAATCTGAAACGCTGGGTAAAGGTTCATGTTATGCTTTTCTATTTGCATTATCAAGAGCCTACCAGTTTTTGGACAGTAGGTTAACGCTGCCCATCCAGAACCTTCCACGCTTACGGCTGCTTGGGTGAACTCTTTCTTAAACCTTTCAAAACTTCCAAATTCCTCTTTGATGGTGTCGCCTAAAACTCCGCTTGGTTTTCCGCCTCCGTCTCGGTTTGGAGGAGCTAAATTCTCCCAAAACAGCGAGTGCAAAATGTGTCCGCCTATGTTGAATGAAAGCTCTTTCAAAGTGGATTTAACGTCTATGTCTACGCCTTCTCTGCGTGTTTTATCCAGTTTCTGCAGTATTGCGTTTGCGCCGTTAACGTAGGCTTGATGATGCTTGCTGTGGTGGATTCTCAACTGTTCTTCAGATATGTAAGGCGCCAAATCTCCATAGGCGTAAGGCAGTTGGGGCAAACTATAAAGCCTAACCTCGCTCAACCTCTCATCACCGCAAACCACATTATTAGGTTTACAATTTAACTTTTCGCCACATCACTTTTATATAAGAACAGCATAGGAATACTCTCTTTAAAGTGGTGAACAACCGTGGACAAGTGGGAATGCACAATTTGCGGTTACATTTATGACCCAGAATTGGGAGATCCAGAACATAATATCAAACCTGGAACCCTTTTTGAGGATTTACCAGAAGATTGGGTGTGTCCTCTTTGTGGAGCGTCTAAAGAGCAATTTGTGAAATGGAAAGGATAAATACTTAAAAAGGATTCACTTTTTATATTGTGACTTTATTATTTTTAAATGATTGTGTATGACTATCAAGAAAATAAAGAAGAGAGACGGAAAAACTGTCAATTTCGATTCTAACCGCATCAAAGATGCAGTTCACAGAGCCTTCATAGCAGTTGAGCTTGGAAACGGAGAAAAAGCCGAAGCAATAACAAAGGAAGTTGTTAAACTTTTAGAGGAAAGATTTAAGGAAAAAATTCCGTCAGTTGAGGACGCCCAAGATGTAGTCATAGATGTTTTAAGGAAAAGCGGCTACGAAAGGGTTGCAGTTGAATATCAAAATTATAGAAGGAAGAAGGATGAAATAAGAGCGTTAAGGGATAAACTTGGCATTTTAGAGCCGAAATTGACAGTTAACGCCATTGAAGTTTTGAATAGGCGTTATCTCCTAAAAGATGAAACGGAAAGGATAGCTGAGACGCCAACGCAGATGTTCCAAAGAGTGGCAAAAGCCATAGCAAAAGTTGATGTGCAATACGGCGAAAACCCAGCGGAAAGCGAAAAAACATTTTATGAAATGATGGCTAAACTTGAGTTTATCCCTAACTCGCCAACGCTTTTTAACGCTGGAACAGAACTTGGACAGTTATCTGCATGTTTTGTTTTGCCAGTTGAAGATTCCCTGGAAAGCATTTTCACAGCCGTGAAAAACATGGCTTTAATAGAAAAAAGCGGCGGCGGAGTTGGGTTCGACTTTTCAAAGCTTAGACCAAAAGGAGACATTGTAAAATCAACAAAAGGTGTGGCTTCTGGTCCATTAAGTTTTATGCGTGTTTTTGATGTGGCTACTGAAGTGATAAAGGCTGGAGGAAAAAGAAGAGGCGCAATGATGGGAATTTTACGCGTTGACCATCCGGACATAATTGAATTTATAACTTCAAAGCAAACGCCGGGTTTTCTTTCAAACTTTAACATTTCAGTTGCCGTAACAGACGAGTTCATGGACAAAGTGGAAAAGGACGAGGAATATTGGCTAATTAACCCAAGAAATAAGGAGAAGGTTAAAATGCTGAAGGCAAAGGAAGTTTGGAATTTAATTGCGAAATCAGCGTGGAAAAGCGGAGACCCAGGCGTAGTATTCATAGACGAAATTAATAGGCATAATCCAACGCCGGAAATTGGAAGGATAGAGGCAACAAATCCTTGCGGTGAACAGCCACTTTTGCCCTATGAAAGTTGTAATTTGGGTTCCATTAACCTTTCGCGTATGGTAGAAGATGGAAAAATAAACTGGGAAAAGCTGAGGGAAACCGTTAGGGATGCTGTTCATTTTCTTGACAATGTTATAGATGTGAACAAGTATCCCTTAAAGGAAATAGAAGCCATGACTAGGGCTAATAGAAAGATTGGTTTGGGCGTTATGGGTTTTGCAGACATGTTAATAAAACTTGGGGTTCGCTACGATTCGGAAGAAGCCCTAACACTTGCCGAGCGCTTAATGAAGTTTATTGAGGATGAAGCCCATAAAAAGTCTGTGGAAATTAGCGAAAAACGTGGTTCTTTTCCAAACTTTGAAAAAAGTGTTTGGAAAGACAAGTATAGGGCTATGAGAAACGCCACCGTAACCACCATAGCGCCTACTGGAAGCATAAGCATAATAGCCGGCTGCTCTTCGGGGATTGAGCCGATATTTGCAATTTCCTTCATAAGAAACGTTTTAGGCGGAACAAGACTTTTCGAAATCAACCCGCTGTTTGAGGCAATAGCCAAAGAAAGAGGTTTCTACAGCGCCAAACTCCTAGAGGAAATAGCCAAAACAGGTTCGGTTCAAAAAATCGACGGCGTACCTGAAGATGTCAAAAAAGTTTTTGTCACAGCCCTAGACATAGCGCCTGAATGGCACGTGCGGATGCAAGCCGCCTTCCAAAAGTACACGGATAACGCGGTTTCAAAAACTGTTAATATGCCAACAGAAGCCACAGTTGACGATGTAAGGATGGTTTATGAGCTTGCTTGGAAACTGAAATGTAAGGGCGTAACCGTTTTCCGTTATGGAAGCAAACCCGAACAGGTCTTATACATAGGAGAGATAAAAACTAGGGAAAAGCAGTTTGTATCTGCCGAATCTGAATATGCTGGTGGTTGCCCAACAAAAACATGCCCATTCCCAAGCTAAAGCCGAAAGCGGCACTCAGTCTTTTTGTATGATTATTTCTCTGCCTTCAAATATGGCTTTTATGAGTTTTTCTCTTGCGTTTTCAACTAATCTCCAAACAGTGTTTCTTGAAACTCCCATCCTAGTGCCGGGTGCTTCAGTGATACTTAACGAACTTGCAATAAAAATATTAAGGGTTAAGGCGGGTTAAGGCTTGAGAACAAGTGATAAACGTGTTAAGGGCTAATTCTTTGATTGAGTGATGCAGCTTCTAAGCCATTTGCTATTGTGTGGTTTTCATGTTATAGTTTGTTTTGACCCCTGCTTTTTCAAAGAGTTTTCCAACTGGACAGTTTTTCACTGTTAACTTGAAAATTCGCTGGGTTCTATCTTCTGAGGCTTCAGCCTTTACGTTGATGTTGAAGTTAGCCTCTGTTATGGTGCCTATTTCATCAGATTTTACGGCTTCAAGTTTAACTTCTAAATCTTTTAGTGGAACACGCATTTTCTTTGCCGTCAAAGCGAAAATTGTGGCGAAACAACCCGCATAACTCATTACTGCGCATTCGAGGGCTGTTGGTCCCATGTCTGTTCCAAGCTCTGGTGGAAGGTCAAGGCATACGCTGTGCTTTCTGCTATTGTCAACGATTATCCGCAAATCTTCAACCAGTTTAGCTGTGGAAAGAAGTTTTTGCGTCATGTTTTTCGCCTCTTTTACAGTTTCTTTTTACATAAGAACCAGTCTACGCATTCGTAGCCTTCTTGCAAGCGTTTTTCAGCTTCTTCTTGGGTTGCAGGTGCAGGAACAATAACCGCTTCGCCTGGACGCCAGTTTGCTGGACAAGCAATCTTGTATTTGTCTGCTGTTTGTAAAGCGTCTATAACCCTCAAAATTTCGTCCATGTTTCTTCCAACATTAAGCGGATAGTATATCATGGCTCTTAATGTCATTTCTGGGTCTACGAAGAAAACGGCGCGCACAGCTGCAGTGGCGCTCATGCCTGGATGAACCATGTTGAAAAGTGTTGCGACTTTCATGTCTAAGTCGGCTATTATTGGAAATGGAATTTCCACGCCTAATTTCTCTTTTATTCGTCTAACCCATGCTATGTGCGAGTAAATGCTGTCTATGCTTAAACCGATAAGCTGAACGTTTCGTTTAACGAGTTCATCGTGGATTTCTGCAAAGGCAACAAACTCTGTTGTGCAGACGGGCGTGAAATCTGCTGGATGGGAAAATAAGATAACCCATTTTCCCTTAAAATCTGAAAGTTTTATTTTGCCATGTGTGGTGATTGCTTCAAAATCTGGAACTGGTTCGCCGAGTCTCAATAATGGTCTTTTTTCTTCCATTTTCATTCACCTCATATTCGTTTTTCGGAACAAAAACCTTTTATTTTCAGACTGTCTTATATATTTTTCGTATAAAAAAGGCTGAAAGTCGCATTAAAAATGACGAAAATAGGTGTAGGGAAAATGTCGCCGCTGGACGAAATGGATAATAAGATAATTCAGATGTTAGAGGAGGATGGACGAAAGCCCTTTTTGGAAATCGCCGAAAAATTAGGCGTAAGCGAGTCAACTATTAGAAAGCGTGTTCAAGCCCTACAAAGAGAAGGCATAATAAAAGGGTTTACTGTTAAGGTTGACCCTAAAAAACTTGGAATAAACACAATCGCTATAGTTGGTTTAGATGTGGAACCCTCGAAACTTTTGGAAACAGCCCAGAAACTCTGCGATTTTCCAGAGGCAAAAACCGTTGCAACCTCAACAGGAGACCACATGATAATGACGGAAGTATGGGCTAAAGACGGAAGGGAACTTACAAAACTTCTGGCGCAAATCGGCGCGCTGGAAGGAGTTAAAAAGCTTTGTCCCGCAATAATATTAGAAAAATTGAAGGAGTGACGCCGATGAGTTTGATACTAGAAGAACATAAAGGACACATAAAAGCCGAGTTTGAAGCGAAACTGGAAAAACCCGTGAAAGTTGTAATGTTCACTCAAGAAATTGAATGCCCATTTTGCGCGCAGACAAAACAGTTAATCAATGAATTGGCAACTTTAAGCGATAAAATCGGAGTTGAAGTTTACGATTTTGTTGCAGATGTTAACAAAGCCCGAGAATACGGTGTTGACAAGGTTCCAGCAGTAATTGTTATGGGCGATAAAGATTGTGGAGTAAGGTTCTACGGGTTGCCATACGGCTACGAGTTTCAAACGCTTCTGGAAAGCATAATAAACGTTTCACGTGGGAAAACAGACCTTCTGGAAGAAGTCAAAATAAGACTTAAAGAAATTAAAACGCCAGTGCACATTCAAGTCTTTGTAACTTTGACATGTCCGTACTGTCCAACGGTTGCAAGCACAGCCCATAAATTCGCCGTAGAAAACGATTTCATAAAAGCGGATGTCATAGACATAGGCGAGTTTCCGCATTTAGCCTTTAAATATGCTGTTATGGGAACACCGAAAACAGTTATAAACGATAAAGTGGAGTTTGTTGGAGCTTTACCAGAAGACCTTTTCTTGGAACACGTATTGCTCGCCACCGTTTAAAAGCGGATGTTAGGTTTTAAACATGGCTGAACCGTTAAGTTTAGTTTTCATTTACAGCGGGGAATTTGCGGAGCGGATCATAAGAAACTTGATAAATGACCCCAGCTTCTGCAAATCTTGCGGGCTGTATTGCGATTCTTGCAAATATGGCGTTTACAGTTTTGTTCGCAATATCCGAGCGGCAATACAACTTCCAAATTCGTCTGAACTGCCAGCTTTTATAGACAATCCAGAAGGGTACATGCCAAGGGAAATTCCAAAAGCTAGCTTATGTGTTGCCTCTGGACTGCATAGGGACTTGCTGTTGGAACTGCCAAACCGCATACAAAATGCGGAAATAAAAGCGTTAATTGTGCCAATAGAAGACTTTAACGAGGTGCCGTCTGGCTTAAAAAAGCAAGTGGAAACGCTGTGCCGAGAACTTGGTTTGGAAAGTGCGTTTCCAAAACCCTTCTGCTCCCTAGAACCAACAGAAGACAAAACCGTGATTTCAATGTTTGTAAACGAGTTTATGACTGGAAAACCATTACTGGAAATTTCAACCACAAAACGAGACAAACGTGAAGTTATAGAGTCTGTAACTGTTAGACGAAGCGCTCCGTGCGGTTCAACATGGTACGTGGCGAAAAAACTTGTCGGCGTGGAAACAAGAAGGGAAATCCTTTATGACGTAATTGCCAAGGCACATCATAGTTATCCATGCACGGCAACAATGAATGTTGACCCAGAAGCGAAAGAGCCAATACTCCATTTAGGCGGTTACATAATACGAGAAGCAGTGGAAAACGCCTTGGGTGTTTCTTTTGCATGAGTGGGCTTTAGCTGAAGCAATAATCGCCACAGTTTCCCAACTTGCCGAAAAAGAAGGCATTAAAACGGTAACAGAAGTGACGGTGAAAGTTGGTGAAATACAAAAAGTAGAAATCGACATTTTAGAATTTGCGCTTTCACAGCTTAAAACAGCCAAACTCGAAAGGACAAAATTTAACATAGAAGTTGTAAGGGCAAAGTTGAAATGTCGAATCTGCGAACACCAATGGTTTTTCAGTAAGGGAAAGTTGGATGAAAACGTGATAGAGGCAATGCATTTTGTTCCAGAAGTTGCCCATGCATATGTTAAGTGTCCAAAATGTGGAAGCCCAGATTTTGAAATAACCGAGGGGCGTGGAGTTTGGCTTGAAAGCATTAAAGGAGTGAAATGAGCTAATGGTTGACCCGCGCATTAGCGTAATAAACGAGAGGCTTAAAGAAATACGCCATATAATTGCTGTTTCAAGCGGTAAAGGCGGGGTTGGCAAAAGCCTGTTGGCGTCTGTGCTTGCACTAGCATTGGCGGAAAAAGGTTACAGCGTTGGGCTTTTTGACTTGGATTTTACAAGTCCCTCCACACATTTAATATTGGGCGTAAAAAACATAAAACCCACAGAAGAGAAAGGCATAGTTCCGCCGCAAGTTCATGGTTTACGGTACATGTCAATAGTTTATTATTCAGGCGAATACGCATCGCCTTTAAGAGGTGCAGATATTTCAAACGCCCTAATTGAACTGCTTTCAATTACGAGGTGGGATGAGCTTGATTTTCTGATTGTGGATATGCCGCCTGGCATAGGAGACGCAACCCTGGACATAATACGCTTAGTAAAAAATATAAAATTCTTAATTGTAACAACGCCTTCGCTTTTGGCTTCTGAAACAGTTAGGAAACTAGTGAATTTGCTGAAAGAACTAGAAATTCCAGTGGTAGGCGTTGTGGAAAACATGAAAATGGCTGAATCCAAAACTATACGAGGGCAAATTCAAAGTTTAGGCGTAACATTTTTGGCGGAAATTCCATTCGACAACAAAATCGAAGAATCCATAGGAAAACCAAACTGGCTTTTAAAAACTGTTTTTGCAGAAAAAGTGAAAGAAATAGCCTCAAAAATCTAGGATTTCCTTTTCTTGCTTTTCCCCTTATTGCTGGGACTTTTTCCAGAACCGCCTTTACTAAACATAAGAGACTCTTCTAAAGAGTTTGCCTTACGAAGCTCCTGCATGTACCATTGTCTATCACGAGAATAGGACATGCCCGTGGCTATGCCGATAACCATCAAGAGGATTCCGCAAATTATCATGGCTAAACCCAAAACTGCGCCTGCATGCGCATTTGCGTGGTATGGTATAAAAAGAAACCATTGGGGCTCTTCGATGATGTTTAAAGTTGCCAGGCTTATGGTTTCTAGGATTCCGCCGACGAAAAAAACTACGCCAGCGAGAAACATGAGATATGCTACGGATTCATTATGCCTCGACTCTTCCGCTTTCTCATGCAGATAATCCCTGAAGGACATTTCAATCCTATTATGGTTAAATGTGGGATGTACGTAAATCTTATTATGCAAAAATAAACATTGCAAAGATGAATCTTTAATAAATAAAAGGGAGCAGTTGTGCTTTGCCGCAGATTAAAGCGGTAATCTTCGACTTCATAGGCACATTAACAAACGTTAAAGGCTATAGCCAAGAAAAATCCGAAATGAAACTGTACAAGGCTATTGTGGAAAACGGCTTCAAAATCGAAGTTAAAGATTTTTTAGAGGCATACAAACAAGCTCACGAAAAATACCGTGTAATACGCTGCCAAAAACTCGTGGAAGTGTCAAACGCTGTTTGGATAGCTGAAGCCCTAAACAATTTGTGTTTCAGAACAAACCCAGAAGACGCAAACGTAAAAACAGCCGTAAACGCATTCTTTGAAGACTATTTAGGCTCCTTAGAACTGAGGCAGTGCGCAAAAAAGTTGTTAAGCCAACTTTCAATGGAATATAAACTTGGCATGATTTCAAACTTCACCTACGCACCAGTAATTTACGCTGGGCTCAGAAAGTTGGACATAAACAAGTTTTTCAACGCAGTTTTAGTTTCGGAAGCGGTTGGCTGGCGAAAACCCCACATAAAAATCTTTGAAGAAGCCCTAAAAAGACTCGGCGTAACAGCTTCAGAAACAGTTTATGTTGGAGACAGCCCATTAGAAGACATTAAAGGAGCAAAGGCTGCGGGGATAAAAACAGTTTTTGTTCCATCCCAGTTTTACTCAATTAAAGACCTAGAAGAGAATCAACAAAAACCAGAAATCATCGCGGAAGACATCTGTAAACTTCAAAACATACTGGAAAGGTTAAACAGAAATATGGGTTTAAACTTTAAGTGTTAGTTATGTCTGACCTTGTAGAAACCGCCTTAAACTTGGCACGTGCTGTTGTTTCGCTTTTCATCATAGTAGACCCTATAGGCAACCTTCCCATACTCATAAGTTTAACGCAAAACATGCCAGAGGACCGCCGAAGAAACGCCTTCCGTACAGCCACCATTACAGGGCTGATTTTGCTTTTATCTTTTGCCTCGGTTGGACAGCAAATTCTCGCGTTGTTCGGCGTTTCTCTTCACAACTTCATGGTGGCAGGCGGCATCCTACTACTCATAATAGCCGTAAAAATCCTAATAGCTGGAGGCTGGGAAGACGAAGACGCAACACCAGAAAGTGTCGGCGCTGTGCCAATAGCTGTTCCACTTCTTGTGGGTCCAGGCGCAATAACAACAACCATCATCAACATCCAAGCATATGGCTTTCCCGTTACAATAGCCTCAGTGCTAATTACTTTTGCCTTTGTATGGTTCATTTTCAAATTTATAGACTCAATCTACGCATTTCTGGGCAGAACAGGCTCACTTGTCATCGCAAGAGTCATGGCTTTACTCATAGCAGCAATAGCAATCCGATACATACTGGAAGGATTAAGCCATTACCTCTAATAGGTCATCAAAAATCGATGGGGTCGCCAAGGCTTAATGCAATTTTAATTGAAAAACACTAAAATTATTCAACGCTAAGGTGAGTGAACTAATAACACATCACCTTTTCCATTTTTTTGTTTACTTTCTGTTCTACATTTAACCACCATGAAACTTGTTATCAGAATCGCCATTATGATTGCTAGATAAAGCGTTAAGTGATTTGATGTTGTTTCTCTTCCCATGGGAGTTGAGCGACCTCCAACTTGTACAAATGCCACTTTAACACGGGCTATTTCTGACTGTGCAGTGTCGCCTCTGGCGTCTGTCACCTTCAAGTATACATAGTGGATTCCACTTTTTGTTGGTGTAAATGTCCAGTTGTTTTGGTTTGCCCCTGAGACTGGGTTGTCGTTTAGATACCATTGATAACTGTATGGAGCAAGCCCGCCTGAAACCGTCGACGTGAATGTTACTGATTGACCTATAAATATTAAAGCTGAAAGTGGAGAAATTGAAACATTCAATGATGGGGGTGCTTTTACTTCTATTTGTTTTTGTTCAATATCCCATAAACCCTCGCTGTCTGTAACGTTTAATGTAATAGTATAGTTGCCAGTAGAACTATAAATGTGAGTGACAACTTTACCAGAAGTGTAATTTCCATCTCCAAAATTCCATATGTAACTTGCAATTTCCCCTCCATTCGGCATAGAAGCCGAAGCGTCAAAAGTAACAAGCTCGCCTACTTCGGGAACAGCTGGAAACCAAACAAAACTTGCAATTGGATTTGCAATACCCCAAGGCTTCATCAATGGATAGATATCCACATTTTTTTCGTCAATAATATAAGGAACATCCCCTATACCATCACTTCCAGTAATATTTTGGTATGGACCGTTATATAAGTCAATACCAACGTAATCGCTCCAATAATTTCCACCGGAAGGGTAACTGTCATCCCAAACATTTGTTGAACAAAAGCTACGAACATGCTGTGTATTATTTATAAAGTTGTTATGGTAAAGTTTGTTGCCTGAGGAGTAAGAGTAAAACCATATACCGAATGAACCATTTGTTATTTCACATCCTAAAATGTTGTTACAAGATGAACAATCAAACCAAACATTGTAATCGTTGTTTACTAAACTGCTTCCTAAAATGCTATTAAAATGGGAATTATCAAACTCAATGCCATATAAGTTATTTCTTACATTACTTCTTAAGATGTTATTGTAGGAGGAATAATCAAACCAGACACCATAGGCGTTGTTTTTTATATTGCTCATTAAAATGTTGCTGTGAGAGGAAGAACAAAATCGAACACCATATAAGTTGGTCATTATACTACTATTTATAATGTTATTATAATAGGAACGATCAAACCAAACACCACACTCAAAATTTTTGATGTTTACATTTTTGATTGTTACATTATTCCTATCGGATAAATATATTCCAACTCCGACATCGGTTCCTTGAAGGACGTGTCCTGCTCCATCAAGTATTATATTATCTCTTTCTATAACAATGGAACCACTAAAATCCCCAGTAAAATTATATATAATTTTATCTAGGGTGGTTATATTCGCTGTTGGCGGGTAGATGCTTCCATCAGCTTTAATATAAACGGTTCCAGTCCATCCTTCGGCAAATTTTGTATCATATACAAAAATTAACATACCTACAATCATTGCTAACATCATTGATTTAGAAGTAATCTTTTTTAGCAACTCCATTCTCCAAACATTAATATACTACAATTAAACTTAAACTTTATGGAAAAATGTTCCAGCAGCAAGCCACACAGAAAATAGTCCCAATGAAGAAAAATAAAAAGCCATTACAATAAAGCACTAAATTTTGAAAAAGCTTAAAACAATAAACTTATACTACCTCTAAAAGATGTAACGTTTGAATGAAATCGGAGATGATGAACGTGTCAAATAAAATAGTGAATAACGAGGTTCTGGAGGCAATCCGCAATAGGCGGAATATTCTGCGGTTTGAAGAAACTTCGGTAGAAGAGGAAAAGATTCAAACGATTTTAGAAGCTGGACGGTGGGCGCCTTCTTACATTAACAGTCAACCTTAGAATTTCATAGTTGTAACAGACCGAGCCGTAAAGGAAACTCTTGCTGAATTTGTACCCACAGTTTATAAAGTAGGTATACGATGGCTTTGGCTGCATATAGTTTAGGGCTGGGTTCATCATGAATTGGCGTTTTAAGCCTTAAAAATGATAAAGAATCCAGTGAAGAAAAAATAAAAAGGGTCTTAAATGTTCCGAAAAATTATAGGATAATAGCGCTAATGTCAATTGGAGTCCCAAAGTACTGGTATAAAGACACTAGCAGAAAGGAACTTTCGCAAGTGGTTTCTTATGACAAATTTAAAAGTCAAACATAATCCATAAACTAATTAACTCCTTGTTCAAGCTTTCTCGCAGAGTTTTCTGCAAGGACAGAACATTCAATCCTTAAAATCTTCGTTTCTGCATTCAAAAATTGGTGCGGTCGCCGGGATTTGAACCCGGGATCGCAAGCTTGGAAGGCTTGTGTCCTAACCAGACTAGACGACGACCGCCTCTAACCATAACAGTTTTGTTAGAGATGAGGTAATTAAAATTTCTTTTCTGGTTTGAAAAGTTTCTTTTCATGTTTTGACTTGGGTTTAAAACTGCCGTGATATGTGCGTGGGGAAGCCTTTTGCCTTTCCAAATTTTTGAGTCTTGCATAAAGTTTTGAAATTTTTGTTTTTGATGGTTTTTTGCTTTTTGGAATGCGAACGGGAGCTGGTGTGAATGGCTTTTCAACATTGTTTTTTAAAGCTTTTTTTCTAGGACGTTTTGTTTGCGGTTCCTCTACTTTTTTAAAGACTACGTAGCCTTCTTTTAGGTTTGTTTCTTGCACTTGCCATCCAGCGTCAATCCAAGCTTTTGCGTGCGCGGTGGCTTGGTTGTTGTTCCACCAATTTTCGTTTTGGTATGCTGTTAAGGGCAAGTTATCCCTTATTATTCCGTCTATTTCGGCGAGTGAAAGCCTAACAGTGTCTGTGAATGCAGCCCTAAATTTTAGGTAGCGGGTTAAAGCCTCGTATTTTGTGGCGAATTTTGGCGTAACAGTTTTTCTTGCACAGTGAAGACACAACATTCTATTTGGGTCGCCTGTTGAAACGTCTGGAATCATGCAGCCACGGCAAAAAAGCCGTTTGCATTTGTAACAGCGTTTTAAATAATTGTATGGGAGGACTCTGCCGCATATTCCACATTCATCTTTTAAGGGCATAAAACCACGTTGACATTAGCCTTTTACCACGGCGATTGGAACCATTCTGGCAACTTTTGTGGCTATTCCAACTTTGTCGCTTACGTCGGCGACTACGTCAACGTTTTTGTAGGCTGGGTCTGCCTCTTCAGCTAAAACAACGGCGCTTTCAGACCTAACGTAGATTCCACGTTGTTCCAAGGCTTTTTTCACGTCTCCGCCCCAGAAACGTTTTTTGGCGGCGTTTCTGCTTAGCATTCTTCCAGCGCCGTGGGCTGTTGAGCCGAAGCTTATTTGCATGGCTTTTTCCGTGCCGACTAAAAGCCAAGAGCTTGTTCCCATGCTTCCAGGTATAAGCACGGGCTGTCCAACTGAGCGGTAATCTGCTGGGATGTCTGGATGTTCCGCTGGGAAGGCTCTTGTGGCACCTTTTCTGTGAACCCAAACTTTGCGTTGTTCGCCGTTGATTTTGTGGTTTTCTATTTTGGCTATGTTGTGCGCCACGTCGTAAACAAGTTTTAAACCGAATTTTTCTGGGTCTTGTTTGAAGGTTTGGTGGAAGCTTTCTCTAACCCAGTGGGTTATGGCTTGGCGGTTTGCAAATGCGTAGTTGACGGCGCACGCCATTGCTTGGTAGTAGTCTTCTGCTTCGTTGCTTTTTCCCGGTGCGCATGCGAGTTCACGGTCTGGCAAGGCGATTTTGTATTTGTGTATGGCTTTTTCCATGACTCGCAGGTAGTCCGAGCATATTTGGTGTCCGAAGCCTCTGGAGCCGCAGTGAATCATAACTGTTACTTGTCCTTCTTGTTCGATTCCGAAGGCTTTAGCTGTTTTTTCGTTGTATATTTTGTCTATTTTTTGGATTTCTAAGAAGTGGTTTCCAGAGCCTAAAGTGCCGATTTGGGTTATTCCTCGGTTTTTGGCTGTTGTGGAGACTTTGTCTGGGTTTGCGTTGCTCATGCATCCACGCTCTTCGCAGTGTTCAGCGTCTTCGTTCCAGCCGAGCCCTTGGTCGATTACCCATTGGACGCCTTCCATGGCGAGTCTTTCAAGGTCGTGGGCTGTGGCTTTAAAGTCTTTGCGTCTGCTTCCAAGTCCGCATGGCACGTTTGCGAATATGGCGTCTGTTAACTGTGTTAGTTTTGGTTTTATGTCTTGTTCTGTGAGGTTTGTTGTTAAGAGGCGGACGCCGCAGTTTATGTCGTAGCCCACTCCGCCTGGGCTGATTACGCCTTCTTCGTAGTCTGTTGCGGCTACTCCGCCTATTGGAAAGCCGTAGCCTTCATGTCCGTCTGGAAGTGTTATGGCGTATTTGTATATGCCTGGCAGATGCGCCACGTTTGCGCATTGCCAAAGCGTGCGGTCAGTTTGCATTTTTTCTAGTAGGCTAGTGTTTGCGTATATTATGCCTGGAACACGCATTCCAGGTTTGTATTTTGGGATGCGCCATGTGTAGTTGTCTATTTTTTCTAGTGGGATTTTTTCTGGTGGTGGACGGCTTTCTTCTTCGCTCATGTGTTTTCACCAAATAATAGTGAAGTGTGGGGTGGGGATATA
>JAWCNN010000015.1:0-37187 GCA_038848525.1 Bathyarchaeia archaeon | reverse complement strand
CGACTCAAACAGCACACCAGCAGAAAACGTTTGGGACAGCAACTTCGTCTTTGTAAGCCACATGCAAGACAACCCAGACAACGCCCACATCAGAGATTCAACCCAAAACAACAACGACGGAACAAAACGAAACGCCAACGAACCAATAGAAGAAAATGGAAAAACAGCAAAAGCACAAAATTTTGACGGAACAGACGATTACATAACGAGAAGCGCTACACCATCCCTAAACTTGCCAACAGCATGGACACTCTCAGCATGGTTATACATTGTAACAAATCCAACTTTCTGTTACATTATTACCAGAAACACCGACACATTACTTAATGCGCAGTACGGCTATTACCTAAGGACACCTCAAACAGGCGGGCGGTGGGGTGCACTGCACAACGGAGATTTTGTAGATGTAGCTCCAATCAGAACATGGCCGATGCAAACTTGGGTTTACACAGTCATGACTTGGAATGGCACCCACCTACAAGCCTACTACAACGGAGCGCAAGACGGCAGTCCAGTTGCACGCAGTGGTACAGCAACAGACCAAGGAAACTGGTTCAACATAGGTAGAAGAAGCAATTCTCTGGATGGCACATCCTCTGCGGGTTTGTTTGGCGGCAGAATTGACGAAGCACGCGTTTCAAATATAGCGAGAAGCCCAGCTTGGATAAAAGCCACATATGAAAGCGAAATAGACAACCTAATCGCTTACGGAAACGAAGAGACAGGAGCCAACTATAACGATGCCCTCAGAATCGCAAACCAAGTCGCTAATAACTGGGAAATAAACTTGAAAATCTACAACAGCACAAACATCAACCGCATCTCAAACCTAAACATAAACCTTCACGATGGAAACTCAACAAATCAAATAACCATCAAAGAAGGCGTAATAGCGAAAAGCGAAGGCGAACCCCACAACCTAGCAGGACAAACAACCATGTACATAAGCATAAACAACCTTAAAGCAAATGCAACTGGCACGTCCCACATCCACGTTTACTTAAAAATTAAAGTGCCAAACACATCAACTTACACTCTTTTAATTATAACATTCGAAATCACGTAACTTTGCCACACCCATAAACTTAAATTCAACCTCTCCCTCAGCAGCCCGCACGAGTTAAAATCTTAAATATTTGAATAATACTTCTATTTTGAATCAATTCAAAATGCGGTGGTTACACCCATGTGGAAACTACTGTTCATCGAAGCTGACAACTTTATGTTCTCACCAACTAAGACATTAACTGAAGCTAAGGATGAGGACTGGGGCACCTCCTACGGATTTTATGCAAGACTACTTGCAATTTTCGCCATTTTAGCGGCTATTGTTTCCACATTGGCTTTATGGAGTTTTCCAACATTAGGCGATATGTTAACTGCATTGGGCATTCCAGTTAAGAACTTGCCAGCTGACCTCCGTAATTTAACTGTTTCATTAGAGATTTCACCAATAATGGCTATTTTCCTATTCATAATATTCGCCTTAGCAGGTTTAATTGCCCTGCCCATCTTAAGCGGATGGATGCACATTTGGATTTGCCTCTTTAGCATCAAGAAGCCAACGCGGAGTAACCTATCCATTAAAACACGCATTTGGACTTACCTTGGAGTCTTCAAAAAGGGTGCTGGGCAGACCTTTAAGGCTATGGCTTATGGAAGCACTCCAAATCTTCTATTCGGTTGGATACCGCTGATTGGACTCATATTCAAGCCATGGCCAATCGCCGTCTACCTAGCCTCTTCCATATTCGGAATATGGCAAACCGTTATTTCCATCATAGCTATCAGGGAGCTTCATGGAATCTCAACATTTAGGGCTATTCTCGCCTATCTATTGGGTGTAATAATAGTGCCAACCATCATATGGGCTTTTCTTACATTATTATAAAATCTTTATTTCCATCCATAAACTTCTCTGAGGATTTTCATTATAGCCTGTCTCTTTGCCTCCTTTTTTACGTTGAGGACGGCATCGGGGTTTATTCCAAGTTTTTCCTGTATTTTCCAATCGAACCTTGACATCTTGTATTTATCGCTGTGAATTTTGCTAAGTTCTCCAATAAGCTCCAATTCTGTCCTTTCAGGCAACAGCATCCACCAACGCTCTTCGCTCCATTGCATGTAGAGGTGGAAGGCGGAAACCCAACATACCAACAAAGTGGCGGCAAACGTGATGTACTGGTAATTTCTTACGGTAACCCACCAGTCAGGAGTTTTTGGAATGAAAATTGGGTCGACATCAGAATAATTAGCTTTTGAAATAAATAGGATGGTTGGCTCTTTGGTGTATATAAAAGTTGCATTTCCTCCGCTGTCAGTTGTGATGTTCTCGAAGAACGTTACTCCATCACTTGAAAGCCTAACATCTGCACCAGCAATAAGAAGGCTGCGGTTCAACGCATCCCTAACAGTAACATTAATGGCAGAGCCCAAAGTAAAGTTAGTTGGGCTAACCTCCACCTCAAGTCGCTTTTCTGGAGTGAAAAATGAAATTTTTGTAGACAAAAACCAGTGGGGAACGCCCGTTTCAGCCGAAAAAACGTAAGGTTCAACAAGTAACAATACAAGTCCAAGCGAAAATAGAACAATAGCAAATATAAGTAGTCTATTTTTAAATAGTCCACTCTTACCTTTACTTTTTCCGCTATAGATTTTGATATATTTTTTCGCCTTATCTAGTAGAATTTTCAAATGTTCAACGTTCCATTGCATGTAGAGGTGGAAGGCGGAAACCCAACATACCAACAAAGTGGCGGCAAACGTGATGTACTGGTAATTTCTTACGGTAACCCACCAGTCAGGAGTTTTTGGAATGAAAATTGGGTCGACATCAGAATAATTAGCTTTTGAAATAAATAGGATGGTTGGCTCTTTGGTGTATATAAAAGTTGCATTTCCTCCGCTGTCAGTTGTGATGTTCTCGAAGAACGTTACTCCATCACTTGAAAGCCTAACATCTGCACCAGCAATAAGAAGGCTTATATCCAGTGCATCCCTAACCGTAACATTAATGGCGGAACCCAAAGTGAAGCTAGTTGTATTAAGTTTCACATTCAATCGTCTTTCGAAAGGAAATCTTGGAACTAAAAACCAGTAGGGAATGCCCGTTCCAGCTGAAAACAAGTAAGGTTCAATAAATGCTAGTATGAGTCCTAGTATAACCAAAATGACAGCGAGTATAAGTCGTTTGTTCTCAAGTATTATTTGTTTGTTCATTTCACTTCATTTTAATGACTCCGAAATTTATATTTTTCGTTATGTGTGCTCGCTTAACGTGGTTGGGCGAGGCGAATTTTTGGGAAAAGGTTTTTAGTTTAGTTGTTATATGAAAGGTTGCAAGTGAGGTTGATGTGAAATGTCCATGTTTGCAGCACCAGGTGCTTATGACCGTGCCATAACCGTTTTTTCGCCGGATGGTAGGCTGTTTCAGGTTGAATATGCAATGGAGTTGGTTAATCGTGGAGCTACAATTTTGGGTATAAGGTGTCCTGAAGGTGTGGTTTTGGGAGCGGAGGAAAATGTTGAGCCTCTTGAGGAGACGGAGTATTCATGGAAGATTTTTAAGGTTGACGAGCATGTAGGCGCAGCCATAGTTGGTTTAAGCTCTGATGCTCGTATTCTCATTGACCAGGCACGTATATACGCTCAGAGTAATAGGTTAACCTATGACGAGCCAATAGATACGGAGGTTGTGACCAAGAGGATATGCGATATAAAGCAGTTGTATACGCAGCATGCTGGCGTGAGGCCGTTTGGAGTTTCCATAATATTTGGCGGAGTGGATAAGACTGGAAGTCGCCTTTTTGGGACGCATCCGAGTGGAACGTATAGGGGTTATAGGGCTACGGCTCAAGGCGCTGGAAAGGACACTGTGCTTTCAATTTTAAAGGAAGAGTACCGTGAAGACATGAGCTTGGAAGAGGCTAAAAGGCTTGGGGTGAAATGTCTAGTGAAGGCTTTGGAGGCGAGGCAGTTGCCGCCGAGGATAAAGATAGCAGTTATTCCCGCAGTTACTAGAAAGATGGAGCTGTTAAGCG
Organism: Bathyarchaeia archaeon; assembly: GCA_038848525.1. GTDB lineage: Archaea > Thermoproteota > Bathyarchaeia > Bathyarchaeales > Bathycorpusculaceae > JAWCNN01. The sequence continues at coordinate 33,147 of JAWCNN010000015.1, read as the reverse complement.
ACGAAAATGTCGAAGATTATGTGAAAAAGTTAGGCGTTGGCAAGTGAAATGCTGATGAGCGAAAAATACACGATTGCACGTATAACAAAGGACAATGAACATTTCGAAGTTCTTGTGAAGCCTCAAAAAGCTTTGGATTACCGTACTGGAAAGATAACGGCAATCACAGAGGTTTTGGTCAGTGAAACCATATTTTCAGATGCAAACAAGGGAACAAAAGTTTCGGAGGAAAGCCTACGCAAGGCTTTTGGAACAACGGACACGCTGAAAATAGCGGATGTAATACTGAAAAAGGGAACGTTACAATTAACTACTGAACAGCGTAAAAAAATGATTGAAGATAAAAGGAGACAGATAATCGATTTTATATCAAGACAGTGTGTTGACCCTAAAACAAATTTGCCGCATCCGCCGATGCGCATAGAAAACGCTTTGGAACAGATTCACTATTCAATAGACCCTTTTAAACCCGTGGAAGAGCAAGCTAGAGAAATAGTTAAACTGTTAAGGCATGTTCTCCCATTAAAAATGGAGCAATTAACAGTAAGCGTTCGTATTCCAGCCGTTTATTCTGCAAGAGCTTACGGAGCAATAAAAACTTTTGGAACAATAAAAAGGGAAGAGTGGCTAGCGGATGGCTCATGGCAGGGAGTGTTGGAAATGCCAGCAGGCTTATACGCGCCCTTCTTGGAAAAACTTGGAGATGTAACCAAAGGAAACGGAGAGGCAAAAATAATCTCTTAAAATATGTGTGGAGTTTGTGAAAAGCCATGTCCACGTTTTTTGAAAGAAAACAGCTTGTAACTCCAGGAGATTTAATTGCGGAAGGAGATTATATAGCTGGCGAAAACACTTATGCAGAGGGCAAGAAGATTTATGCGACGAGGATAGGTATTGTGGAATATGAAGATAAGAAAGTGAATGTTGTGGCTTTAAGGGCGTTTTACATACCGAGAATTGGAGACATTGTTATAGGCACAGTTGTGGAAGTCGGATTTAACGGTTGGACTGTAAACATAAACGCGCCGTACGAAGCAATTTTGAGAGCTTCAGATGTTTTAGGCAGACCGTTCAGACCGCAAAAAGATGAACTGTCTCAAGTCTTGGATGTGGGAGATTTAATAGTTGCGAAAATAACAGCCTATGACAGAACACATAATCCACACCTCACGGTTGGCGAGCCGGGACTTGGAAAAATAACCCGTGGACAAATAATAAGGATAACTCCAACAAAAATTCCTCGCGTGATTGGCAGAAAAGGCTCGATGGTGTCTATGATAAAAAAGGAGACGGGATGCCAATTAATTTTGGGGCTTAATGGAGTTATATTAATCACTGGGAAAAATCCCGATGATGAAGCATTGGCTATGATGGCTATACGTAAAATTGAGGAGGAATCCCATACAAGCGGTTTAACGGACCGCATAACCCAAATGCTTAAGGAAGAAAAAGCGAAACAGAAGGAAAATTAAAATGAGTGAAAAAATTGAAAGGTTAATTGATAAAAAAGGTTTAAGGCTTGATGGAAGAAAGCCAGATGAGTTAAGACCGATAAAAATTGATGTAGGCGCATTGTCAAACGCTGATGGTTCAGCCTACATAGAACATGGGAAAAACAAAATTTTAGCCGCCGTGTACGGTCCAAAAGAGTTACATCCGAAACACATGGCGCTTCCAGACAGAATGGTTCTGAGATGCCGCTATCATATGGCGCCATTTTCTGTTCAAGAACGCAAATCACCAGCACCATCCAGAAGAGAAATTGAACTTTCAAAAGTCATTAGAGAAGCCCTTGAACCCTCAATTTTCCTTGAATATTACCCCCGAACAGGCATAGACGTTTTTATTGAAGTTTTGCAGGCTGATGGAAGCACAAGATGTACAAGCATAGTGGCGGCATCCCTAGCGTTGGCAGATGCTGGAGTTCCAATGCGAGATTTGGTTGTTGCATGTTCAGCTGGAAAAATTGACGATACAATAGTGTTGGATTTGATGGACGTAGAGGACAAGATGGGTTCAGCTGATGTTCCAGTGGCTTTGATGCCAAATTTAAACGCCATAACGCTGTTGCAGATGGATGGGATGTTAACCCTTGAAGAATTCGAGAAAGCCGTTGATTTAGCGCTTGAAGGATGCAGAAAAATCTATGCATCGCAGAAGGAAGCGTTAAAATCCAAGTACGTAAGCGTAAAGGAGGCTGAAGTTTAAAATGTCAATGATTACTCGTGTAAAACAAAAGCAGATTGCACAATTAATTGCCAGAGGCAAACGCTTAGACGGTAGAGGCTTGATGGATTACCGAGAAATAAAAGTGGAGCAAGGAATAATTGAGCGGGCTGAAGGTTCAGCTAGGGTTTTGCTTGGAAAAACAGAGGTTATGGTTGGAACAAAAATCGAGGTTGGCGAGCCCTTTCTAGACACGCCTAACGAAGGCGTCTTAACAGTAAACGCTGAACTTGTGCCTTTGGCTTCGCCGACTTTCGAAGCTGGACCGCCAGACGAAAACTCCATAGAGCTTGCCAGAATCGTCGACAGAGGAATAAGAGAATCAAAAGCTATAGAACTTGAAAAATTATGCATAGAACCCGGAAAAAAGGTCTTCGTCGTTTTTGTAGACATTTACGTACTTAACCACGACGGAAACCTAATAGACGCCTCAGCCCTAGCCGCTTTAGCCGCCTTACTCAACACCAAAATGTCCAACTACGAAATTGAAGAAGGCACAGTAAAGATTAAGCCTGGCTATATTCCACTGCCAGTGAGAAAGCATCCAGTAACCGTTACTTTTGCAAAAATAAACGATAAACTTGTCATAGACCCGTGGTTAGAGGAAGAACAGGTAATGGACGCCCGATTTTCAATAGCAATTGATGATGAAGGCAACATATGCGCAATACAGAAAGGCGGCAACGGGTACTTCACACCGCAACAGGTTTTAGAGGCTACGAGAATAGCTAGGGATAAGGCTGAGGAAATACGCAAAAAACTGAAATGGTGATTGGCTATGGGAAAGAGGATGAAAAAGGTTGGACCTACACGGGGTTTGGGGGCACGTTACGGTGCTACTGTTAGGAAACGCTACATTAAGGTGGTTACGGAAATGAAGAAGCCTCACAGTTGCCCCCAATGCGGATTTCCACGCGTTAAAAGGGTAAGCGTCGGCGTTTGGAAATGTGGAAAATGCGGTTTCACATTTTCTGGTGGAGCATACACACCGGCAACAAAGCTTGGAATGGTTGCGAAACGTGTGGCTAAAGGCATCCCCATAGAAGAAACAGCAAAAACGGAAGAAACCGAGTAACAACTTGAGTGATTTATTTATTGGCTAAAACACAGCATATACTATTAACAACCTCAAGAAGACCCACAAGAAATATGAGAACGCTTTGCAGAGACTTGCACCACAGCATCCCATCCACCCTGCGAATAAACAGAGGCAAACTAAGCCTCGAAGAAATAGCTGAAAAATCCATGGAGTTCAACGCTGAGAAAGCGGTTATCCTTGAAAGGTGGAAGCATGGACTTGGAAAAATGTTACTTTTCGACGTAACATCTAATGGATTAGAGGGCGTTCCACCAATAATTTACATACGCAATGCGAAGTTTCGAAGGGAAATAGGCAAAATACTAAAAGGATGGAGAATAAAATCCCTTGCAATTGCGGCTTCGCAAAAGCAAAATTTCGAAACTGAAAAACTTGAGAACGCCCTATCAAAATTTTTCACACTTCCAACCTTGCCACCAGAAGAAACAATTAAGGGAAAACATGATGCGATAATGCAAATTTTAACAGGCTATACAAAACAGTTAACCATCACTTTTAAGCGTGTGCCAGAAATGGTTGAAGTCGGACCGCGAATCAACATTTGGCGTTTAATTTGGAAGTTAGAAAATGAAGGCAAAAGCAACAGTTCATCTTAAGTTTTCCTCAGAAAAACACTTGGAAATTGTTGTTAAGGCTTTAGAGCCGGAAGCCAAAAAACCCGCTACTAAACGTTCAAAAACAAATATAGAAAGGGAAAACGCAGTCCTAACCTTGAAAGTTGAGGCTGGGGACACCGTGGCTTTGCGGGCAACCCTAAACGCCTACTTAAGATGGATTTCAACCGTTTACAGCGTACTCTCCACAGCGGAATCGTTCAAACTTTCAAAAGAATAATCCCGTCTTCGAAAAGAAAATTAAAAACTACAAGCAAAGCTTTCAGTGTAAAACTATTTGTTTTATGTGGAACAATTGTCCATAAACCTTTTAAATTAGATGTTACAAATTTATAACATGTATTATAATGCAGCAGGCAATACACCCACTTGGCAGGGTGTGCCTGCTTTTAGTACCTTCAAATTTTTATCTGAGGGATATAATCATCCAGTATTATTTTTATTAAGGCAGCTTCTCTAAGTTCTTTGCTTAGGCATTTCCTGAGGGAAGCCACTTCAACATTTTTCCCTTTACTCATGACCTTGCTAACTGCACCCACATAATCAGCGTCGCCGGAGACTATAACAGCAACATCGTAAGCGTTTTCCCAAGCCATACCTATAAGATCGGTTGCCAAAGCCACATCAACGCTTTTCTCCACATACCGAGTAGACTTTGTGATGGGATCACATCTTGTTTTAAGTGGTTTTTCTATAACTTGTATACCTAAGCTTCTTATGTAGTCAATGAATTTTATTTGCGAGGTTCTTCCGGGTGGAATGGGCTTGCTACAGTAATATATTACCCTGACCAATGCCCTATTCTTTAGCAGAAGTGATATCAATTTTGCATAGTCAATTTTCAAGTTTGTTTTATTCTCTTTATTATATCCTTTTATTCCCCAGTGGAGGTTTGAACCATCTATGAAAATCATAACTCTGATGTTGCTCAAACCTATGCGACTCCTATTTGTATTGTGCTTGTTTGAATTGATATTTAAAACTTCATGAGTATATTCAAAAATATTTCATTTCATGGACTTAATCCGTTAATGGCGTTTGGTTAGGTATAGGCTGATGAAAATCAGTGTCGCGCCTATAATTTGAAGCGGAGTAATTGTTTCGGATAGGAAAAGCCAGGCGATTGTTAAGGCTATGACTGGCGTTAAGTTTTGGTAAAGGGAGGTTCGTGCGGTGCCGATGCGGCTTATTCCTATATACCATAGCATGTATCCCATGGCGAGAGAGAATAGGAAGGAGTAGATTAGGCATAGCCATCCACTTGGCTGGATTGAAGCCCAACTTTGCTCTTTAAATGAGGGAATGGAAATGATAATTAGCAGTGGTGTTCCCAGAATCATGGTTGAGGTTACCAGTTGAATGGGCGAATACTTTTTTAGCAAAGGCTTGGATAACACGGTATACAGTGACCAGCAGAGCGTGCCAGCAAATATTAAGAGGTCGCCTATTAAACCCTGGCTTGTCCATGTTGGTGTTTTTCCGCCGCCCAAGGTGATTAGGAGGATTCCGCCGAATGATAAGGCGACGCCTCCCCAAATTTTACGTTCTATATTTTCTATGCCTAAAGCTATACTGAATAGTGTAACAAAAATTGGCGTGGTAGCCAAAATAAGGGATGAGTTGCCCGCTGTTGTAAGTCTTATACCATAAATGAAACAAAGTTGGTAAATTACGTATCCAATTAAGCTTAATGTGAAAATGCTTTTGAAATCTTGTTTGTGAAAACTAAAGTTTCGTTTAACAGTTGACAATGCTAGTATAGTGAGTGAGGCGAAACCGAAGCGGAGAGCATTAAAAATTAAAGGGTCAAAATCTTCCAATGCAATTTTAACTGCTGAAAAGTTTACACCCCAAATTATGCTTGTTCCAATTAGCATTACGTCAGTGACTGTGAATGTGGAGTTTGATTGAAAATGTGTACTTTTCACGTTTATGTAACACGCCTCGTCCATGGATGTGGACATAACTGGGTTTCGGTCAGTTATTAAACTCTTTTGGCACATAATACTTTTTACAGCATGTCACTTGAAAATCATTAATGTAAAGGGCTCTTGCTAAAACTATTTGCTTGGTTCAGTCTCAAATTTAAAATTGCCAAACTCTACAGATATTTTATGTTCATCAAGGAATTTTCCAACAACTCCAAAAGAATCTTTGACTTTTCTAAGGAAATCCAGCAGTTTTCTTTTGTCATGAGCTTTTTCAGCTTCCTTTATTGCTTCTTGAACTTTACCATCGAGAAAAAGTAAATAGAGACGTTCAAGAGTCTTTTTTGCTAAGTTGAGAAAATTGTCGTCTTGCAAAATTTTTTCATCATCGATTCTGGCGTATACCGTTTCTGCTGTCTCATTCATAAACGCAAGTTGTGACCCGGCTGTAATCACTATCGCTGGCACCTTTTTGAGCTTGAAGGCGTGAACCGCTTTCTGGAAGTTTTCATCATCTCTAGCCCAAAATCCAACAAATAGGTTTTTTCCTGCTTCCTTACCCCATTTAGTTAAGGCTTTTTGAAGTTTTGGGTTCAGTTGATTCATCTCTGTAAAAGCGAAAAGATAAACCTTGCAGTCTGGGTCGATTTCTCCAAGGTAAAGCTTCGGCACAAATGCCTTGACAGTTAGGGTTGCATACAAACTAGGCATGAGTAACCTATGTTTCATTCTACAATTTATAAGAATTGTGGTAAGTGGATACTTATATTTTGAACAGATGTTCTTTTAGAAAATGTTAATTAATGGCTTAGCTCATTGCTTGCAGATGGAAGGATGAAAAGTGAGTGATGAACTTTCAAGGTTTCCACCCCAAGTTCAAGAACGCCTATTAAGGCTTCAACAACTTCAGCAAACGCTTCAGTCGGTTTTGGTGCAAAAACAGCAGGTGGAAATTGAGCTAACGGAAATTGAGCAGGCTTTAGGCGAACTGCAGAAGATAAGTGACGACGCAGTGATTTATAGGGCTATTGGCTCATTGCTGGTGAAAGCGGAGAAAAACAAAACAATCGCCGACTTAAACGAGCGAAAAGAACTTTTCAACACAAGAGCCACGGTTTTGGGAAAACAGGAAGAACGCTTACGCAGCCAAATAAAGGAGTTGCAAGCCAAACTTCAACAGGACTTAAGCCCTATTTCTTCAACCCAGCCTGAACAATAGCCGTTTTAGGTGGAACTTGTGGAAGAGTTGGGTATACCCGAGTTGACCAGCGAACAAATTGAGGAACTGTGCGCTATTGCTGAGGATGCCGCTAGAGAATACGTCATGTCAAAAGTTTCTCTAAAAAGGATAGAAACGTTAAACATAAGTGTTGAAGCTGAAGGCACAAAACCAGTAACCATAACGGTGGATGTGGACATCGTCCTTTCGCCTTTAATGAAGGATTTTAACGTGCAAAGGCTTGTTGACGAAGCCGTTAAAGAGGCATTCGCCTCAATCGAAAGGTATTTGAGGGCTTTAGCATGTCATTCGCAGAAATAAAGAAAGTTTTAGACGAGGTTGACGCTAAATTCGTTGTTTTGTTATGCCACCACAACGCCGACCCAGACGCCGTCTGCTCAGCATACGCCTTCGCAAGCTTGCTAAAAAGTCAAAAGCCAAATGTTACGGTTGAAATAGGCGCAGCCCAAGGAATAAGCAGACTCTCAAAGCACATCCTTAAACATTTGCCAATAGAGGTTAGAGGACAACCAAACATTGAAAGGGCAGATGTCATAGCGTTGCTTGACACCAACACGATTCAGCAATTAAATAATTTGGCTGAAAAGGTTAAGGCTGTAAAAGCGCCGCTTATTGTTATTGATCACCACGCAGCCCATCCAGAAACAGAAAAAACAGCGAGGATATGCATGACCAGTGAAGAAGCATCTTCAACATGCGAAATCGTGTATGGCTTTTTCAGAGAATTGGGCGTTAAACCCATGGAAAACGAGGCTAAAGCGTTGTTTTTGGGCATAGCCTTTGATACACGCCATTTCGTTTTAGCCAACTCATCCACGTTTAAAACAATTGCTGAGCTTATAGACGCTGGAGTGGAAGCCCAAAAAACTTTGGCTTTGCTTTCTTTGCCCATGGATTTTTCCGAGAGAGTTGCAAGATTAAAGGCTTGTAAGAGGATTAAACTCTTCAAGGTTGGAGAGTGGATAATAGCCTTTTCGCATGTTAGCGCTTATCAAGCTTCGGCAGCCAGAGCCATAATTGACTTGGGTGCTCATGTTGCCGTTGTAGCTGGACAGAAAAACGAAAATGTTGAAATTAGCCTGCGTTGCGCTCGCGAATTTCACGAAAGAACAGGTGTGCATTTGGGCAAGGACATAGCCAAGCCGTTGGGCGAATATTTGCATGGTATGGGAGGGGGGCACTCAACAGCCGCTGGAGTAAATGGTGTAGGCGATATTGAAACTGGGCTTAAACGGTGTCTGCGTCTTTTAAAGGAGAGGTTGGCGTTAATTAAATTTGAGTAGCTACTCTTAAATGGTGAAATGAAATCTGCATAAAAATGGTAGGGCGTTAAAGCATGGCTGTGATTGAAATAAAAGCGCTTACTTACACTTATCCTGGCGGAACAAAACCGTCAATTAGTGATGTCTCCATAAAAATTGAAAGAGGCGAGTTTGCGCTTATAACTGGTCCAAGCGGATGTGGAAAGACAACTCTCTGCCGATGCTTCAACGGGTTAATCCCACATTTTTATCAGGGCGAGTTGAAGGGCGAAGTTGTTGTTGCTGGATTGAAGGTTTCGGAAAATTCAATCCACGAGTTGGCACAGCATGTTGGGCTTGTCTTTCAAAATCCGGAAAATCAGCTTTTCGCTTTGTCTGTTGAGAAGGATGTTGCTTTTGGACTGGAAAATTTAGGAGTGCCACGAGAGGAAATTCGCAAGAGAGTGGATTGGGCTTTACAGCTTACTGGCATATATGATTTGAGGGAAAGAGCGCCGCATGAGCTTTCTGGTGGACAGCAACAGCGTGTTGCAATAGCTTCTGTTTTAGCCATGCAACCAGAAATAATAGTTTTAGACGAGCCAACGTCTTTCCTTGACCCGTTAAGCGCAAAGAAAATATTTGAAACAATTTACGAATTAAACAAAACGCTTGGAATAACCGTTGTGCTTGTTGAACACAGACTTGATTTAACAGCCAAATACGCCGACCACATAATTGTGATGGATGAGGGAAAAGTTGTTTTAGACGGCGAACCCCGTGAAATTTTAAGCTTGGAAGAAACCCGCCTAATCGGAATTGGAATTCCAAAAGCTACGAGGCTCTACCACATAATTAAAGGGGATGGGGTAAAACTTCGCAATACCGTTCCGTTGTCGTCGGATGAAATGGCAACATTGCTAAAGGAGGCTTTTAAAGGCGAATGATTAGGGTTGAAAACGTTTACTTCCGCTATCCAAATGGTGTAGAAGCCCTAAAAGGCGTGTCGCTGACCATTCAAGACGGCGAGTTCGTAGCCATAATGGGGCAGAACGGGGCTGGAAAAACAACATTAGTCAAACATTTTAATGGACTGCTTAAACCAACAAAGGGAAGAGTATTCGTCGACGGCGTTGACACAACAAAAACGAGTGTTGCGAGCCTATCCAGAAACGTGGGCTTTGTCTTCCAAAATCCAGACCATCAACTTTTCAGCGAAACAGTGGAAGCGGAAATAGCCTTTGCACTGAAAAATTTTGGATTTGATGAAGAAACCATAGAAAAGCGGGTTGATTGGGCTTTAAACCTTTTGGGATTAAGCCAATACAGAAAAACTTCACCGTTTATGCTAAGTGGTGGAGAAAGAAAACGTGTAGCCCTAGCCTCTGTTTTGGCATGGGACCCCAAAATACTAATTTTAGACGAGCCGACAATAGGGCAGGATTACCAACAAAAGGAGAGGCTTAGACAGTTTATTTTGCAATTGAAAACGCAGGAAAAAACCGTAATTATCGTTACGCATGATGTGGAGTTTGTTGCTGAATGCAGTCCAAGAGTTATATTGATGCGTGAAGGCAAAATCGTTGCAGACGGCGACGCCAAAGAAATCCTTACAAACCAAGACGTGCTAATCCAAGCATCCATTATTCCGCCGCAGATAACCCAAATTTTCCTGCAGATGTCAGATTTGGAACTGCCGAAAAACGTCATTGACGTTTACGAGGCAAGGGAAATATTGCTTAAATTTTTAGGGAAGGCGGGAACATGAGCGTTTTTAATGGACTTAAATTCCGAAGGGTTTACTCGCCAATCCACAACTTAGACCCAAGAATAAAATTCCTTTATGTCTGCGCCATATTCGCCATCGCAATAATTTTTGGAGAGCTACTGCCTTTAATGGTGCTTTTCTTTATGCAGATTCCATTTGTCGTTTTGGCTGGTGTTAAACGTGAGTGGATTCGTTCAATTCGTGGAGCCGCCTTTTTAGCCACCATAATCTTCCTAACAAACTTTGTTTTTGCATATCTTGGAGGGCGCAGTCCAGCGGAAAGTTTAGAGAACGCCTTTGCATTGACATTGCGTTTTATAGTTCTTGTGGAGTCTTTCTCAATCTTCTTTTTAACAACTTCGCCAGACCATTTAGGCTTAGCCCTAGAACAAACACGCATACCATACGAGTTCTGTTTTGCCTTTACAACAGCCGTGCGTTTTGTTCCAGTATTAGCTGAAGAAGCCCAAACGATAATGGACGCCCAAAAAGCCAGAGGATTAGAACTTGAACGTGGAAACTTTCTAAAGCGAATCAAAAATTACATTCCAATTCTCATACCGTTAATTGTAAGCGCCATCCGAAGAAGCCTTGAACTGGCAGAAGCCATGGAATCCCGCGCATGGGGAGCAACCAAAAAACGCACAAACTTGTATGTGCTGAAAATGCATAAAAACGACTTTATCCTAACAACCATAACCATTGGAATTTTGATAACAGCAATTTACATACGCCTATACATTCCAATTCCATCATTAAACGACATTTTCAAAAGCTTAAGTTAGAACCATAAGACTTTTAATTTGCATCTTTAGTATATGGGTTCGGAGTTTGAAAAGTTGAAAATGCTTAAGGCGGCAGCGGAAGAAATCCTTGAAGGCATTAAACGCTGTATCGAAGAGCTTAACATGAAAGAGGTTGAGGGTTTAATTGAGCTTTTGCTTGAGGCGAAAAATAAAAAAATCTTTATTGTAGGCATTGGAAGAAGCGGATTTGTCGCCAGAGCCTTTGCCCTACGCCTAATGAACTTAGGATTCAATGTTTATTTTCTGGGCGAAACCATCACACCAGCAGCTGAAAAAGGAGACTTGCTCATTGCCATTTCGGGAACAGGCGCCACAAAAATGGTTTTAACCGCAAGCGCAGCCGCAAAAGAAATTGGCGCAAAAGTGATTGCCATTACGTCTTTTCCAGATTCCCAGTTGGGTCAAGTAGCCGACCACATTGTAACGATAAAGGGGCGAACAAAGAGAGGCTGGCCCAGAGAGGAGGATTATTTGGCTAGGCAGATTATGGGTGAACGTGAACCTCTAACGCCTCTTGGAAGTATTTTCGAGAACAACTGCATGGTGTTTTTGGACAGTTTGGTTGTTGAGTTAATGCATAGGATGGGGAGGACCGAGGAGGATTTAAAGCGTAGGCATGCGACAATAGAATAGGCAATTTTGGGGTGTGTTGGAAATACGGGCTAAGTGGAAAAAGAAGAGAATGCGGAAACAGAAGAAAAAACGGCAAAAAAGACGGGCGAGATATAAGTAATTTTGTTTGCTGTGGTTTTTGGTTTTAGGTGGGCTAATGATTAGTTGTACATATAACTTATTAAGACACACGACACACTATATTAAATAGAGAAACCACACTACACTCTAAAACAAAACAGCATCAACGGTGAAAAAATGCCGAAAGCCTCTCAAACCACCGAAGAAGCAGGAATCCCCATAATAGAAGGTAAAAAACCCTCAGTTTTTAGGGAAGTTTACTCCATAAAAGAGCCTTACACATACGCCGCAATAATAAAAGACCCAGAAACCCAAAAAACACGCTACGAAGTTATAGAACCAACACTTAACAAGGAAGAGGAGAGGCTATTAAAAGAAATAAAGGATTTCTTAATGGAAGAGGTTGACGTAAACCTAAAAGAAATAGAAACAAGAGAAAAAGCGGAAAACTACCTAAAAGAAAAAACAAGGGAAATAATAAGGAAATACCGCATAAAAGTTCCAGAAGAAGCCGTCGACAAACTAACATATTACATAGTTAGAGATTTTGTAGGCTACGGAAAAATAGACCCTCTAATGAAAGACCACTTAATAGAGGATATATCCGCAGACGGCGTAAACATACCAATCTACGTTTGGCACAGAGTTTACGAGTCAACACCCACAAATATAATCTTCAAAGACGAGGCAGAGCTAAACTCATTCATAATTCGCTTGGCATATTTAGCCAACAAAAACATTTCAATAGCCTCGCCAATCTTGGACGCTTCGCTTCCAGATGGAAGCCGAATACAACTAACCTATGGAAATGAAGTTACAAGAAGAGGTTCAACATTCACCATTAGACGTTTCAGGGTTGACCCACTAACCATATCAGATTTAATTGCCTTCAACACGCTTTCCTCGGAAATGGCTGCTTTTCTGTGGTACATAATAGAAAACAGAGCTTCAGTCATGGTTGCCGGAGGTGTAGCATCTGGAAAAACAACCATGCTAAACTGCCTATCCATGTTCATAAAGCCTGAAATGAAAATAGTAAGCGTAGAAGACACGCAAGAGCTTAACCTTCCACATGAAAACTGGATACCATCCGTTGTAAGACTTGGTTTTGGATACGAAGACAAGAAAAGCGGTGCAATAACCCTCTTCGACTTGTTAAAAGCAGCCGTCAGACAAAGACCAGACTACATCATAGTAGGCGAAGTCCGCGGAGAAGAAGCCTACACGTTGTTTCAGGCTATGGCAACTGGACATTTAGGAATGAGCACAATACATGCGGAATCGGTTGAAGCCGTGATAAACCGCTTGCAATCCGAGCCGATGAACATTCCTAAGACGCTGATAGCCATGACAAATATTATAATGGTTATGGCTAGAGCGGAAATAGGCGGAAGACCCGTTAGGAGGGTTAATGTAACAAGCGAAATTGTAGAGTTAAACCCAAAAACAAGAAGCATAGTAACTCAAGACATTTTTCAATGGAACCCAAAGGAGGACAATTTCACGTTTTCTGGTCGCAGCGCCATCATTGAAAAACACATGAAAAAGTTCGGCTTTGGCGAGGAAGACGTTCGAAATGAGTTACAACGTAGAAAAACGGTTTTGGAGTGGATGGTGCGCAAGGGAATCCGCCGTTACATAGAAGTTTCAAATGTTATTCGGGAGTATTATGCCAATCCGAACCGTGTTTTCCAAAAAGCAAGAGTTGGACTAAAATGAGGGAAAACAAAGCCTACAAAAAAATAAAAATGCTTTACACACGCCTTAAACTTACACTTAAATCATCATCAACAAAACCTCAAAAGCCTAAATCAGAGGGCAAACCGCAGAGCTTTAAAGAACCACAAATAATAGCTTACCAGCTTTTCAGTGAGAAAATAAGTGTTTTTCTGCCGCTTTTTAGAGATTTAGACTTGAACTTGCAGAAATCCACATTAAAAATCAGCTTTAAGGCTTACGTTAGCCTAACACTTTTAATAACAATTTTAATTTCATGCGCTATGTTCGCCATTATTCCAACAACATTGTTTCTCACCTTTAAAATACCGCTCGTGCCCGCCGTTTTGTTCGGCGTGGGCGGAAGCCTATTTGCAGGAGCATCATCAATCATTGGATTTTACATATACCCAATTTATCGTGCAGATAAATTCAAAAGGGATTTGGAGGATGAGTTGCCCTTCACAACTGGTTATATGGCGATTCTCACAGCAGCGGGTGTTTCTCCAGAAAAAATTTTCATGTCGCTGGCGAACATGAGTGCGCCGTTGACTGTTTCAACAGAAGCCAAAAACGTCGTTAGAGACGTGAACCTTTTTGGCTTAGATATAATTTCTGCTTTGGAGAAGGCGTCGAAGCGGACGTCTTCTGAAAGGTTTCGTGAAATGTTGGAGGGATTCATTTCAACTGTGCATTCGGGAAGCAATTTAGCCGCTTATCTTTATGAAAAGTCTAGGCAGTACATGCGATTAAAAAGGATAAGCCTAAGCAAGTTTTCTGATACACTTTCGGTTTTGTCGGAGTTTTATGTTGCATTGCTTGTAACTGGACCTTTACTGCTTGTTATTATGCTTGCGGTTATGGTGATGCTGGGCGGAGGCAGTTTGGGCGGATTAAGCCCAGATTTACTTTTGATGTTGCTTACCTACATTGGAATTCCAGTTAGCTCCATAATGTTCCTAATAATTTTGGATGCTGTTTCGCCGAAGTGGTGAAAATGCCCAAAATAGAAAAGCGCATTAAAAAATTTGCGTGGATTGCGTCTGTTTCAGTAGCTGTTTCCACGATTTTTTTTGCTTACTTAATGTTTGGAACGAGATTCTTTGATGATTTTGTGTTTTTCGCCATAATAATTGCCATTTCGCCTCCAACAATCTTGAATTACATTGATTATAAATGGAGAAAAGCCATAGACGAGCATTTGCCAGACCTTTTCAGAAGCATAGTTCAAGCTGAAGAAACGGGTATGACGCTTCCCCAAGCTTTGGAAGAAGCCGCCAAAAGGAATTATGGACCGCTTACGGCTGAGTTGAGGAAAATGAATGCACAGATTTCTTGGGGTATGACTTTTGAGGAGGCGCTTTTGGCTTTGGCTAGGCGTGTTAACACGGTGCTTGTGCAGAGAACCGTGCCATTAATAATTGAGGCAAGCCGTTCTGGAGGACGCATAGAAGAAGTTTTCGCACCGACTGGCAAATTTATACAGACAACGCTTTTGCTTGATAAGGAAAGGAGAAACCAAACGAGACCGTACATTGCAATAATTTACGTGGCGTTTTTCGTGTTTGTATTCACGGTTATACTGTTGTTTAAGTCGTTTTTTGTAAATGTGGAAAACTTGCCGACTATTGGAGCAACCAAGGCGGTTATGTCGCCGGAAGAAATGCAACGTTTACTCTTTCACATGACAATAATTCAAGCCTTTTTTGGAGGGTTAGTAGCGGGAAAAATGGGCGAAGGAACAATAAACGCTGGATTAAAACACAGCCTAATAATGATGTTGTGCGGCTACGTAGCCCTAAAACTTTTCTTGTAAGGAGGAAAAGCCGATGAAAAGGTTTAAAGCGGTTTTTTGGGACAAGCGGGCTATAACGCCTGTTTTAAGCAATATTTTGTTGATGGTTGTGGCTGTAGGTGCAATGGCGATTGCCACAACAGCAACCTATGTTATAACAACTAATCTGCGTGAAACAATGGGTGAACGTTTCATTGTGGAGGATGTGTGGTTTGAAGGCAACAATATTCACGTTTATGTTCGCAACGTCGGGAAAGTCGCCATTGAAGTGTCAGCCGTATATGTTAACGGTACGCCTCAGCCCTTCACTCCGCAACCCTTCCGCCTACAGATAGATGGGCATGGCTGGCTTAACATATCATACAGCTGGGCATCCAACAGCCTATACCACATAAACGTTGTAACAAAAAGGGGGACTCAAATTGCAGACCATTATAAGACTTCTTAAGAGCTTTAGACAGGCGAAAAAGGGCGTTAGCAACGTGATAATTGTAATGTTAAGCCTAATTTTGATAGTGATGATAGTTTCAAACGTTATTTTATGGAGTTACCAAATGAACCAGCTAGACTGGGAAAGAACGCAAGAAAACATCGAAATTCTTAGTGTTACTGGTTGGCTTAGTGGATGGAGCTATAGAAAATCTCATATTATAAGGAGTGCTTTAGGCGCAGGAACAAACTATCAAATAAGAATTACAGTTCATTACGGAGCTGGAACAGACATTGGAGAACATGTTTACCTTAATGGACATTGCAGAACAGATTTTGGCGATGTGAGATTCACCGACAATGATGGAACAACGCTTTTGAATTATTGGATAGAAGAATATACAAGTGGAGACAAAGCCGTTTTCTGGGTTAAAATCACAGACAACCTAGACAGTTCTCCAACAACCATTTACATATACTATGGCAACCAGTCAGCCACTTCAATATCAAATGGGACAAATACCTTTGATTTTTTCGACGACTTCGATGATGGAGTCATTGACTTAACAAAATGGACAGCCATTAATAACGCTCAAGAAGTTGGAGGAACTTTGAGAGGAGAAGGCGGAAACCAAACGACTTGGGCAAGAACAATCTCAACATTCACCGCCAACATTGAAGTGAGATTTAAGATGAGAGGCGAAGTCAACGCTGATTTTGATAGTGGAATTAGAGTTGGCAACATTTATTTTATAAGTGATCGTGGAACAAACACTCCAACAATCAGTACAACATGGGCATATCCTTTGGGTTCTGCAGGCGACGTAATAACTTGGCACATGTATAAAGCATCAATTCAGAGTAATTCTCAAGATTTTTATGACATTACCGCAGATAGAGGCGCAATAGGTTTCTTTCCGTATACTCCTGAATACTTATATCTCATCGGCGATTCGGATAGCGCCAGCAGAGACACTTTTTATGATTGGATTTTCGTTCGCAAATACACATCGCCTGAACCTTCACATGGAGAATGGGAAAATGAATTGACTATTGAAATTAGAAATAAAGGTTCAGTAACGGTACATGTAGTTTCTGTGTGGGTTGTCAATTCAACATTCCACAAACGGTATGACGTGGACGTTTTCATAAATTCAGGAGACACAACGTCTCTTTCCATTTCAAGCGATACGATACCCAATAGTTACTATATGGTTAAAGTGGTTACTGAAAAGGGAAACATCGCCGTAATCTCAAACCCTTAGCGGCGAAATGGCTTATTCCAGCTTCATTTTGTTTTTTAGGGCTTTTATCACTTCTTTCTGGTTGCGCGCCTCAACCACCGTGATATTGTATAGTTCAGCCATTTTCTTGCCGTTTTCGTTAATTTTTGGAATTGCAATTAAGTAGGCGTGGTCTGGTGAAACGTCAAATATTTTTGCGAAAAGCGCTATTACGGGTTGTTCTGTGACGATGTTTTCCGTGGAAACTGCCAAGTCAATCACGGTTACTTTTCGTTTAGTTTCGCCTTTGTAGGCTATTATGTGGAACATGTGGTTTGCGCCTGATTTGCCCTTCAAAAAGGCGTTGCTTTCAACTGTAAATCCCGCTTCTGCAAGAAAATCTCTGATTGGCGTAATCAAAAACCAGCTTAAGCCCACTTCTCCTTTCACTTCTTCTTTTAGGCTGTAAATGTAAGCGTCTTTGATAAGGGCTTCTTCAAAAGTGAAGTTTGTGTGGCATTCACGGCAGAAATGCGTAACAACGGGAATATCAAAACTTTTTTCGCATTCTTTACATGTGCACCATGTTCCCGCCTTTCTATAATCAACATCGAGCTTCCGCAGTTCTTCGTGGCATTTTGGACACAAAAGCTTATCGTTTTTCTTAAAGTTTTCTTCAACATCCATATAACCGCATTTAACGTGTTCTATCAAGGCACTTTTTTGAATGTTGAAGGATTTACAGTATGGACAACAATAGTGAACGGAAACATCTGCAGAGCCACATTTTGGGCAGTGAACAATTTTATCATAAAGATTTTTTTCAAGTATGCCAGCCATAAAAAGCTTGTTTAAGAACGGCTCCACTTTTGAAACGTCGCCGAGAATGTTTTCCACTGATGGATAACGGTAACCTACTTTCAAGTCATAAACGGGTTTAAGCTCGCTTATTTCACCGCTTAAAAACTTGTTTAGAAAAGCTTGCACATCAAGGTTTTTGTAAAGCTCTAAGCGTTCACTTTTGCTTGCTCTCTGCATTTTCTGTTCCCAAAGTGCAGTTTAGGTAAGTTGTATCTTGGCCATGGTACTTATACTTTTAGGGGTTGTTAAATTTTTCGAAAATAAACTGTTGACTTTCTAGAAAAGTTTAAGTTTTGTTGGATAATGATTTAGAAAAGGTGAAAAATAAATGAAAACGCAACCGAAACGCTTTGTGAAATGTCCAAAATGTGGATTTCCATTTGACATAACTTATGGTAGAGCATTTGCTTGTTCAGGATGTCCCTCCTCAATACATTGCGAAATGGCTAAATGTCCAAAATGTGGACATGAATTTCCTCTTATGCAACGGTAAAAGCATGTTTTGGTTTCAAGCTTTAACAGTACATTTTTTAATAGGAAAACCCCAAAATATTTCAAACGGCTGAATGGTGAAACGTTTGTCAACTCCAAAACGCCTAATAATCCGCTGGACAACCTTGAAAGGGTTAACCGCTATTCTCCTATTTTTAATAACAACTGTTTTAATTGAATACTTGTTTGTTCTTTATGCGATAAACCTCGGAGTTAACGACAACCCAATAAAATGGAGCCTTCAATTCCCAGGAACACAGTGGACTACTACAATGGTCGTAAGCCCACTGTTTCATTTGGTTCCAACAGCCGTAATAATAGTTTTGGCATTCACATGGATTTATTTAACGAGGCACGTAACAGTGAAAACACATGAACCGCCGCCGAAGGCAAAAGCTGAAAAACGCCGTGCAAAGGTGGAGAAAGAGGGTTTCCTTGGCAAAATAAAATCGAAGCTTTTAGGGATTAAAAGCGTCGCATACATGTGGCAAAAAATACATTTTGCAAGAGCCACAATAAAAAGCGCCTTAACAGTCTTTCTAGTTTTCTTAGTGTTCGCCTTCACTGTTTCGCTTTTGGCATACCCAAAACTCGTACACCAAACCGTTTCAAACGCCTACCAAAACAACCCATCACTGCTGAACACCATGAAAGGCATTGCACAAGCTTTAGCGCCGCTTGGCGCCATAAGCAACGTTTTTCTACCAGTTGCTCCAGCCTTCGGAGATTTTGTTCAAAGCTTAGGAGTCATAACAAAGCCCTTGGCTGAATTGGATAACAATGGAAAATATTTGGTGTTTCAAAACGTTGCGGCTTGGGTTTCCGCTTTGTCAGCTCTGTTTTATGGGGAAGTTGTCGCCGCAAAAAAGAGAAGAAAGGGCTAGGCGGTTTAATGGCTGACCGTTTAAGGTTTGGTCCAGCTGGAGTTCCACCCACATTTAAGGTTGTGAAGGCAACTTTAGCTGATGTTCCAAAGCTTTTGCGTGAGGAGGGACTTGACGCTTTTGAGTATCAAGCTGTTCGTTGGGGTGTAAAACCACAAATAAAACGTGAAGAAGCTGAAAAACTTGGCTTGAAGGCAAAGGAAAACGATGTTTGGCTTAGCCTTCACGGTTCATATTTCATAAATTTCTGCGGTGACAAGGCTACTGTGGAAGCAAGCAAACAACGCCTAATTGCATGTGCAACAGCGGCGGAATGGATGAAAGCGCATACGGTGGTTTTTCACTCTGGGTTTTACGGCAGAAAATCGCAGAAAGAAGCCTTTACATGCTGTTTAAACGCTGTAAAAGCGGTTGTTGAAGGTATGAGGGCTATGGGAATAAAAAGCGTGAAAATTGGACCCGAAACAATGGGTAAACCTTCCCAGTTTGGAAGTTTAGATGAAATTTTAAGTTTATGCGAAATGGTTGAGCAAACTCAACCCGTTATTGATTGGGCGCATTTACATGCAAGAGATAGGGGACTATTCAAAACTGTGGATGATTTCCGCATGGTTGTGGACGCAATTGAAAAACGGCTTGGAACGGACGCGGTAAAAAACATGCATTGTCACTTCACAAAAGTTGAGTTTACAGATAAAGGCGAAAAACGCCACCATATAATGGACGAGAAAGCCTATGGACCAGACTTTGATATGCTTGCGAAGGTAATAGCTGAATATGGGCTGAATCCCATAATCATAAGCGAAAGCCCAATTTTGGATTTGGACGCCGTGAAAATGCGCGATATTGTTAAAAAGGAAATTACAAGCTAAAAGTGGAAAGAGAATGATTCAATCTTATAATGGAATTATGGAAGAGAAAAACGCTTGGGATGAAAGGGCGAGAACAATAGAAGATGACATCGAATTAAGAGGAACGCTGAAAAACCCAATAAAACGAGTAAACAAAAGTAGAAAAGCCATCGGCAAAATCTTCAAAAAAGTCAAAAAACGCCGTTTGCTCCTTGATGTTGGCTGTGGAAATGGTTTGTTCACTGTTCCATTAACAGAATTATTCGATTTTGTTGTGGGCGTTGACCTTTCAAAGGCGATGATGAAACGTTGCCGAGAAAAAAGGGATAACCTTAACTTCATATTGGCTTCTGCAACCGACCTTCCATTGAAAAACGGCGTGTTTGACGCCGCCATAAGCCTATCTGTTTTGGAGTATATAAAACCCAAAAGCAACATTGAAAAAACTTTAAAAGAAATATCCCGCGTAACCACAAACAGTTCCGTCATCTTTTTAACATTTTGGGAAGAACCCAACTCACCCACAAAACTCATCAAAAACGTTTTAAAAAGAGAAGGATTCAAATTAAAACAATCTTTAATTTCAAAATTCCAATTCACAAGATTAAACTTTACAAAATACGTCAAACTCCATGGCTGTCGAAGCTAAATTTTAAATGATCATAAACGTAAAAGTTTTATATTCAGATTATTGAGGTAAATCTGGCGGGAAAATTATGAAGGTAAAAAACTGATAGTGTTAATGCTGGTTCTGCAAACTGTTTTTCTATGGATAACTTTCGTAGTGCAAAAAGCTGAAGCTTCCCCTGAGACTTTTGAGCTCATGGTTTATAAGACTAAAGTTCCAAATGTTACGTTTGAATATGTAAGTGATTTGGCTCTACGCATGTTGGGCACCAGAGCGCCTGTAGAGTACTCCAATGGCGTTTATTGCGTTAATAGTACTTACCCCCGGGTACTAACAGTGTACGAGGCAAGCGGGTCCATTTGGTATGCCGATCTCTCCAAAGGTTACAATGTGTCCTATGTTCCTGTACTTCCCTCAGAAGAAGAAGCCTTGGAAATAGCTATGAACTTCTTAATTGAAAGGGATTTACTGCCACCAGAAATGAGTTTTATTGGATTTGGAAACACGACATCTTCATTTTTCGACACAGAGACTAATTCAACATTAACTGTAATTAATTGTTTGCATGTAAATTTCGGTGCCAACATTAAGGATTCCACTGGCGCTCTTATTCCTGTGGTCGGTCCGGGGGCAGAGATTAAAGTATTGATTGGGGATGGAGGCGAGGTAGTAGGTCTTAATTGGGATTGGAGAAACATAGAGCCTTACGCTTATTACCCTGCAATAACTGAAAGTGAGGCGCTTAAAATACTAAGAGAGAAATATGGTGTTAACCCTGTGAATGAAACATTAAGCATACGCTTAGGCTATTATGCTGAACCAGGAATAGTTAATCAGACGTGGTTACTTCCATACTACATATTTGACGGACAAGTCATAGATGAAGGAGAAATAATACCGCTCAAGACACAAAAGGTTGCTGCAACATTTTTCTATCCAATGGTTTCAATAACAACTCTAAGTGATGGCTCGGAGTTTACAGCTGGAACCTCAGTCACTTTCGAAGCTTCTGTGATAAATGGGATGCCTCCATATACCTACATCTGGGAATCAGATGTAGATGGCATACTTTATCAAGGCTCATCTTCGTCTTTTACAAGGACACTGTCAGTTGCTATGAGGGAAGGAGTTGTCTTACCTCATACAATAACTGTTAGGGTTATAGACGCCAATGGCCTTGAGGATTATGACCGAATATCTGTAACAGTTAAAAGTGCCGTTGGAGGCGTCGAAGTCCCAACAAGCAAGCTTGATTTGCTCTTTACTTTGCTGACAACTCCATACGCCTTAAGCTTGGTAGTTCTCGCGTTTACAATGGTCATTTGCGTAGCTTGGCGGAAAAAGAGGGCAAAGAAGTTGATGGGATTTTTGTTATTAACAACAATGAGTTTAAGTGTTTTCGCGACTTACCTACCAATTGTGAATGCTTCACCAAACGATAATCCCAATTCCAAAGAAGTAGGAGTTGAATGGGTCAACAAATACAGTAAGTGGACTTGGTGGCCGCCAGGCTGGCACAAATGGGGTCTAGATTTGAGTCACTGTGATGATGATGCACGAGGATTCGCGGCGAAACTTCAAGGCTCACCATTTTATTGGACTAAGAAGTTTGATTGGGGAAACAAATGGGCATGGGAAGAAGACTTTAAGTATCGCAACGCCCCAGGAGGCGGAACAGATTACACGTGGATAGATAATGTTGACTTTGCATACTTCGCAGGTCATGGATGTCCAGATTACATTCTATTTTCATATGAGGCAAGAAACTATGATTACCAAGAATTCTATTTCAGCAGAGCAAGATGGGGCGGCAACGAAGGCGGTTCTTCCACTGAAACAGCAGATTTAGAATGGATAGTGTTGGACGCTTGTCTAACTCTTAAAGAAAGTTCCGTTGTTTCTAGATGGCAGTCAGCTTTCAAGGGTCTTCATGGTATATTAGGCTTTCACACAACATGCGGCGACACAGGACAGCAAGGGCCAACATATGGCAACTGTCTAGCTGTTTATGGAAACACCGTATGGAACGCTTGGAAACAAGCCACTATATCCGTACAAACTTCCAGTGTGTGGGGTGCATATCTATACGCAAGAAAATCTGGTGCGAATCCAAGCAATGACACACTTTATCCATACAGTGCATCACCTGATCCATGTCCCCCGTCGCTTACCTTCGTCTACGTGAAGTGGCAGTGTTAAATCAACACTACATATAAGGCAACACAATCACCTCTCTTTTTATAGAAAACCAAAACTTCACACCACCATTGTTTTACTCTCAGAAAAGGATTTTTAGGAGTTCTTGAAAAAGAGATTCGTAACCAGAAATCATTTCATGAGTCAGTTTTGATTCGTTTTAAATTAAGATTCATTAAATAAATTGCAACTTTGTTGTTGTTAAAAATTTCAGCATAACAACAACACACACCACGGCAAAACCCAACCACTAAATGTCGTCGTCAATTCAAATTTTACACAGACGACATTTAAAGTTTAACAGAACAGCTTATACAATATGCCTTTTATACTGCGTACCACATTGCCGTCTATAGGTGCAAATTTTGGTGAGGCTTAAAGGCTTTCAAAAACTAACACCCATCAACGAAGCACTGAAAAGTTTTCTTGCGGAAACCCAAATTAAAGAGTTTAAAACAGCCGTTATTCCTTTAGGTTCGGCTTTGAACCGCGTTTTGGCAGAAGACATAACCGCCAAAGAGGATTTACCGAGGTTTAACCGTTCAGCAGTTGATGGATATGCCGTCAAAGCCGAAGACACCTTTGAAGCTTCACAGTTTAAACCCAAAACCCTCAAAATAACAGAAAAACCAGCGTTAAACAGCGGAGAGGCAAAGCATGTTTGGACTGGAAACCCAATTCCGAAAGGCGCAAACGCCGTTGTAATGCTTGAAAACACAAGGCAAACTGACGGCAATTTGGAAATTTGGGTTTCTGTTGCGCCAAGCGAAAATGTCTCCAAAAAAGGCGAAGACATTTCCAAGGGAGAAACCGCTGTAAAAGCTGGAACACGCCTAAAACCACACCATTTAGGCTTAATAGCCGCTTTAGGAATAGCCAAAATCAAAGTTTTTGAAAAGCCAAAAATCGCCATTTTAGCCACTGGAGATGAACTTGTAGAGTTAGATGCGAAACCACTGGAAAACCAAGTTTTCGAGGTTAATAGGCTTATTCTTTCGGGAATGTGCCTTGAACTAGGCGCTGAACCAGTGGATTTAGGCATTGCAAAAGACGACATAAACACAATAGCCCAAAAAATAAAGTTTGGACTTGAAAGGGCTGACGCCCTAATAACCACTGGCGGAACAAGCGTTGGAGTTTCCGACGTTGTCCCAGAAGCCGTAAACAAAATTGGAAAGCCAGGCGTAATCGTTCACGGCGTAGCCATGCGTCCAGCCATGCCAACAGCCCTAGCAGTGGCAAATGGAAAACCCATAATCATTCTTTCAGGCAACCCAGTAGCCGCCATCTTCGGGTTTGAAATTTTTGCCAGACCGCTGATTTGCATAATGCTTGGACTCAAACATGAAGAACATAGACCAGTTATAAAGGCAAAATTGACTAGACAAGTTAACACCTCTCTCGGAAGAAAAACATTTATCCGCGTCCACATTCACCAACAAAAAGGCGAATTTTTTGCAGAACCCATAAGCACCAGCGGTTCAGGGATAATTTCAACAATGACCAAGGCTAATGGGTATGTTATTGCTTCGGAAAACTGTGAAGGCTTAGAAGAAGGCGAAACCGTTTTGGTACACATGTTTGACAATGTGGAAGTGATTGGCGAAAATGTTTAGAAAACTCCTCACATACGAAGAAGCGAAAAAGCTTATAAAAGAAAAGTTGAAGCCCAAACCACTAGGCGTGGAAGAAGTTCCACTTTTGGAAGCTCATAATGGAGTTCTCGCAGAAAACATAATCGCTCCAATAGATGTTCCACCATTCAACCGTTCAACAGTTGACGGATACGCTGTTAAAGCCGAAGACACCTTCGGCGCAGAGGAAAACAAGCCAGCGAAACTGAAAATTTGCGGAACAGTGAACGTTGGAGAACCGCCAAAAATCGCTGTTGAAAACGGCACGGCGGCTGAAATCATGACTGGTGCGCCAATGCCAGAAGGCGCAGACGCCGTTGTAATGACTGAACACACACAACGTGAAAACGATGCGTTATACGTTTACAGTGCAGTAACGAAAAACGAGAATGTAATGAAGGCTGGAGCAGACATCAAGAAGGGCGAAACCACCCTTAAAAGTGGACAACTTTTGGGTTCACGAGAAATAGGCGTTTTAGCAGCTTTAGGAATAGCTAAAGCCAAAGTTTACACCATTCCAAAAGTGGCTGTACTCTCAACAGGCTCCGAAGTAACCGAACCAAGCGGAAAGCTTCAACATGGAAAAATTTACGACGTAAACGCTTACAGCCTAAGCGTTGCTGTGCTGGAAAGCGGAGGGAAACCCATCCATCTCGGCGTTTTCCCAGACGACGCCGTTGTACTGCAGAAAGCATTAAAACACGCTTTAGAAGTTGCAGACATAGTTATAACTTCAGGCGGAGTTTCCGTTGGACCAAAAGACGTTGTACCACAAACATTAAATTCGCTTGGAAAACCAGGTGTTATTATATGTGGAATCACCATTAAACCTGGAAAACCCACAACCGTCGCCCTAATAGGTGAAAAACCAGTTTTTTCGCTTCCTGGACATCCCACCTCCGCCTTGCTTGTTTTCCACTTGCTCGTTCGCCCAATCATCCAACGCATGGCTGGCAGAAAAAAGCTTGGGGTTCTGAAGACGAGGGCTTTTGCGTCTGTTAGGATGTTTCCAGCTAAGGGAAGACGCACGTTCGTAATGGTTAAGCTTAAACGTGACGCTGTAAACCGTTTGGTAGCTGAACCCGTTCCGTTTGGGCTTTCTGGAGCAATAACAACGTTGGCGAACGCTGACGGGTTTGTGGAAATCGCCGAAAATCAACAGTTTATTGAAGTTGGCGATGAAATGCAAGTAAGGCTAATTAAGCCTTTAACCCTCTAGCTTTTTCCTTTTCGCCGCTGTATAAGCCGTGAAAACCCATGTTAAAACGAGATAGGCAACAGCGCTTACAATAAGCAGAAACTCTCCTCCCCAAAGAAGCGTGAATGTCGAAAACGTCGTAACAATGAAAAATAACATGACAACAGCCCAAAGTGCCCAAAACCGTTTCTTAAACAGTCCATAGGCAGTTATTAAGTTTAAAACACCCATTATGCCAACATGCAGTGGAAAATTCGCCATGGGCAGAACAACAAAACAGATTACTCCAGCAACCGCGTAAAAAATGAAGGCTACAAACATTCCAATGCTTTCGATTTTGAATTTAGACTTAACCGACATGAGCAACCGCCTTTTAAACTGAAATGGATAACGCAATCATTAATAAATTTAATGTTTATGTAGATTGGTTAAGCTGTTTTCTAAAGCGAGAGCAACGAAAAGGTTTAGAACTGAACCGTCAAAATAGCATAGCAAAAGGGGAAGAGCAAATGAGCCACCGTGAACTTTTTGTTTCCCAACCAAACGTTTTCAGCGGTTTCCAAAAATCCTTTGAAAGGGCGAAATATGTGGTTTTAGGCGTTCCATTCGATTTTACAAGTACATATCGGACTGGAGCAAGGTTTGGACCGAACGCTATTCGCCAAGCATCCCTCAACATAGAAACCTACAGCTTCCGCTCCGAAGTGGATGTGGAGGATTTGCGGTTACATGATTTGGGCGATTTGCACGTGTCCGCCAGCACGGAAGAAACTTTAGAAAGGACGGCGCTTGTTATAAAAGATATTTTAGAGATGGGAAAAACTCCAGTTGTCATCGGCGGAGAACACACAATAACATTCGGCGTCGTGAAAGGTTTAGGAAACAAAAGCACAAAAACAGCCTTGGTAAGTTTTGATGCGCATCTGGATATGCGCAACGAATTTATGGGCTTAACGCTTTCGCATACCACTTTCATGCGCAGAATAAATGAGGAGTTGAAGCCCGCAAAAATCGTCGAGGTCGGCACGAGAGCGGTCTGCAAAGAAGAGCTTAATTACGCAAAAAAAGCGGAAATAGAATTTTTCACAACCCAGCAGATAAGGAAAATGGGAAGCGAAAACATCACGGAACAACTGGAAAAGAAATTGGCAAAATACGAAAGACTTTACATATCCATAGACATGGATGTTCTCGACCCCGCTTATGCCCCAGCAGTGCAAAACCCAGAACCAGACGGCATCGAAACAAATACGCTGTTGGATATTTTAGGTGGTATATGCGACAAACGCCTCATGGGTTTTGACATTGTGGAGGTTGCACCAAACTATGACCAAGGCATTTCAGCCGTTCAAGCAACGAAAATCATTTTTGAAGTGCTCTGTAAAATGGAGAAGGCAGGTTAAGGTGCGGTTTCCCTTTTCAATAGTTTTGCAATGAAGAATCCGTTGCACTCATGCGTGTGCGGGTAAAGCCTTCTGCATTTTTCCATCCCTCTTAAGCCAAACACACCCATTTTGGGCGTTATATCCACAAGCGAGAATTCTGTATGCCATTTTAGGAATTTTTCAATAAGCATTTCGTTTTCTTCGGCTGTTATGCTACATGTCGAATAGACTAAAACGCCTCCACGCTTGACGTTTTCTGCGCAGTTGTTTAGCATTTGCCATTGAATTTCAGCCATTTTATCAATTGAACGCTTCGTAAGTCTCCATTTAGCCGAAGGAGCCTTTCCAAAAGCGCCTGTGCTTGTGCATGGCGGGTCTAAAACCACAAGATCGGCTTCCACCGTGACGGGTAGGGGGTTACACGCATCCGCAATTATTGGCGTGGCAATTTCGACACCCATGCGGGCTGTTTCGTTTGTCCAAACAGCAATTCTGCGCCGTGAATAATCTATGGAGTAAATTGCGCCTTGATTTTGCATAAGCTGAGCTAGATAAGTGGTTTTGGCTCCTGGCGCGGCGCAAACATCTAAAACGGTCATTTCAGGTTTGGGGTTTGCTGATTCAGCAGCGAAACAGCTCGCCTTATCTTGAATGTAAAATAAGCCTTCTTGGAAGCTTTTTGTGCGTGTTAGCGATTGTCTTGCACTTAAAACTTTGTATGTGTGTTTTAATTCTTGAACTTTTTCGACTTTGATACCTTCTTCCGCAATTTTTTCTAAAATCAAGTTTTCCTCAGCCTTAAGCGTGTTCAACCTTATGTAAACTGGCGGCGGCTGAAGATTCGCTTCCAAAAGCTTTATGGCTTCGCTTCTTCCAAACAGTTTGAAGCAGTATTTTACAAACCATGTTGGATGGAAAGTGGCAAGTCCAACCCTTTCTTCGTCGCTTAAACCTTCAAAAACTGATTTTTGATTCTGTGTTAGTAACAAGCCCAAAAAAGGTTCAACTTTGCGGAGGGTTTTCCATCCGAGAATGGAGCGGACGAGGCTCGCTATGTTTTCGGTTTCTTCAATGTCTATTTTTGTCCAGTTTTTGGCTATTCGTGTTTGGTAAACATAAAGCCTCAAGAAAGCTTGAATGCCAAAGTTGAATTCGCTTAGGGATTTCGGCTTTAAAACGCTGTTTATATAAGCGTCTATGAAGTTTTGCCGCCTAACGGTTTCGTATACAAGCCTATGCGCAAGCCTCACAGCATCTGCATGGCTTATGCCTAACTGTTTTATTGTCTTTGCCAAGGCTAGACGCTCGCTTAGTTTATGCATTTCCATCCAGCTTAGGGTTTCAATGGCAAGCGTCCAAGCTTCCTTAAGCAAACCTAACCTTCACCTAAACCAAACAATTATTCGTGTATGATTTAATCATACTATTTAATGTATAGCCTTTCGCAAGTGCCTTCAGAACCAATATGAACCTTTTTGAATTACCTACAAGCTTTCTTGATGTCTTCACCGTAATTTAGTAGAACTATTGTGAGTGGCCCATTAGAGCTCTTCACCCTATAGCTTGATATGAATCGTTTATTGTCTTTGGGATGGCTCTTCGCATAGCACACCGGAACTAGAACTCTTCTTTTGATTTGATTGCATACGCTTTCAATTATACTTATAGTATTTTCAATTTGTTCCTTAACTTCACTAAGACTGTAACTTCGGCCTTTGACTTCTATGAAGAACATTATTATTTTTGATGTATTACTAGGAAAGTACATTAAAAGGCAATCACACTTTTTGTCATCTGACTTAATCACACAACCATCAATGCGTATATGCACATATTTCCCGTCGTTGCTACTCCAGAGAATACTACCTTGTTCTTTGCACTCGCTTTCCTTGCAGATGCATCTGAAAAGATCTGCTAACGACATCCTTATTCCGTCATTTGTAAGGTGGACTGTAATGATATTTCTTTCTCGTAAAGTTCTTTAATTACTTCATCAAATGTGGGCATCTCTTCAAAGGAACCATACCCTGTTATAATTAGTGGTTCAGAAACGCTCCCCTCTGTTGAATCTTTTAGTAAATATACAGCCAAGTCCTCGGGATTTAAACCAGTACGGTCCTCACCTTTGCTTGCTCTATAAACACCTGTCAGCTGCGCCAACTTACGTAACACAATATCGCTGTGCGTGGTTATTAGGACTCTGATGCCCTTATTTACCAAAAGTGATATTACTTCCATGAATTGGAGTTGGGCACCAGGATGAAGATGGGACTCAGGTTCTTCTATAATAAGGAAGTCGCCTTTCCTAACAACCTCTTTGATAATTAGATACAAAGGAGCGAGCTCCTTCACCATAGAAGCCGCATGAATAATATCAATTGAACTTGTTTCATCACCACACTTAAACGAGTAAGTAATTACTGTTTTACCTTTAGGTGTGCCTAATGGTTTAATCAATATTTCTCCCCCAAGCATTTCTTCGAACTCCTTAGCCACGGAGTGGAAAGGTCCTTTTTGGCCACGAAGCTGTAAAAAGACATTGTAGAAATGAGAGGCAGGTCCTGGTATCGGAGGCATGGATATTCCTCGAATAGGAGCAACGGGCGATAAACTTAACAGGGCAGATTGTACTGTGTTATAGCTCTCTAACAAACCCGCTCTACCCGCAGGTATATAATAAACTGATGATGGTTTTTCCCCAGTAATCATTAACTTAAACAGCGTCTCGCCTATTATAATTAGTATATCCATAAGAGGAGTAACTTTTGAGGAGGGGCGTTTAAGTTGTCGTATTCTTAGAAGCGCTTTAGTAGTTATTCTCCCTCTAGTTCTTAATACTTCATTAATTATTTTTTCTTTGTCAACCTCGAGATTAAGCGAAACATGATTTTTTCTCATTAATGTAATCTCGATAGAGAACACTGTAGATACCACAAAACTTATCATAGCTTTCGAAGCATCAAACCTTATAAGATCATCGATTTCCATTCCAAATGTGCTTTCTAACCGCGTCTTTAGGGAGCGTTCCAAATACTGCCTATATTTTTCTAAAATGATGTCGATAAGCTTACGAATAATCTCTTGCTCAGAAGAAACAGGCGCAATTTCCTCAATAACCCTTTCAAAGTCTTTAGGTTTTAATATTCGAAATGCAAACGCCAAGCTTAATGGCTCTTCATAAAGTTCTCTGGTTCTGAGAGTTAACATAGTATAAAGAAGTTCGGCAAGATAAGATTTACCCACGCAATTTCGACCGATAATCACAGTTATCGGTTTTACTTGAATCTTTCCTTTTTTAATTGGGCCGAATTCTTCTGCAGATAGCTCCATATGTATCATTTTACAGCACTTCTCTATATCTGGAGTATTATTCGAATTTATAAGCTCTACGAAAACGCTAATATAGCGAACACATCATTACGGGAAAGGATGCAAGAGAAGTGCCATCATACATTAGTAAGAGATTTTAGGCTATACTGCTCATAAGGTTATTTGGGTTAGAAGGGCTGATGTGGTGCAGAGGCGTTTAGACGACTTTTCGCGGGTAGAAAGTAAAATTTCAAAAGAGAAGGAAGCGGAAGCCTTACCCTTTACAGAAGCCATAACAAAAGAAAGGCAAAAAACTGGTTTTCCGCCTGTTGCGCCTGAAAATTTGCCGCCATCCTATTTTGTTTCAGCTACATACGACGGAAAGGCTGGAAAAGCCCTAATAAAACTTTATGAGCCTGTTTCAGGCAGAATCTATTTTTGGTATGACAATACTGGACATAAGCCATATTGCCTCACAAACCTTTCGCCATTTGAACTTGAAAAAATAAACCGTTTAATGCAACATCTAAGCCTCGACCACTTTGAAATTGTGGAAAAATTCAATCCGTTACTGGACAGAACCATGCGTGTAACTAAGGTTGTGGCGAAAGACCCGTTGGCTATTGGCGGGCGTCCAAAAGGGTGCATAAGAGACATAATTCCCGAGGAATTCCCAAAAGTTTCAGATACGCCGGTTTCTCCAGAAAACATTAAGGTTTGGGAGTCAAAAATAAAGTATTACCAATCCTACATTTACGATAATGGGCTTCTGCCTGGAATGCCATACGAGGTTAAAGATGGCAAGCTTGTTTTGAAAAGTTTGGAAGAAACTGAAAAAATGGTTAGGCACATACGCGAAACTTTTAAGAATGTAACCGACGAGGAACGCCAATTTATTGAGCAGTGGGCTAGACTTTTGGAGTATCCAGCCCCGAAGTTTCTCCGTGTGTCGCTTGACATCGAAGTTTACTCGCCAATTCCAACAAGAATGCCTGACCCACGTGAAGCCGCCTACCCAATTGTTTGCGTTTCGCTTTACGGTTCAGACGGACAAAAAAGGGTTTTACTTTTGAAGCGGGAGGGAACCCGTGAAGGAAGTGAACGCTTACCAGCCGACGTAACAATTGAGATGTTTGATTCAGAAGAGGCGCTAATAAAAGCGGTTTTCGATGTTTTGTGGAGTTACCCCTTTGTAATAACCTTCAACGGCGACGATTTTGACTTGCGTTATCTTGCGCATAGAGCCCTAAACCACGGCTTTAGAAGAGATGAAATCCCAATAGAAATTGGCAAACGTGTCTGCCTACTCAAGTACGGCGTGCACATAGACATTTACAAGTTCTTCTTTAACCGTTCAATCCAAATTTACGCTTTTAACAACCGCTATCGTGATGTAACTTTGGATGACGTGGGCAAAGCCCTAATTGGAATGGAAAAAATTAAGCTGGAGAAAAGCCTAGGCGAACTAACCTACACGGAACTTGCAAAATACTGTTTTCGCGATGCTGAAATCACATTTAAACTCACAAGTTTTGAAGACGAGTTGGTTATGAAGCTTATTTTGGTTTTGGCTAGGATTAGCAGTATGCCAATGGATGACGTGAGCCGCCAAGGAGTTTCCAGATGGATAAGGAATTTTATGCATCGTGAACACCGCAGAAAGAATATGCTTATTCCAAACGCTGAGGAAATCCTCGCAGTAAAAGGAAAAACGGTTACCAAAGCCATAATTAAGGGCAAGAAATACAAGGGTGCAATAGTTGTTGAACCAGTGCCAGGCGTCCACTTCAACGTTTCAGTCATGGACTTTCCAAGCCTATACCCGTCAATAATAAAGGTTTGGAATTTGGGCTACCAATCAATTTTGTGTCCGCATCCAGAATGCCATGGCAACCTCATTCCAGACACTTCCCATTGGGTTTGCACCAGAAAAAGGGCTTTAGAAAGCCTTCTTATTGGTTCGCTTCGTGATTTGAGGGTGCAATGGTACAAGCCAAAATCTAAGGATAAAACTTTGCCAGCGGAGTTGCGAAGCTGGTACAACCTCATTCAAGGAGCGCTCAAAGTAATTTTAAATGCAAGTTACGGCGTGTTTGGAGCTGAAACCTTTGACCTTTACTGTCCACCAGTAGCCGAGGCAACAGCCGCCATTGGAAGACATTCCATAACGCAGATACTTAAAGAGGCTGAACAGCTTGAAATACAAGTGCTTTACGGCGACACAGACAGCATATTCCTAAAAAACCCATCAAAAGAACAAATTGAAAAACTGGCCCACTGGACAGAACAAGAGTTAAAAATGAGTTTGGATGTGGACAAAGTTTACCGATATGCGGTTTTCAGTTCACGAAAAAAGAATTACTTGGGAGTTTTGGAAGACGGAAGCGTTGACGTTAAGGGTTTAACAGGCAAGAAAAGGCATATTCCACTGTTTATTAAAAAGGCGTTTGACAAAATGAAGGAACAACTTGCCATGGTGAAAAATCCAGCTGACTTTGAAAAAGCAAAAAGAGAGATAACCGCACTTATCCGTGACTGTTACACACGGTTGAAAAGGCGTGAGTGGGAAAGCCTAAACGAGTTAGCGTTCAACGTAGTTCTAGGCGAAGAACCAGAACGCTACACAAAAACAACACCGCAGCACGTTAAAGCGGCAAAAATCCTAAAAGAGGGAGGCTTAGAGTTGAAGGCTGGCGACTTAATAAGCTTCGTCAAAGTCATAAACGAACCACACGTTAAACCAGTGGAGTTGGCAACAAAAAATGAAATCGACGTTGACAAGTACATAGCCTATCTCCACTCAACATTCGACCAAGTATTAGACGCTTTAGGCTTAGACTTCAACGAAATAATAGGATTAACAAAACTGGAACGCTTCATGTAGCCATTTGTTAATTCTCCGTCAACACCCTTAGTCCACATGACTTTAAC
>JAWCNN010000014.1:0-38680 GCA_038848525.1 Bathyarchaeia archaeon | reverse complement strand
ACGAAAGATCACTCGTTAAACGGTTCTCTCTGTATGATTGACAAGCGTGAATTTGCTTTCGCCTTGTTTGGAGGCTTGATGGTTCGACATAAAACCTTCAAAAATGAAAGCGAACTAAAGAATTTTTTACGGGATTCTGTTCCGTTAAATGTTTATTGTTCATGTGCCTATTATGAAGACCCTGAAGCTGAAATGGAAAAGAAGGGTTGGTTAGGCGCTGACTTAATTTTTGACATAGACGCTGACCACATTACCACTTCTTGCAATAAGGTTCATGATAACTGGACTTGTGGAAATTGCGGATTTACTGGGAAGGGCATTGAACCTGAAAAATGTCCAGTTTGCGGTGACGAAAAATTCGAAGTGAATACGTGGCCTTGCGAAAATTGTTTGGCATCTGCAAAGGCGGAAACCATTAAACTTTTGGAAATGTTGATGCAAGACTTTGGTTTCTCTAAAAAAGAATTGCATGTGTTTTTTTCTGGTCATAGGGGCTATCATGTGCATGTTGAAAATGAGGCTGTTAAAAGTTTGGATTCGATTGCACGCAAAGAAATTGTTGATTATGTTTGTGGTTTGGGGTTTGATGTTGCCTTTAAAGGTTTAAACTGGAGAAATCAATTTGAGAATCTGTCTCTAAATAGTCTCGGATGGAATGGTCGAATCGCCAGAGGCATTTATAATTTCGTACTTAATGCTAAGCGTGAGGATTACGAAAGTTTGGGAATAAAAGGAAATGTTATCAAAGCTATAATGACAAATAAAGATGTGATTTTAAAGAAGTTAAGTGGTACTGTCCCGTGGAGTACCGTTAAAGGAACTGGTTTCGAGACTTGGAGGAAAATTGCCGAATTTTGTGTTAAATCTAAGTCTGTTCAAGTGGACACTGTTGTAACAACGGATACCCATCGTCTGATTAGACTAGTTGACACTTTGCACGGCAAGACGGGTCTAAAAAAAGTTGAGTTGCCAGTTTCGGAAATCGAAGATTTTGACCCTTTTAAAAGTGCAGTAGCCTTTAAAACGGGAACGGCAACGGTTTTTGTTTCTGATGCACCAGAGTTTAGACTTGACGATGAAATTTTTGGTCCATACAAAAATCAAAGGGTTGAGTTGCCTATGGCTGCAGCTGTCCTGCTTATCTGCAAGGGAAGAGCGGAGGTTTTGGAGTAAATGTATGATGAGCTGTATGAGGCTTGGCGAAGGGAAATTGAGGATTTTGAGCTTGTAAGGCTTTCAGACGATTTTTACTCGAGGATTGCTGATTATTTAAGAAGGATTAAGGAAGAAAGTCGAATGCTTGATAAAAAAACTGTAAGGGCAATTTTGCTTCGAAAGGAGACGCAGAATGTTAAACGTATGGTTCGTGAACTGGTTATGGCGCGTTATAAAAAATTAGTTAGGAAAATGGTGAAGGGTGAAAAAATGCCGGTGGTGGCATTAACAACTGAAGAAAGGAAAATCTGTGCGGGAGTTGAGCCTTTCGCGGAAGCTTACCGAAACTTCGCCAAAAGCCTCATTCAAGGAAATGTTTTGAAAATTGTCCTTGAACAGGAACATAAAAACGTTATTTTGCGCTTTTTAAAGGATGTTCCGGCAATCATCGGCTCAGACCTTAAAACGTATGGTCCGTTTAAAGCTGAGGATGTTGCATCCTTACCTGCTGAAAATGCTAGAATACTGGTTAAGCAAGGTTTAGCTGAAAAAGTTGATGTTGCTTCATTCCATAAACAAGTTGTTACTTCTTGAATCTGTTGGGTTTGGCGAAAAAGTATAAGAGCGTGTGTGTTTTTGTATGCAAAGTTGGTCGTGAGCAAAGTGAATGTTCCAAAGGAAATTAGAACGTACTGTCCCAAGTGTAAGTCACATCAGGTTCATGCTGTTACGCTATATAAGGCTGGAAAGCGGAGGGCTTTGGCTAAGGGTGAGCGCCACCATGAGCGGGAAAAGAAGGGTTATGGTGGGCAGAAGTATCCTCTTCAAAGAAAGTTTTCGAAGACGACTAAGAAGCAAACTTTAAAGCTGAAGTGTAAGGTTTGCGGTTACATAAGGCATAAAGATGGTATACGTTTAAGAAAGCTTACTATTGAATAGGGTGGATGGTGAACGCTATGTCTGAGTGGGAAAGGCTTATTCCAAAACCGAGAAGCGCTTTTCTGAGGGTGAAATGCCCAAAATGTGGCAACGAGCAACTGGTTTATAGTCACGCTGTGAATAGGGTTAACTGTAATGTTTGCGGTGTTGAACTTGCTGAGCCTTCAGGTGGAAAGGCAATAATTAAGGGCGAGGTTGTTGCGGTTTTTGAGTAAGAGGTTTTGATATGGCGTTGAAAAAGCCCGAGTGGCCCGAA
This sequence comes from Bathyarchaeia archaeon, assembly GCA_038848525.1. Lineage (GTDB taxonomy): Archaea > Thermoproteota > Bathyarchaeia > Bathyarchaeales > Bathycorpusculaceae > JAWCNN01. The sequence continues at coordinate 36,330 of JAWCNN010000014.1, read as the reverse complement.
GTTGGCGATTTGGTTATAGCCACTGTTCAGTCCGTTACGGATTATGGTGCTTATGTAAGATTGGATGAGTATGAAAAAGTGGGTTTGCTTCATGTTTCTGAGGTGTCTTCTTCTTGGATTCGGAATATCCGTGACTTTGTTCGTGAGGGGCAAAAGGTTGTTTTGAAAGTTTTGCGGGTGGACGTGGAAAAAGGTCACATTGACTTGTCTCTTAGAAGGGTTACGAAAAGGGAGAAAATCGAGAAAATCATGTCTTGGAAAAGGGAAAGAAAAGCTGAAACTTTAATGCGGAATGTTGCTGAAAAGGCGGGCGCATCCCTCGAAGAGGTTTATGAAAAAGCTGGCGCGCCAATGGAAAGGGAGTATGGGCTTTATGAAGGCTTCGAAAAAGCTGTTAAGGAGGGCGTAGAAGTTTTAACGAAGATAGGTGTGCCAGAAAAACTTGCAACGGTTATCGCCGAGGTTGCAAAAGAACGAATACGTGTGCCAATGGTTAGGGTAAGGGGTTCTGTTGAACTTCGTTGCATCAAGCCCAACGGGATGAAAATCATTAAAGAAGCTTTTTTGAATGCCAAAAAATCTGAGAAATTACATGATGCGAAAGTTAACTTTTACGTGATTGCAGCGCCAAAATATGGCATTGAGGTTATGGCTGAAAACTACAAGCATGCAGAGGCTGTTCTGCAAAGGATTGCTGAAGCTGTTGTTTCACATGTTGTTAAGGCTGGCGGAGAAGGAGTTTTCAAAAGGGAAAAGTGATGGTTTGGCTTTTAAGGAAATGTGAAAAATGTGGAAGTTACACGTTAAAAAAGGATGAGTGTCCACACTGTGGCGGAAAAGTTCGGGTGCCTCATCCCCCAAAATTTTCGCCTGACGACAAATATTTAAAATATAGGGTTAAGGGAAAGTTTGAATAACGCGCTAAGCTTCACTCTTTATTTCTTCCAAAACATCTTTTAACTTACCATAAACATTTCTTTTTTTTAGCGTAATTAACCAATTTTTTGATGTTAATATCTTCATAACCAATTAACAAAGCTTTGATGTCGCTGGTGTCGTTCCACTCAAGTTTCTTAAGAATCAAATCATAAACACTGACAACTTTGCATTCTACTCCACGGTAAGAAATAGTGAGGGAATTGACTAAACTCTTAACTTCATCATTTTTACATGCTACCTTAAAATCAAGTAGGGAAAATTGCTTTCAAAGAAAACGGCAAAATGTGAACATTCTTCGATGGCTTTTTTAACGTCGGCTTCGCTGATTGAAAATCCTTACTCTTTAATAGATTAGCAAGGTTCATCAACTTTTTGTCATCATTTTCAACCAGAATGTCTAAATCCATGGAGGAACGTGGATGACCGTAATGGGAAAGAGCAAAAGCGCCTGTAAAGGCATATTTTATTCCACATTTATTCAAACAGTTAATTAGCCTCTTAACATATTCCAAGCTTTAGCACACTCTAACAATTTTTTCTTGATTTCTTCTTCGGTGATATTGGGGTTTCTAAAACGTAAACCTTCAACAAAAACATCCAGGGCAAACTCGTTCAGCTTAAACATAACATCAATGGGGTTATGCTTAAAATTTTCTTTTCACATGCCAACTTAAACTTTAAACTTTCTATTCTATCACTGCGCATTTTATTTCGCTCATGTTTTTAGAGATATTCCCCTTTATTTTAGGCTTATCTCGTCCCCGAGGGCGAAGAATACCTTTTTATCGTTCGCCGACCAGCAATACTAAAAGGGAAAACGCCATAAGCGAAATGGGGTTAACCAGTTGAAGGAAACATTCATTAAAGAACTCGCAAAAGTTGATTTACACGACCCAATTTTGGTTGAGGGGCTTCCAGGTTTGGGGCTTGTCGGCAAAATTGCCTTGCGTTATCTGATTAAGCAGTTGAAGGCTGAAAAGTTTGCTTATCTTTATTCTCCGCATTTTCCGTATTTCGTGCTTGTCGACAAGAAGGGAAGCGTTAGGCTTCTGCGCGGAGCCTTTTACTTTTGGAAAAACGAGAACGGAAAAAATGACCTCATTCTGTTTACTGGGGACAGCCAAGCGCAAACAATTGAGGGACAATATGAAATTTCCAATTGCATATTGGATTTCGCTAAAAAATATGATGCTAAACTGATTGTTACGATAGGCGGTTACCGAACTGAAGTGGAGGACAAGCCGAAAGTTGTGGTAGCCGCTACAAACTCGGAATTGTTGAAAAGGGCTTTAAAGGCTGGAGCTGTTGTTAGCCCCGTGGGCAACCCCATCGTCGGCACAGCTGGTTTAATCTTGGGTTTGTCTCGCTTCAAAAAAATTGACGCTTTATGTCTTTTAAGCGAGACTCGCGGTTATCTGCCAGACCCAAAAGCGGCTAAAAGTGTCTTAGAGGCGTTGCGTGTGTTGCTTGGCATTGATGTGGATTTGGCTGGTTTAGACGAAGAAATTTCAAAGGCTGAGAAGATGGTTATGCGTTTGCAGAAAATCGAGGAGAAAAGGGCTTTGCAAGCCGAAGAAGCCAAGAAAGAAGAGGATAAGAGAATCACTTACATTTCATAAAGCCAATTCTTCCTTAACTATTTTGGCAATTCTTTCAGCTGCGTTTCCATCTCCGTAAGGGGATTTTTCCGGCAGTTCTCTTTTGTTTTTGAGGAGGTTTTCCATGGTTTTTAATATTCCTTGTTTTTCCGTGCCGGCAACCACGCGAAACCGTGTTTGACGGCTTCTGGTCTTTCCGTGGAGAGGCGAATAACCACGACGGGTTTTCGTATGCACGGCGCTGTTGCTTCCTCTTGTATGCCACCTGAATCTGTTAATATCACTTCGCACTTTTCAGCAAAACTAAAAAGTCTAGGTAGCCAAGCGGCGGCAAAATCTGTATGTTTCCACCTTTTTTGATTTCAGCATAAATTTTATTCTGTCGAAGTCTCTTTTTTGTGCGTGGGTGCATTGGAATAACAACTGGCAATGAAGCTTCCATGAAGGTTTTTATGAAACTTTTAAGCACGTCAAGGTTGTCTACGTTTTCTGCCCTATGGGCTGTTGCCAACGCAAACCTTTCAAATTTGATTTGCTCCAAAATTTTTGATTTCTTTTCTGCTACTGGCAAGTGCTGAATTACAGCGTCTATGACGGTGTTTCCGGTAACGTAAATTTTCCCCCAAACATTCTCTTTTGTTAGGTTGTCTTCGGCTGTGGTTGTCGGCGCAAAAAGGTAAGTGGATAGGTGGTCTGTTAGGCGCCTGTTGTGTTCTTCCGGCATGCGCAAGTCAAAACTTCTCAATCCAGCCTCAACATGTCCCACGGGTATTCCAAGTTTGACTGTTGCTAAAGCTGTCGCTAAAACCCCGTTTGTGTCTCCTTCCACCAAAACAAGAGTGGGCGAAGTTTTCTTTAATAGTTGCTCCATGCGGGTTATTACGCTGGCGGTTTGCAACCCTTGAGAGTAAGCCTTAACTTTAAACGTGTAGTCTGGCGTTGGAAGCTCAAGTTCTTCAATGAATTGTTGAGACATGTTGTAGCTGTAGTGTTGACCGCAATTGACAAAAATTAATGGAATTTTGCCTTTTTGAAAAGCCCTAATCACTGGAGCCATTTTTATGATTTCTGGGCGTGTGCCAGCGACAACCATCACCGCCTTCATAGGCTCCCCAAATTAACCATGTTAATGCCACATTCAAAAATTAAAACTAACCCTCAAGATTCTATTCATTTACCATCCAAGATACGGTTATGCTTCCGTCTGTAATTTTGTTGTTTGTGACGCGCGATTTTCTGTTCATTTAAAGGCAACTAAAACTGTTAAGTCCGTGTTGCACTTGCACATTTTTCCATACTCAATACTTGCAACACTAAATCCCTTTTGCTGGAATAAGGTTTCAATTTTTGTTGCGGATTTGTCGGTTGTGGCATTCAATTAACCATTCCTTCACTTTTTCAATGTTTTGGCAACCTAAAAGGTTTAATTCGTATTCTTCAATGTCCACTTTAACGATGTCTGGATGATATTTGCTGATTAGGTTATCAATGTCTTCTGGAGATTTAATAAAAAGTTCTGTCGGTATGATTCTGGGTTCTTTTCGAAAGTTTTTCCGCAGAGCTTCAGCAAACTCCTCGTTTCCCTCAACAGCAATTACTTGTTTTGCTCCTTGCCATAGGAAATAACTTGCTGTGCTTCCATAATCAGCACCTAAATCCAAAATTTTCTTGCCTTTGAAGTTTAGATAATTCCAATGTTTATCGTAATCTTCTCCACCGAAAGACGGCAGGGTTCCCCTTGCAACATTGAGTAAAATATTTCTTATGTTGTTACGTCGAGTATATTTCAATAACACACCCGTAGGATTAGTGAGTAAGGTATGCAATTTCCACTTCAACATTTTAACCAGTTTTTGATGCGGTTTAATTTAATTTAATTTTTATCTAAAATTCCGAAGAATGTTCCGAACAAATTTTGTCAAAATGTAAAAATTAATACTTTAATTTTTAACTTTTAATTAACCGTTTAAATAATAATCGTTAGATTGCGTTGGTATTTGTGACGTACAAACCGTCTTACTTTTCTTCCCAATTATTTTGTTAACGCAAGGTGATGAAGCCTATGGGCTTGTTAAAAGATATGAAAGGGTTAAGCGTGGTAGTTACCACATTGATAATACTGGTTGTTTCTGTGTTGTTGGCGACTGTAGTAACTTTTTATGCTATAAACGTGGTAAGCACAAGAGTTCAAGAGGAGTCATTACATTTAAGCAAGCAACGTGTATGGTATAACACTACTGGAGGCTGGGCTGAAGCAGCACTATTAATCATAAACACTGGAGGAAGAGACGTGGTGCTTGACAAAATTGCGGTGAGAGGACAAGATTCTCCATGGTCGAATGTGTATTACTGGCGAACAAACACCATAACCATCTCAGCCGACTTAAACGTTACACGAGTCGAAATTCCCAACATGGACGCAACCATGTGGAAAGAGACATTCACGTATCTTCCAGATGGAGAAAGCTTTCAACAAGCCACAACAGATTTAACATTAAAGTCTGGTTGGTCTATTGTTATATACATTATGAGTCCTGACAGCATCGCTTTGAACGATGTGGGGCTTTCCGTGGGCATTACAGTGTTCACTTCAAACGCTCAGTACTATGTGGAAACCAACATTGCAGCGGCACAATAAGCAACGCTTCTTTTCCCATCAAATTCTCAATGCTTCATGCTCTTGTTTTCTTTAGGTAACCCTCTCTCGGTTCGTAAATGGTGCCTTCTCGCAGTAATTGCCCTATAAGGCGTTCTGACTCGCCCTTTGGAATCTTGTATTTCGTTTCTAACTCGCTCAAAAGTGCTTCTTTTTCAACGTTTTCCATTTCTTTTTCCATTTCCACAATTGTTGAAAGTACTGTGCGAAGTTTGTCCCACATGCTTTTTGGTTTTCCAGTCATTATAATGTCTATGTCATACTTGTAAGAGGACAAGTCTATCCCAACCTCTTGCAATGACCTTTTCATAATGTTTATGGCTGCCTCTGCATCCTCAGCCGAAACTTCTTTTCTCAAGGCTGCACGAGCTCTTGCCTCCGCAATGCGCACAAGAGATTCAAGTTGACGTGCAGTTATCGCCACCGGAGAGCCTTCTGCTTCGCTTGCGGAACGCATCGCCAAATAAAAGTCGCTGAGACGCTTTAGGGCTTCTTGAGTTAAAACCGGCTTAACTCCTCTCGCATAGCTTATGTATTTTCGCAGCAAATCCGATGGTATTGGCGGTTCAATTGGGCTTAAGCCTTTTCTGTGAATTTCAAGGATGTGCTCCGACATTTTGCTGTCTGCTTCTTTGTCTGGTACATCCCTTAAAACAAAGATTAAATCAAACCTTGAAAGTATTGTGACGGGCAACGATATGTTTTCTGCGACCGTGCGGTGCGGTTCATATCTTCCCAAAGCTGGGTTGGCGGCTGCAAGTATGGCTGTTCGTGCGTTAAGGGTTGCCACTATTCCTCCTTTTGCAACTGAAACCGTGTGTTGCTCCATAGCCTCATGAATGGCGACCCTATCTTCTGGGCGCATCTTATCTATCTCATCTATGCACGCTATTCCCTTGTCCGCCAATACAAGCGCTCCAGCTTCAAGACTCATTCCACCGCCCTTCTCACGGATAACAGCCGCAGTTAAACCAGCTGCTGTTGTACCACGTCCAGAAGTGTACAATCCACGGGGCGCAATTCTCGCCACATACTGCAAAAGCTGAGATTTGGCTGTTCCAGGGTCTCCTATCAAAAGACTGTTTAATTCTCCCCTTATTGTTATGTCTGGAAGGGTTTTTTGGACGCCCCCAAAAAGAAGATACATTATTGCCTCTTTTATGTGGTCATATCCATAAATTGACGGTGCTATAGAATTCATTATTTTACGGTGTATCCAAGGGTCTTTCGCTAATTCAAGAATTTTCTGTTCCTCTTCTGGAGATGGAAGCGTGGCTTCTGGCTCTTTACCTAAAACTTCAACAGAATTGGCATCCAAATGTAAAGTAAACGTGCGAAGTTTTCCAACTCTTGGAAGCGTAGGCGAAACAGCACGAACTACTCCAACAATTGAAACGTGGTCGCCTGGTCTTGCAACATCAACTATTTCGCCTCCAACAAGCTTAACATGCAAGGTTCTGGGAAGTTGTCCCGGCGGCAAATCTTCAGGTCTTTCTTGGAGGCGAAGGTCTTGAGAATCTATAAACGTGGATTCTTCTTGGACAAAGTCGAAGGGTCCTTTCGCTCTGCATGTTGGGTTGGCGCAAGCAAATGGCGCCTTAAGGAATTGTCCCGTTTGGTCTACACGGGTTATTTCACCGCATCTTTTACATTTAAATGCCGCTTGCATAACCATTGGGCGAACTGTTGTTGAACGGACAACTATGCCCTCCACCATCACAAGCTTTCCAATATGTGCTGAACCAAGTTTCCGCAGCGGTGCAGATTCCCAAAGCCGCACTATCCTAACATCTACGCTTTTTACTTTTTCAGCGTATTCCGGGTCTTCCGTCTGGAGTTGTGCATAAGTGGCGTTACAAGCATGTTTCAAATATTCATCTGGTCTTTCTAAAAGCGCTTCTGCAAGCGCTTGGTCGAATGCCCAAACATCTTCAAAATCAACTATTAACGATGTTTTGCCTGCCACAGCCATCTGCGAAATTCTCTGGCGGTATTTTTCTGCTTTAAAAAGTTCTTGAAAACGCTCTTGCGGGTCTATAGCTTCCAATTCTGTCATTTTTCCACCTTTTCATGCTTTAATATTTGCGTTTTCCATGTTTGAATAAGATTTTGAAGTTTTGAGTAGAGGATTTTTTCTTCAGCTGTTAAATTCTTTAGTGTCTGTTCGGTTTGAGCTGAAGCTGAGGCAAGGGAAACAATCTTTTTTAACCTTGCATTTACTATGTCCTGCGCCAACTGCCTAATTTTTTCGTATTCCCGCATTTTCTCTGGGTTTTCAGAAGCCTTCTCCTTAAGTTCCATAAGAAACCTGCAAAGTTTTGGGTAGAAATTTTCTGGAAGCGGAGCAATTTGCCCCGCTGTTTGGACACGTTCTGTCCATTGAATTTTGTAAAGTTTAGTAGCATCTAAACGTTCTTCCTCGCGGAAACGGGCTATTCCAGCCTTTTCCAATTCTTGAGCTATCCAAAACTGAACTTCATATTCGTTTCCCTCTTCAAAAGGACCAACACTTAAACCTGCAAGCTTGATTTCTGGGCAATTTCTGTTCGCAATAACCCTTACACTTGAATGTTCAAAACTGAAATCCAAATCTTCAATTTTCATTATTTTCCCCTTTCTCGGCTTTAGCGCTCTGGCATAGAGCAAAATAATAAGTGTAACAGTTTAAAAATTAGATTGAAAGGTTTAAGAAAATTGGAGGGATGCGCTTTTGCTAATTTGTATGGTAAAGCTGTTAATTTCCTATTGTGGATTTTGGCTTAGAAAAAGAAGGAGGAATATTTTAATCGTCGAGGATTGCTTCGATTTTTTCTTGTTCCGCTTCGTTTGGTAGTGGTATGCCCGTAACTTTTGCGGCTGTTTCAGATAAACTCATTAGGTCGTTTCTGTTTATGAGTTCCAGTCTCCATTTTCTGTTGCCCGCCAACAGCTGTTTTAGTCCTGTGCCTATGCGGTCTGTTAAGTAAGTGTAAAGTGCAACCGCTTCCCATGGTATTTCTTTGAAGCGTTCGCCATATTTTTCTTTCAGTTCTGGTGTTGCAATGAAGAACTTTTCTGGCGTATTGCCATATTTGTTTGTGAAGGCTTTTGGCAGTTTGCCTTCTTCAGCTAATTGTTTAAAATAGTTTGCCTTCATAACTGCCGTGACAGGTGCGCGCGCCATCAAAACCGCTTTTACAAATGGTTTGTCTCTAAAGTTGCTCATCGCTATCGCCTTAAAAATCTGCGTTTCGTTTATGAAGCCTCCAGCCATGATAAGGTCCGGCACGTAGCGTCCTTTCTTTTTTAGTATTTGGGCACATTTGAGGACTATAGTCTCTAAATAGACTGTGGGTATGCTCATTTCATCCATCATTGGAACTGGGCTCATGCCTGTTCCGCCGCCAGCACCGTCGAAATAAACAGCGTCGATTTTTGCTTCTGATGCTATTTTCATTGTGTAGGCAACTGCTGATGGTCTGTATGCGCCTGTTTTTAGTGTTACATGTTTTGCGCCTTGTTTGCGTAGCCATTCTATGTCTTCTATCATGTCCTTTTCTTTTGGTATACCCACTCTGCTATGCCTTTCAAATGTTTGGAAAACTCCTTCTTTGAAGGCTTGTTGCACCGCTGGGTCTTCTGGGTCTGGAATTACTGTGTAACCTCTTTTCTTTAGCATTATGGCTCTGTCTAAATCTTTTAAGCGAACTTCGCCTCCTATGGCTTTTGCGCCTTGTCCCCATTTTCTTTCTATGACGTTCACTTCTAATTTTGAAATTGCGTATACGTCAACGCCTAATCGTTGGTCTTCAACGTTTGTTTGAACAGCGATGTCTCCATATTTTCCATCCCAGAACTTTCGGAAAGCGTCAACTCTTCGCTTTAACTCTTTAGAATAAGTAATTTTGCCGTTTGTGAACCGTGCTTCGGGGTCCATGCCGCATACGTTTTCGCCAACTATTATCATTGCTCCTGAAAGTGCTGCGCCTATGGCTAAGCCTTCCCAGTTTAGCCTTGCAACCTCTGTTGAACCGAAAGCGCCGCACAATATGGGAATTTTTAATGGTATGCCTGCAACTTTTGTTTCGATGTTAACGTTTGGGAAAAGCGCCACATCAGAGTTTTCCTCTATTCCAAGCGCTTCAAACAATCCCGCTTGAATGTTGAAGTGCGACCAATCTAACCCAAAGTCTTTTAGGGCTCCTGCTGTGCTGTATCCGTACTGAACTGGTTCTGGATAGAGAGCTTCCCTTCCTCTGAAGGCTGATAAGCTGATTTCACAGATGAACGGGCAATCACGAATGCAGATGGGGCACATCCCGCTTGTTGGGCTTGTGTCTTTAACGCGTGTTGTCGTGCCAGTGGTTGATTTTCCGTTTAGGTAGGAGCTGTTTCTATGTACACGTTCAGTCATTTTCGCATCACCATTTGTGTTTTAAACTTTTAAAGTGAATTTCACACCGTTAAAGCCATAATGTACGTTGCACAATTTGATATAAACTTATTGTAAATCATTTATATACAAGACAGTGAATGCTATAGAATAAATGAAATATATAGTTGGGAACGCCATGACGGAGAAGGATTTAGGACACAGGCGGGTTCAATGCACTGGAAGAGGTTCATACATTATATCTTTGCCTAAAAAATGGGTGCAAGATGTGGGTTTAAAAAGGGGAAGCGAAATAGCATTCAGAGTGTTAGATGATTCTTCCTTAATTTTGATTCCAAGAAAAGCAGCCGAAGGAGGAAAGGATGTTAATGAACCTAAACTAAAAGAGTATTGGGTTCTTGTAGAACCTAAGGAAGACTTTGGGTCAATATGCCGCAAGGTAAAATCTCTTTATGTTGCTGGTGCAGAACTTATACGTATCCGTTTCAAGGGCAAAGACAATGTTTCAAAACTAAAAACGGTAATAAATAACCTTGTTAGGGACACCCTTTTAGGCTCGGAAATCATCGACGAAACACCCAATGAATTTGTCATCCAAATTCTAATAAAACATCCGGAATTTCCAGTTGAAAAGGCTATTAGGCGGATGGCAATCGTAGCCCTTTCAGCGCATAGGGACGCCATCTTAACATTAAAAAATATGGATGAGGGCTTGGTTCAAAATGTGATGAATGCCTATAACGATGCAAACCGATTGAATTTGTATGTGGTTCGTCAACTAAAGTTTGGTGTGGAGCAAAATTTGTTCCGAGAGTTGGGATTTAAAACTCCTAAGGAGTTTCTGGCTTATAGGATTGTTGTTAATGATGTGAGGAGCATAGCCGAAAACGCAAGAAACATAGTGAATAATATAATCGCCTTCAGAAAAATGGTTGAGAATCAAACGCTGTTTCTGAAAGAACCAATAGACGAGGAGGTTTACTCCCAAATTCTCAGCTTCAATTCTTTGGCGCATAAACTGTTCGAAGAATCCATAAGGGCAACGTTCAAATGGGATTACAAGCAAGCTGATAACATAATCTCTCAAACGGAATCGCTTGCCACCCTCGAAAACGACATCATCACCTTAATATCAAGCAAAAAACTAGACCCAAACATCTCAGCAATTTTCAGACTGATTTTCGACAGTTCCAGAAGAATTATGGAGTACAGCCAAAACATTGCGGAGGTGACGCTGAACAAAACAGTTGAAGAAATAAGTTCTATGCAAACTTCATGAGAAACAAGCATTTATTTATTAAGCATTCTTATTGTGTTACAAAGGGAGGTTTGCCCTTTTTGAGTTTCGAAATGTGGGCAGAAAAGTACAGACCGAAAACGCTTGATGAAATGGTTAACCAAAAAGAAATAGTTGACCGCCTAAAAAGTTTTGTTAAATCACGTAATGTTCCCCATTGTATTTTTGCTGGTCCGCCTGGAACTGGAAAAACCACGGCGGCTCTTTGTTTGGCACGTGACCTTTACGGCGAAGCTTACCGCGAACACATCATGGAGTTAAACGCCAGCGACGAGAGGGGCATCGACGTTGTGCGTGAAACCGTTAAAACCTTTGCCAGAGTGCGTTCCATCGGCGAAATTCCATTCAAAATAATGATTTTGGACGAAGCGGACAACATGACTTCGGATGCGCAACAAGCGTTAAGGCGGACGATGGAGCGTTACACGGAAACTTGCCGTTTCATTTTATGCGCCAACTACAGCGGAAAAATAATTGAGCCGATCCAGTCTCGTTGTGCGCCTTTCCGTTTTACTTTCCTGCCAAGAGAGGAACAAGATAAGTATTTGAGACATATAGCGGAAAACGAAGGTGTAAAACTGCTAAAGGATGGTTTAGACGCAATTTTTGAAGTTTGTGGTGGAGACCTTAGAAGGGCTATAAACACTTTGCAAGCAGCCGCCTCACTAAACAAGCCTGTGGATGCAAAGATTGTCTATTCGATTGCTGGACGTGCCAACCCAGCCGATGTGCAGAAAATGCTGGAAACAGCCATGAAAGGCGACTTTTTAGAAGCGCGGAAACAGTTGCGTGACATAATTCAGAAGTATGGTGTGGCTGGCACCGACATCATCCGCCAAATTCACACCGAAATTTTCAGGGCGGAAATTCCCGAAGAGTGGAGGATAAAGTTGGCTGAGGTTGTCGGCGAAATTGATTATAGGCTTGTGGAAGGCGCAGACGAAGAAGTTCAATTAAGCGCTTTACTCGCCAAGCTTGTTGAAGTTGGCCACGAATTGGGAAAGGCAAGTTAGGTGTTAAGGGCTTGTTTGCCGCTTGGACTGTTAAGCATAAGCCAACATCCCTAAACGAGGTTGTTGGAAATAAAGAGGCTATTCAAAAGTTTGTTGATTGGATAAAATCTTGGGAGAAGGGTATCCCCAAAAAGCGGGCTGCTTTTTTGTATGGTCCGCCGGGCGTTGGAAAAACCGTGGTTGTTGAGGCTTTGGCTAATGATTTTGGATTGGAGCTTGTTGAGAAAAATGCGAGTGATTACCGAACAGAAGACGCTGTGCACCGTTTTGCGGGTTTAGCCTCCCAGTACGGTTCGTTGTTTGGTGGTAAACGGGTTGTTTTGCTTGATGAGTTGGATGGGTTAACTGGCACGGCGGATAAGGGCGGCGTGAAAGCCATAACCGACATTGTGAAAACTGCCATGTGTCCAATAGTTTTGATTGCAAACAACGCTTTTGACCCGCGTTTTTCAGAACTTCGCAACCATTGCCTCCTAATAGAGTTTAAAAAGCCGTCGGCAAGCGATGTTATGCGCCACTTGAAACGCATTTGCACGGCAGAGAACATCCAAGCTGACGAAGACGCATTAAAGTTTATCGCGCAACGTTCTGAGGGCGATGTCCGCTCGGCAGTGAACGACCTGCAAGCTTTGGCTCAAGGCAAGACGAGGCTTACTTATGAGGATGTTTCTTGGCTTGGACACCGTGACAGACAAGAAAATATTTTCAATGTTTTGAGAATGATAATTTATGGGAAAACGTGTAAAGGTGCAAAACAGGCGGTGGATATGGCTGATGTTGACGTTGACATGCTTTTTGAGTGGATATATGAGAATGTTCCAGCGCATTTGACGGACCCGCATGATTTGGCAAGGGCTATGAACGAGCTTTCATTGGCGGATGTTTACCGTGGTAGAATCCGTTCAACCCAAGACTGGAGTTTTATTCGCTATGTTATTGACCATATGACTGCTGGCGTAGCCATGGCGAGACGCAACACTAAACCCAGCGGGTGGATACCGTTCAAATTCCCAGGGCGCATCCAAGCGTTGTCAAGGTCCAAGGCTGAGCGTGCCATGCAACTCCAAATAGGATACAAAATTAAGCGTAAATGTCACATTTCGGCTAACCGCGCCTCAAAAGAAATACTTCCGTATTTGAGGATTATTTTTAGAAATAATGTGGAGATGGCGGCTGGAATTGCACGATGGCTTGGTTTAGACGATGATATGATTGATTATTTGGCGGAAAACGATAAAAACGCCGAATCCATCAAAACACAACTAAAAACATCTGAAGCTTCGCCCGCTGCATAACCCTTCATTAAACTACACCAACATTTTCCATTAACGATGATTAAAAGAACAAAGTTTTTATTACCATTTCTGAAATTATTTAGGGGACTGATTATGGAAGAAAGACAGCAGAGAAAGTTCTCTGGAAAGTGTTTTGACTGCGGGGGACCGTTGGACCTTGTTGAGTTAGATATTCAAGGTGTTAACAAGATCATGCGGTGTCAAGATTGCGGCATGTTTCATATATACAAAAAGGACTTTCTTGGCAGATATAAACTCGTCAAAGTAACTAAAATATTGGATAAGCGATAATCCTATTCCAAGCCTATTTTACTGAATATGGAATTATGGATGCAGGTTATTGCATAGGTCAAGGTGGGGCTCCGCAATGCGGGCATCTGTCATTCTCCGCTATGTTGAACACTGTGCCACAATATTTACATCGCATTTTAACAACTTCTTTAGTTACAATAGTTTCTTTCTCATGTATTACTGGCACACTCGCTCCCATGTGTTCTCGTCTATATTTTTCTGCGGGTGTTATCCATTCGTCTCCCCACTTAACTAGTCCTTTCGATCGAGGATCTTCTTCGGATTGCCCTTTTTTCCTTTTGAAGAAGTGCAAACTTTTTCCTCAATGTATTTTTTTACTTGAGAAATTTATAAATATTTAGAGAAATGATTATAAATGAGGGGGTTAAAAACGTCTGAAGCTGCCTATGTTGGTAACGGAGTAGATTCCAAAACTTTAGAAGAAGCTAAGCAACGCATATTTGCCTCCGACGAGAAACTATTCTGTGTTATAAAGGGCATTGCCTATAAAGATGAAAGGAAAGGTAGACGTGAATATTCGGTAAGAAGGTCAGGTTTGCTCTTAATCACAAGCAAGCGGGCTGTGTTCTATTGTCCTATGATGTTTGGACGATACGATCAAATTATCTTTCCATATGATCAAATCTCCTCAGTAACAAGTTACAAAGGTATGTTTGGCGATGAGCTTCATTTAATGGTTGGAGCGAATGAAATGGTGATTCACAATATACCAAAAGGTGATGGAGACATCGCTGCCAAAAATATTCGGGATTTGATTGCAACAATGAAAGCTCAACCAACAATAGCAGTGGCGGCTCCACAAACCGATATTGCAGACCAAATTGAAAAACTTGCCAAACTAAAGGAAAAAGGATTAATAACTGAAGAAGAGTTTCAGCGCAAGAAGGATGAACTATTAAAGCGACTATAACGTCTTGCTACCCTTTTTCTCTATTCTTTTTTATGCACCGAATTTAATTTTTGCTAAAGTAGCGTGATATCTTCCTGACAAAGCTTCACATATCTAAAAAGGTGGTTCATGCCAGATGTTTAGGCGCAGTGAGCGCGAGCATGTTGATTCTTTCGTTAAAAACTAATTTCTGTTAGGAGACATTAAGGGAAATGCGGAAATTTATAAACTTAAATTATTTTAGTGTATTTTGCTTCCTTCTGTTATGTCTTTTTCTGGTTGCAAAACCACCACGTTGCCTTTCGTGTCTTCCGCAGCTAAAATCATGCATTGGGATTCTACGCCCATGAATTTTCGGCGTTGAAGGTTTAATATAAAAGCGCATTTTTTGCCGGCGAGGTCTTCGGGCTTATACCATTGCAATAGCCCCGCAACTGCTTGTCGTTTTTCTGTTCCAAAATCTACAATCATGCGGATGAGGTTGCGTGAGCCTGGAATTTGGTTTGCCTCCACAATTTTTCCGACACGCAAATCCAGTCTTTGAAATTCCTCAAATGAAATCTCCATTTTCACTTCTCCTTTTGCTTTCATTTTTCAATTGCGCCATTTCCATTTAAGTTTTGTGTGTTTCTCTTTTCCGCTTTATTTTTTCTACGGTTTTTGCCACGCCTTCCCAGCCTTCGACAACTTTCGAATTGACTATTTCGAAAGCTTCCTTCGAAGTTAAACGTGGCAGTTCTTCGCCGACAGCCTTCTTTATGAGGTATGCCGCCGCACTTAACACTTCGCCGTTTAACCGTGAATCCACAAAATCCGCTAAATGGCAGATTAAGGCTTCGATTGTGCGGGGTTTTATTGGGCTGTATTCTCCGTGGTGGGCTGAAACAGCGTGAATAACGGCTAATGGAAAACCTTTTCGAACAAGCTCTGAAATTACGAGGGAAAGGTGGTCCATGTAATCGGCTAGGTTTGTTGTGCCATAACTGCCATCCTCGTTAATCGCATATGTGATTGGTTTGAAAATGTCATGCAACAAAACCCCAGCAACAATAACGTCGCGGTTCACCTTTCCCTCATAAACCTTTTCCACAGAATCGCACAAGGCTAAGGCAATGTTTGTTGTTGAAACAACATGTTCCACGTAGCCGCCAGGATAACAATGGTGATGCGAGAGTCCGGCTGGTGCGGTTTCAAGGGGCAAGCTTGAATATTTTTTGCCGTTAACCTCAAATGTTGGGTTTTCCAGTAATTCAATAACTTTTTTCCGAAGGTTTTTGTCGTGGATTTTGTTTGCTAACGCCCTAAGTTTTGGAGGGAGCAATTCGCTTTCACTCCGCTATTTGTGTTAGGTTGTCTGTGTTATTTGATTTTGCGTTTTTCAGCGGTTGACACTTCATGAGCTTTTAAAATTGGTTCTGGAATGCGACTGCGAATTGCACAGTGCCTGACAATTTTTATGGCTGTATCCAGCGAAACCATATGTCCAACACTAACATAAACTGGTTTACATCCACGTTTTGTCACAACTCTGGCACCCACAATTTTACCATCGTGCCTCAGGAAGGCAACATCTTTTCCCGCTTCATTTTCTAATTCGCCAAACAATCGGTTTTTTGTCACGCCAACCGTTGGCTTTTTTATGATAAGTCCCAAGTGGCTTGCAAATCCACAGCCGTAGGGATGCGCAAAACCATGTCCATCCACAAGGAAAACGTCTGGGTTCACATTCAACTTTTTTATGCTTAAAACTGCTGGAGGAACCTCCTTAAAAGAAAGAAGCGTTGGAACGTATGGAAATCGTGTTTTGCATTTTGCTGTGTGGGCTTCCACAAGCCTTAATGAGTCGTAATCCAACACAGCCACTGCGCCTATTGATAACTCCTTTGTATAGGCAACGTCAACCCCAGCGACAAAACGGATTTTAGCTGATAGTTTATCTTCAAAAACCAATTTTTTAGACATTTCTAATTGTGTTTCATGAGCTTTTTTAACAGAAAAACGTGAATTTAATGTTTCCATTTTCATGTTTTTCCTATGCGTTTCTCAAGGCTTTTCAAACTTTTTTCCAGCGCTGTTCTTCGCACTTCTTGGGTTATGTCTCCTCGTGTAGCCTCAATTATCCGTCTTGCCATGTCGCATTTTCTCCGCAATCCAGGAACCAGCATGTAGGCTTCGTCCATAGCCATAAGCTCCGTATAAATTTCATCCATTATGCGCAAACAATTTTCGCTTTTCCCTATTTTTCCTTCACGTAGGGCATCCAACGCCATGCGTCTATACTCGCCTATGACATCAGCTAATCCGAGAACATAATCAACCGATGGCACGCCTATTTCTTCTGGCGTTGTAAACTTTTCTTCAACGAGTTTTAGGAGTATATTTGCTTCAGAAAATTCTTGGAGTGCAGCGTCGAACAAACCGCTATAAATAATGTCTGGATGCGTGGCTGAAGCATTGTTAAGTTTTGAAATGATTTCTTTTGCCTTTTCAATTTGTCTTTTGGCTTCTCTAAGCCTTTTCTGGTGGATTAAGAGTATTGCTTGTTTTGAGAGGCTTGTTGCCTTTCGCATGTCTTTTTGGGCTTTTTCTCGGATTCTTTCCTTCTCTTTCAGCTCTTTCCTAATTTTTTTCAAAACATCTTTTAGATGTGACATAAAATTGTTCCCACATCATTTTAGGTTAGAAACACATAAGTGTATTGTGCTAACCGTCGCTGAATCTTATGGGCTTTTTTAATTTGCTTAATAACACAACTCGGCTTTCCTCTGACTCGTCAATGATATTATAGCCTGTTTCCTTTGCCAGTTGCACAGCAAACTCACATACTTCCTTATGCGATGGCATGTTTCCATAGCCCAGCCGGAGTCTTGAAAATCCAACATGCATATACGCTTTAGGCTCAATATGTGTTGAATTAGCCTTTTCCACAAGTTTGGCGTAGCCCTCCACATTTTTCATGTTTAAATCTTGCACGGCAGTTATGCGAATCACCGTTGGACATTTGAAGCTTGGCAAAAGCTCTAACGTTTCATTTAATTTTTCCCAAGCGTTTGGGATTTGGGGACGGCAAACATGCTTGAACGTTTCTTTGTCTGGGGCGCAGACTGAAATGTAAAGTTGTGTGGGCTCGTGGCTTAGCCTTTCTAAGGCTGAAGGTACAGTGCCATTAGAAACAAGGAACGTGGTGAACCCTTTTTTATGAAAGGCTTGGATTAACTCTCCAATGGGCTGGTAAAGCGTCGGCTCGCCCGTTAGGCTTATGGCTGCATGTTTTGGCGTTAGGGCTTCTCTAAATTTCTGCTGGTTTGTTTTGGAATTAGCCTTATACCCGCTTAAAATTGCAAGTTGTGCCTCAATGCAACCTTCAACGATTTCTTCTGGGGAATCCCATTCTGGCAGTTTCATCTCGTCCCATTTTATTTTGAGGTCGCCGCTTTGCGCTCGCCAACAGAAAAGGCATTGTTGTGTGCAATAGAAAAGCGAAGGTGTCATCTGTATGCACTGATGCGTCTTTATGCCGTAAAACTTCTGCTTGTAGCATGGTCGGTCGTGAACTAATGTTTCGTAAAGCCATCTGCACCTTTTAACGGCTGAATGTCGCCCAACAAAGTGGTAACGCTGCCTTTTTAAAGCCTGAATAAGCGAATCGGGAACAAGCCTTTCCAAAGCCTTTTCACTTCATACAATTATTATTGTTCAGTCTTATTAGTAATGTTTATTTCTAAAAGGCGTTTATACACGTTCACCACGCTTTTAACGGTGCGATGTGTGTTGCGTGACAAAATGCAAGAAAGCTTTGACACGGACAAATTCGAAACAAAAAGTCATAGTAAAACCTTTATTGGTTTGTGGTTTTCCGGCTTTTGCTATTTCATGGCGCTTGGCTTTGTCAGCCCATTCATGCCTCTGCTTCTGCAAAGTTCAAAGTTGACCTACTTTGAAATCGGCGTCATTTACATGATTGGTTTAATTTTTCCAATTTTATCTCAAACTTTTTGGGGAAACATAATAGACAAAACTGGAAGAAAGGCAATAATCATATTGGTGGTTGCTGTTGCCAGTGTGGTCTCCGTCATTTACCCCCACGCTTCAAGTTTCATTCAGTTTTTAACGCTGGTTCTCTTATGGAACACGTTTGTTTCCGCAGCGACAACAGCCACACCTGCATTGGCTGTGGATACTGTTGGGTCAACGGATGTTGGAAAATTTTTTGGAAGATACCGAATTTCTGGGTCGATAGGGTGGATTATAAGTACTGCAATAGGCGGACTGGTTTCCACGAGTTTCGGAATTAATGTTGTGTTTTACTTGGCATCCGCCTTTTTTTGGCTGTCCGCCATAATCATCAAGGTTTCAATAAACGAACAACCAAGAATAAAAATTGACGATGAAAAGGGAAACTTTCGCCAGTTCGTTGGAAACAAGAATTTTTTGATGTTTCTCTTAACCATTTTCATGGTGAACATTTCAGCAACTACATTTTCCCATTTCCTCTCATTGTATATTCGCAAGCTTGGCGGCTCCGACACCATCGTGGGTTTAGCGTTTTCCATAGCTGCATTAGCGGAAGTTCCCTGTATGGTGTATTTTGGAGCCGTGTCTGACAAAATTGGGAGAAAAATGCTGGTTGCCGCCGCCCTCTTCATATATCCGCTTAGGCTAGGTCTTTACACAACAGCAAAACATCCCTATCTGATTTTGCCAATACAACTTTTGCATGGGTTCACATTCGGCATGTTATATGTTTCTTCTATAGCGTTTGTGTCGGACATCGCTCCAGAGGGCAGAGGAACAGCGTTGGGTTTATATAACAGCTTCTCATCCGCTGGGTCGGCTGTTGGTTCTGGAATTGCGGGGGCTATTTCAAACAGTTATGGCATGGTTGCCATGTACCAATTTATGACTATGTTTTCGCTTATTCCAGCGTTCTTCTTCACATTTACTGTTAAGGAGACTTTACGTGTAGAACATAAAATTGGTAATAAAAAGCAGATGGGGAAAGGTAAAGTTTAAAATGTTCTTGAATATTAAAAGTGTTCACGAACCCGCTTAAATCTTTCGAGGGAAAACATTTGATGAAGCTCACATTCCAAAAAATTAAATTCTCAGTAATTTTGTTATTAACCCTGACAGCAGCAATTGCAACTTTTCCGTTTCTGCCAAAAGTGAGGGCTGAAGTAAAAATTATCTCTGTATATCCCACATCGGGGCATGTAGGTGCAAACGTCACGTTGATAGCTAACATAACAACAGTTGATGGGCAATACCGAATATTTTTTGATGAAAAAGAACTGTTAAGCGAAAATGCAACTGGAAACAGCGTTAACGCCTCGATTGTGATTCCTCAAACGCGGGCTGGCAACCACACAATAAAAATAATGGATGAAGGAACTAAGGAAAACGCCACAGAAACATTTGAGGTTTTAACGGCGTATCTTCTTGAAATAAGTCCGCCGGTTGAACCACCCCGACAGCGACAAGAAGGCGATTCTGTGGAAATCTACGTGAACATAACTGGTGGAGAAAAAGATAAACAGTTTTACATTGCTAATATCACTGTTCAAAATCCAAATGCAACTTACACAAACACATTTAACATTACATTGTCAGATGATGGAAACGGCAGTGAAATCGTTAAATATCCTGAAAACTTCACGGGTGCCAACACATATTATG
The DNA here is from genome assembly GCA_038848525.1 of Bathyarchaeia archaeon. GTDB lineage: Archaea > Thermoproteota > Bathyarchaeia > Bathyarchaeales > Bathycorpusculaceae > JAWCNN01. Next base: position 16,283 of record JAWCNN010000014.1, on the reverse strand, counting down.
TTGGCGAATACAAAGTTTTCTTCAACGAGACGCTTGCAAACGCAACTTTCACCATAGGATTAACAAACTCCACAGAATACCACAGATTCCAAGTAGTGAACATTAAAGCCACCGGTTACCAGCCAGAGGAAAACGTAACCATCACAATAACTGGTGAAAAACTGCAGTTTTCAACGAGTTTAAACGCTGACGCTGAAGGCGTTGCCCAGATGAATTGGACAGTCCCCTACAACGCATCCATGGGCTATTACACTGTTAATGTCACTTCAACATTTGGACCGACGGCGAAAATTCCTTCAGACATTCAAAGCTTCACTGTTCCAGGTTTTGATGTTAATATTACGACTAGGAATCTTGCGGATGAGCCAGTGCCAGAAGTGGCAATCCGAATATTTGAGGATGGTGTGTCCATTGTGAATGCGACGAGTGGTTCGAATGGTTTGGCTATTGTGAAGCTTGAAATTGGCAATTTCACCGCTGAAGCCTATTTTAAAGAGCGTAAAGTCGGTGAAAGCTGGATAAACGTTACTGAAACATCCCTATCCTTCAACATTACCTGCAATCTTGTCAGTTTGAGGGTTTTGGTTTTAGCGATTGTAAAAGGAAAAGAAATTTGTGTGCCAGAAGTGGAATTGACGCTATCGCCTGAAAACCTAACTTTAACTCCTGCTTTGACCACAAACATTGACGGTGTAGCGGTTTTTCGTTCGCTGTTAGCCGATGTAACTTACACTTTGAATGCTTCACGGTATGGCATGCAGTTTAACACGACAACGCTAAGTTTGCTTCAGAATGGAAATCCAGTTGCATGGTTTAACTTGACAATTACGTGTCCAAATTACACGTTGAAGGTTAATGTAACTAATCCCAACGCTGATAATCAGCCAATAGGCGGTGCCACAGTGAAAGTTCAAGATTTGCTTGGTGGATTATTTTTTGAAGAAAACACCACTGGTAATGGAGTTGCCGAGTTTAACTGTCCCTTTGGCAGGTACACCATAAAAATTTATGCGGACAATGTAAAACTCAACGAAACAACAGCAAATTTGAACGCATCAACTGTTAACGTATTTGTTAGTTGTAGTCTTTACGGCTTAAGTTTTTCAGTTCAAGTTGTTGATTATTTTGGGCAGCCTATTCCAAACGCAAATGTAACTTTGCAGCGTGACGGTTCATTTTACCGTTCAAATCTAACGGAATCCGATGGAATAGCAAAGTTTCCAAACATTATCGGTGGAGCGCTGTGGGCAGTTGTTTACTTGCCAGGGCAGTCGCAGCCTTACGTGGAAACAGCATTTTACGTTGGCAGTTCAGCAACGGTTCAAGTTAAAATGGAGCGGTATGTTGTGCTTGCTGGTTTTCTTGTTGAGACTGGTCAGTTGGCAACAACGCTTATCGTTGTTGTAAGCGTAATTTTGGTTTTAATTTTTGAATTTTATAGGCGGAGACATTTAAAACCGAAAACAGGCGGAAGTGAGAGTTAAAATAAGGAGTGGTTGGCAAAAAAGTTTATATTTAATGTTGTGAAACAAACTTGTAGGGAACAGTCGTAGTGTGAAAGTTTTTGTGAATCAACAATTAAAGGTTGTGTCTGCATTGGCTCAAGTGAAAATGTGTTCTCCAACATGCCAATCCTTTAAGTGTGCGAAAAACGCTGCCATATACCGTCGAGATGGTGTATGGTGCCGATGGACTGAAGAAATGTGCAGTGTTGCAAACTGTACTTACGCCATTTGCGTGAAAAGGCGACTATTACCGAGAGGAATTTGCGGAGAAACTATAAAACGGAAAACTGTTGAAAAACAACCTGAAGAAGTAGTTGGTCCAGCAATAAAACTTCGTGGAAGGGCTCTCCGCAAAATCGGAGAGAAAGAAATTTTCTAATGCCATTACAAACTGCGCTTAAATTGCCCCTTCGCCTTTTTATATTGCTTTAACCCGTTTTACAACTGGCGGTTTAATTTTCTTCAAAATTCTGTAGCCGCAAACTGTGCATTTCATTTCTCCGCCTCGTAGTTCCAACTCTTCTAATGGAACTTTTGCTCCACATCTGACACATTCATAAACTGTCCCAGCTGCTGTCTTCTCCATTACAGGTTTCCCTCTTACAGATGAAGTCCATCTGCTTTTAAGTGTTTCTCAGCTATTTATTCTTGTGGTGGAAGGATAAGGGATTGAAGCGTCGTCTGAGAAAGATTCTTTCGGATTTTCTCCCGTCAGAGGATTTGTTTTACGTTTACAATTCTTATGATGTTGTTGGTGATATTGCAATTTTGCGTTTAACTGAAAAGTCAGTGAAGTATGCTGAGGCTATTGCGGAAGCCGTTATGAGCGTTCACAGAAATGTTAGGACAGTTTTGGCGCAAACTAGCCCTGTACACGGCGAGTTCCGCATTCGAAAATTAAAGTTTGTTGCTGGCGAAAATAAAACCGTAACAGTGCATAGGGAATCCGCATGCCTATTTTCGGTTGATGTTGAGAAATGCTATTTTTCTCCACGGCTTTTCTACGAGCGGATGCGTGTTGCACGGCAAGTCAAAAACGGCGAGGTTGTCGTGAACATGTTTGCTGGAGTGGGCTGTTTCTCCATAATTATCGCCAAACATTCCAACGCTGAAAAAGTTTATTCAATTGATATTAACCCAGTAGCCGTTCGGCACATGCATGAAAATGTTAGGTTGAACAGGGTTTACGGAAGAGTTGTGCCTTTGCTTGGCGATGCGAAAAATATTATTGCGGAAAGGCTATGTCACGTGGCGAATAGGGTTTTGATGCCTTTACCTGAAAAAGCGCTTGAGTATTTGCCTTATGCCTTATCTGCCCTTAAAAATGCTGGGTTAATACATTATTATGATTTTGAGCATGCACGAAAAGGCGAAAATCCCGTTGAGAAGGTTAGGCGTAAAGTGGCTGAAAAGCTTGGTTTTTTAAATGTGGCGTTTTATTTTGTTTTTGGACGTGTTGTTCGTTCTACTGGTCCAAACTGGTATCAAGTAGCATTAGACATAGCTGTTAGGCGCTGAACTGGTAAATTTAATAAATGCTTACTTACAAACTTGTTGGGGAGATGATGCCTACATGAAGCGAAAACTGATGGAGATATTGGCCTGTCCCATAGATAAGCATCATCCGCTGGAGTTGCTGGTTTTTGAGGAGAAAGAGGAAATTGTCGAGGGGTTGATTGTTTGTCCCAAATGCTTAAGATGGTATCCTATAAGGGATGAGATTCCAGAGATGCTTCCAGATGAACTGCGAAAGGAAAGCGAAGATTTGCCGTTCCTTAAAAAATGGAAGGAAAAAATTCCAGAAAAAATACTGCGTGGAGGAAAACCTTTCAACTTAAAAACATAAACATGTAAAGTTTAACCGCACTAAGGGGTAATGCAAAAACTTAGGGTTTAAATGTCGTCGGCGCAAAAGTTGAATTGAAAACGACATTTGAAAGCTTCTAAGGTTTGAGGGGGATTTAATGGTTTATTTTTATGGCTTTTACCTTTGTTGAGGATTTTAGTGCGGCTTCGGCTATTGTTAACGCTTTTAATCCGTCTAATCCAGTTATCAGCGGTTTTTCCTTTCCCAAAACACAGTTTGCAAAGTGTTGTAGCTCAAGTTTCAGGGGTTCCTGCCATGGATACCGTGGCTGTACAGTCTCCTTAACATTTTCGATGGTTAATTCCTGCGTTATGTAATCGAGCTTCATTATGCCCTCGCTTCCAGTAACCACAAGCGTTCTAGTCTTGTACGGTGTTAGCCAATTAGCCTCAATGAAAGCGCTTTTTCCACTTTTGAATGTCAACATTATTTGGGCGTAATCCTCAAATTTTTTATGCATCATACATCCAGTTTTCGCATAAACCGCCACAGGGTTTTCATCAAAAAGATGCCGCACTACGTCAATATCGTGAATGGCAGTGTCCTTAACCACTCCAACATCGCCTATCCGCTCTGGCCACTGCGAAACCCTTTTCGCCGTGGCACACACAACCTCGCCCAATGCCTTATCCTCTATCGCCTTTTTCATGTGCTGTAGTCCAGGAATAAACCGCATGAGAAAACCCACCATGAGGTGCAACCCCTCTTTATCAGCTGTTTTCAAAAGCTTTTCCGCCTGCTTCACGCTTGCTGCCATCGGCTTCTCAACCAAAACGTGTTTTCCAGCTTTTAGGGCTTTCAAAGCTTCTTTTGCAAGGCTCGTTGACCATGTACAAATGCTTACGGCTTCTATATCGTCTCTTTTAAGCATTTTTCCAGCATTAGTATAAGCGTCCACACCAAACTTTTCGGCTAAATCTTTAGCCCTTTCACCATCTATGTCACAAACAGCCAAAAGCTCAGTTTCACCTAACTCTTTAAAAACTCTTGCGTGGTTTCTCCCCCAAAACCCAGCTCCAATAACCGCCACGCCTAACTTTTTCATTTTGTCCAAACTCCCCTACCTAAACCGCGATATATGAAACCTTCTCTTTCAACTTTGAAAGGCTCAACAATCCCCTTCAAATCCACAATCGCCGCTGGCATCTTCATTATGATTTTCACTTTCTTAAGGTCTAAACGTTTAAACTGCTCATGTCCCGTGATTAGTAATATGCAGTCCGCCCCTTCCAACGTTTCCGTCAAATTTTTCTTGAAATAACGTTGCATTTCCGCCAATTCACCACTTAAATATGGATCATAAATGTTGATTTTGGCGCCTCTAGCCTCCAACGTTTTAACCAGTTCTTTAACAGTTTCGTTTGGAGGGCTTTTCATGTTTGGCGTTTGCGAGACTCCCAAAAGCGAAATTCTCGCTCTTCGTAATGTTTTCCCACAACTTTTCAAAGCATCCTTAACCAAATTAACCACATGCCTATTTATCTCCTCATTCACTTCTCTGGCAGTTGCAGGCATCCGCAACTTCAACTCAAGATTTTCAATGTTTTCGAGAAAAAGGTATGGCTCTACTTGCTCTTTTCCATCAGCGAACATAGGCAAAGCCAACGTGCCAGAACCACAAGCCTTTGCAAGTTCATAAACTTCAAAGTAATCTATTCCAGCCTTCTCACAGAAAAATGCAAATTCAGAGGCAACAGCAACAGCAACATCCCCTTGCACAGCCTCAAAAAGTACGGCAGCCTCCGCCACTTTTATACTTCCCAACTTTTCAACAACATTTCCCGCTATAGTCTTTATGATAACTGAAGCCGCATTTAAGCTTCTCTTATCTGAAGCTGCAACAATTCGCTTCTGATTCGCCAAAATTTCCTGTTTTTGCCCATTAAAAATTTGAAGTGGACTATAAGCCAAGCCGAAGTCAACCCCAACTTTAAAGCCCGAAGCATTCTCCAAAACATCCTTAATCAAAATTTCTGTGGAACCGAATCCCATGACACTCGCAACAATAACCACCGAGCCACGGCGAAGGCTTAACCCAACCTTTTTGCAATAATCCCTAATTCTTGAGTAATCAACCCCCTTTTCCTCGTCAACTTCCACTGGAACCGTTATAACAACAAAATCACTCTGGGAAACGGCAATTTTAAAATCTGTTGTGGCAGTTAAAATCCCATTTTTAACGTAATTTTTCAGTTTAAGCTCAATTTCACGCCTTAAAAAAGATGTTTTGCCTCGTAAAATGTCATTTACTATTGTTTGGTCAGAGTCGACGCATATCACTTTAAACCCAACCTCAGCAAAACTGCAAGTGTGGAGAATGCCGTTTTGTCCACAACCTATAATGCTAACAGTGTACTTTCCACGTTTTTCTGAAGCATCAACCTCTTCCTTTTTTATATCTAAGGCTGGCGATTGCATACGCGCTTTCTCTCCTCTCAAATAATGCATTTAATTGTTGACACCTTTTCGTAAACCTCTTTTGATGGACAAACCAAAACTCCTTCATCCAACGTCACGTCATCTCCCACTTTAACATAATCCCCTATAACGCATCCCTTTCCAATTTTTACTCTCCTTCCAATAAAAACTCCCTCACCAATTATCGCGCCTTCTAAAGAGACAAAATCCAATATTTCCGTTTCTGGAAAAATCACTGAGTCACACATGGAAACATTACTTCCAACAGTGACGTTCCGCCCCAAAACCGTATATGGCCCTATAACAGATTTTTCTCCAACAGAAACATTCCTATCAAAAGCCACGGGTTTGTTAATTTTCACTTCCGCTCCAGCTTTAAATTTTTGATGGATAGAAATGGAATTTAGCAGAATTCTGTTTATTTTTAAGTAGTCTTCAGGCTTGCCTATATCCATCCACAAACCATCGTGAACGTAACCGTAAAGCTTGCCTTCTTCCACAAGCTTCGGAAAAACCTCACGTTCCGTAGAAACCATCCGCCCTTCTGGTATGTATTTAAATATTTCTGGGCTGAAGATGTAGATGCCCGCGTTTATCAAATTGGTTGGAGCGTCTTCACGCCGTGGTTTTTCAACAAACCTCTTCACACTGTTGTCGCTGGCTAATTCCACAACTCCATATCTGCTCGGGTCTTCAACGTAATAGAGAGCTATTGTCGCCACAGCACCTTTCTCCTCATGCACTTTTAGGATTTCCCTATAATTCAAATCGGCAAATATGTCTCCATTCAAAACCAGAAAAGAACCGCTATGCCCAATATTTTTTTCAACTTTCTTTATAGGACCACCTGTTCCCAAGGGTTTTCTTATTGGGTCACGGGAATAAATAATGCGCATCCCACACTTTTGAATTCTATGTTGCTTCAATGCAATTTCTGTTTGATAGTTAACCGCCATTACTACCTCGTTAACGCCATTTTTGGCAAGCCCCTCAAGAATCCACTCCAACAAGGGTTTATTAACTATTGGAAAAAGAATTTTTGGTCTTGTACAACTCAGCGGTCTTAACCTTGTGGCGAACCCCCCAGCAAGAACAACCGCTTTCAAACTCTTTCACCTTTTCCCTTTTAGACCCAAACTTATATTCCATCAGTTGCAGATATAAACAATTTCACGTTAGGCTAAAGTTAAAGCAAGATTTAATTTTAACTCATAAATTAAAAGTAAACTGACAAGCTCATGCGGGGGTTGCCAAGCATGGCCAAAGGCGCAGCCCTGAGGCGGCTGTCCCATAGGGGTTCGTGGGTTCAAATCCCACCCCCCGCACTAATTTACTGGTAATTTTGTGCGTAAATCCCCCCCGCAATTCAGCTGAATTTAAAGCATGTTTCGAGCTTATTTCAGCTAAACAAAACTCTCAGGACATTGTGAGTAGGCGTGTGCGGGGGTTAAGAATTGAACACAAGTTTACCGGCAAAAGTGTTTGGTTTTTTGACGCTGAATGACTTACTTAACTTTTCTAGTTAGTATCAATTTTATAGTGTCGTTCTCTAAGTTACTCTTTCTTCATTAGCGTATTATGGAAATGTCAAGGCTAAGCTACATTTTTTACTTATAAATGATATACACGGTTTAATTTGAGCGGAATGGCGTGACGTGCAAAAATGTATTAGGTTGTCGCATCTAACCAAGCAAACAAAGCTTGGGCAATAAAATTCACATTTGAATATTGTAGGTTAAGCATGTCCTCACTTAGTGTTGCGTTTCCTGCTTTTATTGCATCCGTTAGATTCTCTATTTCTCGCCTTATGTGAATAGGCAAGTCTACCTGCTTGATCAGAGTTTCTAAAGCTGCAGCCTTTGTAACAACGGACAACGCAGGTTTTGCTTGTGGAGTTTTTAGTTCTCTATGATATCTATCTATGTAAGCTGAAGTGATCAAATCATACAGAAGCTCTCCAATTTTGAACCATCGAAAAGCCTCTGAAGAGGTGCGCGCCCGGATTCTGTCTGGAAGCTTGTGCATCGCATCAAAATAACTATTCCAAATTTTTCTAAAAGTATCTTTGTCTAAGGATTTTCCTTTATTTTGAATGAGCATATTACGGGTCTTTATGATCGCTTTAGTCTCGGGGGCTTCTGCTAACCCAATCGCGCGAAGGATCTCGATGACTTTATCCAACTCGTTAGGGTCACTTTCCGGAGTAATTGGAGCGATGGCCAAGTTATTTCCAACCACGCATCCAGCAAGGAACAAATGTTTTTCAATACCGCTCAACTCAGCTTTCTTCGGTTTGACAGCACGGATAATTTCTTCTGTGAGAGCATCGAGTCCTTTTGAAGTTGAAATTGCTAATTTGTCAGCGAGCAAAGGTGAAAAACGTGCAACATCATCATGGCTCAATCTATGCCATATTGGAAGAATTTTCTTTCCGCTTCTAGCTTCTATTGATACAAGAGCATCCAACTCTCGCTGAGGCCACTCTTTAGCGAAGAAATTTGGGCTTAAAATCACCAAGCCATATTTTGACTGCGCCAGGCCTCGATCTATAGACCCGCTGAGGGAGTCGCCAATAGTCAGGCTGAATTTGTCATACCAGACACGGAGTCCTTTCTCAACCAAGGCTTTAACTAAAGGTCTTACCACTTCATCATTGTCTTCTGACGCATAACAGACAAAAAGGTCCCATTCCTTTTGGCTTTCTTCAGCACTATCCTTTAAAACATGCGTGCCTTTTGATTGCGAACTCTCCAACAAGAATTGCCCTCCAAGTAGTCGAATAATCTCTGATAGTAAATAATAAACATTATGAATGTTTCATTGGGTTTTGTTGTTTTAGTAGTTCAAGGGCTGCTGTTTTTGCTCCTAATTCTGCTGTTTGTTTTTCGTTGGCGCTTCCTATTATGATTATATCGTTTTCTTTGGGTTTAAGTTTGGATATTATTGTGTTGTATATGGGTTTTATGTTTTGGTTTTGGAGGGCGTCCTCGCTTAACCCGGGAATTGTTAGTTTGCCTTGTTTGAAAATTAATGTTGTTGCTCCTAAGGCGCCAGCTTTAATTGCAGTGTCGCGTTGTTCTACTCCATTTTTCACTAGGTTGGCTACGTTTCTGATGAGAATTGCTGTGTTGAAGGGTCCTACTGTGAGGGGGCTTTTTGGAATTTCTATTCCTTCGCTTATTTTTGACCTTAGGTCGAATAGGATTTTTTCGCCGAGTTTGGAGAGGGCGATTCCAGACTTTGAAATTTCGATTAATCCCTCATTTTTTAGGTGTTTCACTAAAGTTCTTGTTGTGCCTTCGCCTAGCCCCAACTCCCTCGCCAATCTTATTCGACCGACAACGCTAACGCCTAAAATCTCTAAAGCCTTAAGCACATGAACTCTATTGAAGTATGGGTTCTGTCCAGGCGCCAATTTAGTTGAAACCTTTTCTATAACCTCTAATGATTTCAACGGCACTCCTCAATACTCTATTGTTGTTATGTATTTTAATTGTTTCTTGTTGGTTGGGTAATCCTTAAATATATGGTTAGATAATCCAGCCATTGATTTCCATGAACACACGTCAACTAGCCTTATTAACCACATTAGCAGCTCTATGTGTTGGTATACAATTAACTCCGAGACCGCCCAATGTTGAGTCTACATCGTTTATCTGTTTTTTAACTGGTTTTTTGTTTGGCGGTTTCTTGGGAGCTTCGCTTGGAGCGTTAACAATGCTCATAAATGGGTTTTTGTCTCCTTGGGGTTTTGCTGGGGTAATATTGCCTTTTCAAATGTTGGGAATGGCTCTTATGGGATTTATGGGTGGGGTTTACCGCAGACTTTTGGGCGGCGGCATTTCAAAATTGAACATTTTGAATTTGGAGGTCTCGTTTCTTGCAGCGTTTTTCACGTTAATTTATGATGTAATTACAAATGTCGGTTGGGCTTTGCCGACTAATATTCCAATTATTGTTGCCTTGTTTTCCGGCGCATGGTTTACGGTAATTCACGTAGTTTCAAATGCGATTTTATTTGGAACAGTTTTCTCTCCATTAATGAGGATTATAGGCGATTTAGCTGGTGAAAACACATGGAGTTATCAAAAAGAAGTTTGGTAATATTTTGTTTGGGATGGGCGACATCGCTTTTGCTTGCTGTTTTCTCCGTTGGATGCTATTATGTTGAACTTGAAAGAGAAAAGCAACGGAGCGTGGAATACGCTGAAATGTATAACAATCTCGTCCAAAACTACACAAAGCTTTTAAATGAGTATTCAGCGCTGGTCGAACAATATGCGTTTGAAGGGGAAAACCTAACAGAACTGCTTGAAGAGTACGAGAGGTGCATAATACGGGTTAACATTTGCATTGACTATGGAAATGGAACAGCAACATGGCACAACGGCACGGTTGTACCCCTTGGCTGCAACCTCTTAAACGCAACAAAACAGATTGCAACTGTAAACTGCACTTATTACTGGTCAGTTCCAGGATATTTTGTCGACGCCATAAATGAAGTTTGGAACGAAGGCAGCTACTACTGGATGTGGTATCAGTGGACTCCGGAGGATGAAAAGTGGAAGTATGGACCTACAGGAGCAGATAGCTACATCCTTAGAAACAATGAGACAGTGAAGTGGCGATATGAGATACCAAACTACTCATAAGGATGGGAAGGGATGCGGAGGAAACTTTCCACAATATTGGCTTTAGCATTAATTTTTAGTATGTTTGCCTCAGCGCTGGCGTATCCATATGCACCCAACGACCCTAAGGTAGCGAAGGCACGGGACTTCCTTAAAAGTGCGCAGCAATCCGACGGCAGCATTGGCGGATTCACTGTTTCTGCTTGGGCGGTTATGGCAATAGCCGCTTTGGACGAAGATCCGCACAACTGGAAAATTGACGGCGGCTCTTCAATTGTGGACTATTTGAAGGCGAATGCGCATTTGGTTGATGAAACCAAAGCCACAGATGTTGAAAGGTACATTTTGGCTATGACCGCAGCTGGAGAAAACTCGAGGAATATTGACAGTAAGGATTATGTTACCATTTTAAAAGGGCTTTACGATGGCGTGCAGATTGGCGACTCCAACCTTTTAAATGATGATTTTTGGGGTGTTTTGGCGTTAATATCAGCTGGTGAACCTTTCAATTCGCCTATTATTCAGAACACCGTAGCCTTCATTAAAAGCAGGCGGAACAGCGATGGCGGGTGGGGTTGGGGCGTTGGCGTAAGCAGCGACATTGATGATACGGCTGCAGCCATAATGGCTTTAATAGCCGCGAAAGAACCTGCAAACTCGCAGGTTATAGTTGAAGCATTAAATTATGTTAAGTCAAAGCAGATGTATAATGGCGGATTTGAGGCGTGGGGCGCCACAAACCCTGGAACGGACGCTTGGGGCATATGCGCCATTGTGGCAGCGGGACAAAATCCAACAAGCGCTTACTGGACAAAGAATGGCAAAACTCCAGTTGATGACCTCTTAACCTTTCAGGGCGAGGATGGAGCCTTTAGCTTTCCAGGTGCAAATCCGAGGAAGGAGTGGGCGACCTCTTATGCTATAGTTGCCTTGCTCGGTAAGCCTTATCTGATTAAGCCAGTTACCCAAAATGTCGGCGGCATCGCCGTACCTTTAAATAAGCTTGAGTTGTTGATTCCGTGGATTGAGGTGGCATCTGCAATTTTGGTTATGTCAGCCGTTGCTGTCTTTGTTAATCGCAGAAAAAAGCGTTAGGCATTATTGTCCATTTTCTCGGTTTAATTATTATGAGGGCTATGGTTAAAATTGTAATTAAAGCCATGTATGACTTTACAGACTTTGTTTGCTCTTTTATGGAAGTTGAGTAACCCCCAACTGGTGCAGTTGCCACGGATACACGAGCTGGTTCTGACTGGGCTATGTTACCTTCAGCATCAGTGACTTTGAGATGAATAAAGTAGATTCCGCCTGTTGTTGGCGTGAACGTCCAAGCGTCTAATGTTGCTCCTGAAATTGGGACATCATTAAGATGCCATTGATAATTGTATGGTGGGTATAATCCTCCAGAGGCGGTTGACGTGAACGTTATGGATTGACCCACTAAACTTGAAACGTTTATTGGTGAAATTGAGGTTATGAGTTTAGATGCCACTGTTATTGTGGCTTCGTTGGATTTCGCTGTGTTTGTTATGTTGTCCGTGACAATTAAGTAAACAATGTATGTGCTTGTTGCTGTTGGTGTGAAATTCCATGTTGAGCTTGTTGCCCCTAAAACCACACTTTCGTTAAGGTGCCACTGGTATGTGTATGGTGGTTTGCCGCCCAACGCCGACGACGTGAACACAGCGGATTCTCCAACTTTTATTTTTGCTGTTGCTGGATTTATGGAAACTGAAAATGCGGGAGGCGGAGGCGGCCAATGAGTACAGTTTTCATAGTACCAAGCTATAACGTCGCCGTTTTTCAATGCAAAATTGTTGCATGCAACTGGGCCGAGCGTCCAGTTCCATTCAGTTTTGTTCCAGTACCACCACATCCAATAGTGCGGGTGGCTGTTCCACAATCCATTTATGGCGTCAACGAAAACGTCGCCATCCCAAAGCGTGTAATTCACAGTGGCAATAGCCAATGTGGCATCCAAAGCAGTGGCAGTTTCTGGCAATAAAACGCCAAAATGCCAACTGTAGGTTTCATTACCATAATCCAACAAAACGTTAACTCTCAAATTGTCCATGGTGTTCGCTGTTGCTGTAACGGGGGTTACTGAAGTCATCCCACAAAATAAGCATGAAAAGAGCAACGTTAACTTCATGCCCGTTGCTTTTTTATTCATTTTCCCCCTCTTATGTTTACTTGGTTAGATAATCCAACCATATAACCCTTTCGTAAAACCATCACACAACCACAATCTTGTGAAATATACAACAACTCTGTTTAACGGGTTCTAGATGTTTTTCTTCGTAGTTTCGGTTTCGTTCTCAATGTTAGAAGTAGGGTTAACGTGGCTGCTGCTATGAATATGATAGCCGTGGCAATCATCCATGGGGGTAAACCTGACGGTTGGGTTTGTCCATTGGTGGGCGGGGTGGTGGGCGTTGCGTCGTATATTGTTGTGGTGACGTTTACATATATGTTGTCTCTAATTATGTTGCCTGGAGAATAATCAAGATAGATTGCTGTGGTGATATTTGCGAAGTTGTTGTTTCTGATTACGTTGTTTGTGGAATATTCAAACCAAGAGCCGTAATGTCCATCTTTTATGAGGTTTCCAGAAATTGTGTTGCTGAAGGAGTGACAGAGCTTGATGCCGCATTCGTTGTCTGTTAGTGTGCTGTTTATTATTTGCGAGTTGTTTGTGTAAGCCAGTAAAATGCCTTGTCCACTGTTTTGTAGTGTAAGCCATTTAACTGTTATGCCTGTTGAGTTTACAAGCGCCAAATACCCAATGCTGGGATGTGTTAAATTGTCTATTACAATGTCTTTCTGGTTGATGAGGTAATAAATAGGTTTGCCATCAACAGTGTTGAATTTGTCCACATCGTTGATGAAATGCGAAAATTCTGGACTGTATAACACTGCAAAATTGTATTTGTTGCCTATCAAAGTGTTATTTCTGAAAACATTATAAGACGACTGGGCAAGGTCGATGCCATAGTTTTCGTTGTATGCCACTAAGTTTTGGGCTATGTAGTTGTTTGTGGACTTGTAAAGTTGGATGCCGTCATGCCCATTATTTGTTATTATGTTGCCAATTACGTTGTTGTTTGAAGGTTGTGCTTCTGGCGGTGCGTCACCTCTTGCGCCAAATCTTATGCCGCTATTACCATTTTCCGTTACAGTGCAGTTTATTATGGTGTTGCCTGAAGACTCGAACATTTGGATGCCGTCAAAAAAGCCCTTAACCACAAAATTTTTTATTGTTATATTCGTTGTGTTTGACACTAAATGGATTCCTATGGAATATTGTCTCCCCGTTCCTTGAACCGTGTAGCCACTTCCATCAATTACAATGTTGCTTCGTTCCACCCTAATTGAAGAGTTAATGAGATTGCTGGTTAAAACGTAATAGTTGTCGCTTACTCTATTTATTGGGGCATCTGGCGGGTCTATTGAGCCATCCTCCCTAATAATTATTGCATGTTCAATCTGTCCATTAGTTATTTGAACGTTGAAGACTGCACTAATTATCATCAATGAAAGCAAGAGCGCCCAAACACATTTTAGTCTCTCCAAGATTTTGCCCCTCAACTATTTTAATGTCATTGTTAATTGATAATCTTTTTGTTAAACATTTGCTTTTAGTGGCAAACTCAATTATATTATTGGCTTGCGAAAATTTTTTATAAGTAAACTAACAATTAATAACATGTATAAATGAAAGGAGAAGGGAAAATGAATAAACGCTTAACTAAGTTTAGTGCTATCTTTGTTTCTTTGGCTTTTGCTGCTTTGCTATATGCGGTTCTTACGCCTAATGCTTATGCTGCCACTATCACGGTTACGGGCACTCCAAGCAATAGGTATCCATCTGCGAACATCGACATAGACGGCGATGGTTCGCTTGAGTGGATTATGGAGCCAAACTTGTGGAATATTGTTGGTGGTTCTGGTAGCATAACAATGACTTTTGATACGAGCGCCTTGACACTCTCCGTTAGTATTGATTTGTCTAATATCCAGCAAGAAGACTCTAACGGTTGGGTTCATGCCTACCCAGAAATTTGGTACGGCGCAAAGGCATGGAACACCCTTGGGCCCGCTCAAGATGGGCCAGTGCCCTTACCAAGACAATTAAACTCGCTGAACGACTTTAGCACAAAAGTTAGTTATTCCGTCAATGTTTTGGATGCAAACTTGCCACGCAACTTTCCGCTTGAAACATGGCTAACTGAGGGTGATAGAGGCTCTGTAAGCCAGAATGAAGTAGAACTGATGGTGTGGTTGCCAACCTACAAGGAGCTTCAAGGTGCTGGCTCCAACATTGGCTCATTCAGCCAAGGCGGATACACATATGAAATTTGGAGAAGCGACGCTTGTGGCAACAACGGATGGGAATACATTGCCTTTAGGCCTACCACTTCAGGCACCACCAGCGGAACATACACGGTTCAATGGGGTCCATTCGTTCAGAAAGCTCAAAGCGTATCCAACAGGGGTTCACCCGCGGGCAACTGGGCGAACTTCTACTTCTCAGCCGTAGAGCTTGGAACAGAATTTGGTTCTCCGTCATACACAAGCAGTTGCAGGCTAGGATGGTCTCTATCCAATTGGTCCCCCAACAACGTATTCTCCTACGGCACATCACCCATATTGGGAGGCGCAACGCCCACTCCTACTCCAACCCCAACTGCCACGCCTACCCCAACACCTACGCCCACTCCTACTCCAACCCCAACTGCCACGCCTACTCCTACGCCGACGCCTACCGCTACTCTTAGGACTTCTACGATTACGAGTACTAGGACTACTACTATTACCACTACACGCTTTGGAAGGAGAACAACCATAACATCAACCATACGCACAACAATAAGAACAACAATAACTGGAACAGTAACACCCACGCCCACTCCAACACCAACCCCAACGCCCACGCCTACGGCTACTCCTACTCCAACTGCTACGCCTGGCACCACATGTAGCCCAGCAACAGACATAAGCATACCATTCACTAAGGATGGCTCTGGCACGTACTGCTGGAGACTACAGGCTACTTCGCAACTGCGTGACCCCAACAACTTTAGCAACTACATAAACAGCTGGAATGTGCAAACACTAACCGTAAACGGCGCAGACTACACCAACAAATACGCGTTTACACATGACCTGCCCAGCCCAATAGACAACTACTGGTACATATACTACGTAGGCAACTACGCATGGTCTCACTTCGAAGCAAAATAGCCGACAAAACACTAAACACGCCAACACCTCACAATCCCTTTTTTTCTCTGTTTGACAACGCATAAATTTTATTAAGAAGATAATACAAAATTTTGAATGTAAAGGAGAAAAGGAGAGTATTAAGTTGAAGATAATTCATTCTTTGGTAGATGTTATTATGAAACGTGGCTTCATGAATCTATTGTTGATTGTTGGGTTGCTCGTTGCCATTTTTGCCATATCGCCAAACGTACATGCTGGTGCTGCCATTGAAATATGTGACAGATGGGGTTCGGCTTCCATTGCTGGTGGGAAATACATCATACTTAACAATGTTTGGGGTGCAGAGACTAGACAGTGTATTTATATTCCTGACTCAGATGTGGCAAGTTTTAAAGTAACAGTGTCTGAGCATAATCAAACTAGTGTAGCTTCTTATCCATGTGCTTATTTGGGGGACCACTGGGGCTATCGCACAACCGATTGGAGATCCATAAGGGTAAGCGGACTTGAAAGTGCTTCTTTCAGCACTAGCGTTACCTATTCTGGTGTTTCTGGAGTGTGGAACGCCGCTGCTGATATTTGGCTTGACCCAGACACAACTGGGGAGGGAGGCTTCAGCGGAGGTGCCGAAATTAT
>JAWCNN010000013.1:0-41334 GCA_038848525.1 Bathyarchaeia archaeon | reverse complement strand
TCTGAAAATCTTCTTGGCGTGGAAAACCAGAAATGGGTGAACCGCCATAAAGCGCATACATTTTGGCTAAAGCACCAACAAAACCAGCATTATAGTCACAAGCAACCTCATTCTTCGTATAATCGCTTCTATCATCTTTCCAGCTGTCGCCACTGTCAGGCCCGCCAACCAGAGCCCCGTGGAGGATGTGTCTGCTGATGTCCGGTGTGCTTATGTCATTCGCCCATGAACCATGAGCTGTTCTATGGTGTGGCTTGTATGGTGGGTTCGAACCGAAACCGCATACATAACTGCCACTACGCGGATTAGAACCCAAAGCATAATTCACCTGTTTCTCACCAAATGCTTGAAGAACACTCTTCTTATTCGAGTCGCTAACATAATCACTCCAAACAAAAGCTAAGAATGCTTGTGTAGTGGCATATCGCAGTGAACCCCACTGGTCTAGGTATGCCAAACCACCAGGCGTGTAGGTAACTTTTGAACCATCATAGCCTGGTATGCTACTTCCAAACTTGGATGCATAATCTGGAATCCAAAAGGCGAAGCTGCGGTCAATAGAGTCAATATACTCCTGCTTGCCAGTTATCCTAGCCAGCAATATCTGAGCGCCATAATGCACGTCGTCCCAGCAGTGAGCCCACTTCCAACTCCAATAATTAGTCTGCCCCTCCTTGCCCCAGTTCTTCACACATTCCTCCGCCTTAGTCAAGTAAGCTGAATCATTTGTGGCTAAGTATAGCCACGTTGCAGCCCAAGCAAGTTCATCCCAGAATCCACTCCATGAATCATAGTATCCATTTGCAGCTGTGTAGCCGCTGTCGCTTTTGGTCGAGTAGGCAAAGTCAAACAGTTGTTTTGCGTGAGTTAAATAGTTGGAGTTGCCCACGACTATGTAGGCTATTGCCAGGGCTGCGGCTGTTTCAGCAACAACCGTTGAGCCCGGCGAGGAAGAAGTAACCTTATAGGATGGGCGGCTCATTTTCACGTCTAATACTTCTGCTGGACCCCAGAATCCATGGTCTTGACCCCCATCGCCAACTTGATAAACAAACTCGTTAGTGGCGGTGTGGCACTTAACAAAGTAGTCTGCACCCCATTTGATGGCGTCCTGCAACTCATCCAACAACCCAGCACTACTCAAAGCACTTTTATACTCATAGGCAGCCCAGCCTAACATGGCAACGCTATAAGCCATTGGCAAGCCAAACTTCACATGGTCACCAGCGTCAAAATAACCGCCAGTTACAGGATCTTTCAAGCATGAGTCAGCACGCCAAATAACAGGATTGTTATCTGGCAAATCGCCAGAACGCTGCTCCATATAGAAGAAAATTGCCTTTTGTAGGGCTTCTCCATAGTTGTGGGTGCTTGCGGTGTAAGCGCTAGGTATGATTGTGGCAGATAATAAGACGGTGAAGGCTAAGGCTATGGAAACGATGCTGACGAATTTTTTAGCTGGATGTTTTTTCATGTTCTTCACCCATCTATATCTGGAATATAGAGTATTAATAAATAATATATAAAGATTTAGTCATACCTCGAGCATAAAAAAACATACAAAAACATCATTCAAACATAACACAAAATACATCAAAAATCAAAAATTTAGAAACAGTTCAACACATAAACACTGAACTTCAACACAATAACAAACCAGAACGCCTAAAGAGACCAACAAATCTATGGCATGTTAGCTTTTACACCTTCTATGCAACCCTGCTTTATTTGTTTCGCCAACATGGCTATTTCTGGCAATGTTTCTTCTGGGTTCTCCAAGCTTTTTGAGTATATTTGGGCGTATGCACTTCCGACTATCACACCGTCTGCGCCCGCTGAAATTATGGCTTTTGCATGTTCCTTCTTCGATATGCCAAAACCAGCCATTATCGGAACATCCGTGTGTTCTCGAACGTTTCCTATAAGTTTTATTGTTGACTTTCTCAGCTGTTCTCTTGCGCCTGTTACGCCTTCAATGCCGATAATATAGATGAATCCAGAAGAGCCATCTAAAATTTTTTTAAGCCTTTCTTTGGATGTTGTTGGTGTTACTTGAAGTATTATGTGAACGCCCAGTTTTCTACTCTCTTCTATTAGCGGTTTTGCCTCTTCAATCGGAAGGTCTGGAACTATTACTGCCTGCGCTCCCGCATCTTTAATTTCTCTTAAAAACCGTTCAACACCCATCACGTATGGAATATTGTAATACGTGGTTACCACCAACGGAGCTTTTAAACCGTTTTCTCTAAGTCTTTTTATGGCTTCTATACATTTGGCTGGTGTTACGCCGTTTTTTAAAGCTCTTTCGCATGCCGCTTGGAAGGTCGGTCCGTCGGCTATTGGGTCTGAGAATGGTATTCCAAACTCTATCATGTCTGTACCGTTTTCCGCCAATGTTTTTGCCAATTTTATTGAAAACTCTTCGTTTGGGTCTCCATAGTACAAATGCGCCATATGAGCGGCTTCTTTCCGCATTTTCAACTCTTGAAATTTCTTTTCAATCTCCATAAAAATACCTCAAAATAGTGTCTAAGTCTTTGTCCCCCCTCCCAGAATAGTTTATCACCACTACATCATCTTTGCTGAACTCTTCCCTATGGTTTAAGACATAAGCTATTGCATGGGCTGTTTCCAAGGCTGGAATCAACCCTTCAGTTTCACACATAACTTTAACAGCCTCAAACACTTCAATGTCAAAAGCGTAGCATGGCTTTACCCTTCCAACTTCGCATAAATAGGATATTTCCGGTCCCCTTCCAGGATAGTTGAGTCCAGCTGCCCTCGTCTTTGAAGGTTTGATTTGTCCATGCTGGTCTTGTAGGATTTGCATTAGGCTTCCATGGAGTACTCCGGGTTTGCCAAGCTGAAAGGCTGCGGCGCTGTTGTCGGCTCCTAGGCTTTCTCCGCCGCCTTCAACAAAGTATAACCTAACATTCTTTTCGTTTATGAATGGTTTGAATGCTCCTAGGGCGTTGCTTCCTCCGCTTCCGCAGGCAACTATAGCGTCTGGAAGCCTTCCTTCCTTTTCGGTTATTTGTTGCTTTATTTCTTTGCCAATCACGCTTTGGAAGGTCGCAACTATTGTTGGGAAGGGATGTGGTCCAACAGTTGAGCCCATGAGGTAATGGGTGTTTCTTGAGCATGTAGCCCATTCGCGTAGAGTTTCTGAAACTGCATCTTTTAAGACGCCAGCACCTGTCTTTACGGGTTTTATTTTTGCCCCAAGCAGCTTTATTCTTTTTACGTTTGACGCTTGGCGTTCTATGTCTTTCACTCCCATGAAAATTTCTGTTTTTAAACCGCAAATGTTGCCCGCCATCACTGTTGCCAATCCATGTTGACCAGCGGCTGTTTCCGTTATTAGACGGATTTTTCCCATTTTCTTCGCTAAGAGCGCCTGTCCCAAGGCGTTGTTAAGCTTATGTGAACCGCCGCAGAGCAAATCTTCCCTTTTCAAGTAAACTTTGAATCCAACTTTTTTGCTGAAGTTTCTGGCATAATAAAGCGGAGTTGGTCTTCCACCATAATCCATAAGCAAACTGTTAAATTCCTTCTGGAATTCTGGGGTGGGATAAATTTTTTCGAAGGCTTCCTCCAACTCGATAAGCGCATGCATTAAAACTTCGCTTACGTATTGTCCGCCATAAATTCCAAATCTTCCCTTTGACAAAGGAAAACCTCCAAAATCAATTATTGTTTATGATGTTTTTTGCATTTTTTATGAAAGCTTCAACTTTTTCGGGGTCTTTAACTCCAGGTTTTGATTCTACACCAGTGGAGACGTCCACAGCGTACGGTTTGACAGTTTGGATGGCGTCTTTTACGTTTTCGGGGGTTAACCCTCCAGCCAAAATCAGCGGTTTTGGATGTATTGCTTCTCTAACTTTTTTGCTTAATTCCCAATTGTGAACCATGCCCGTCCCTCCATACTTTCTAGGCGAATACGAATCAAGCAGTACAGCATCAAAAAACTTTGTTTCCTCAGCAGCGACTTTATCTACCGTTTCTCTTGATTTTACAGAAACAGCTCTTATCAGCGAAGTGCCAAGCATTTTTTCTTGGAGAGTTTTAGCGTTTGGTGTTTCTTCTCCGTGGATTTGGATTGCATTTGGCTTTAGCCTTTCATAAACAATCAAAACGTCTTCTATGGTTTTTGGAACGGTGACCACCACGCTTTTCACAAATACTGGAACAAGCCTAACTAATTTTTCAGCTTTTTCCATGGTTAGGTTTCTAGGTGAAGAAGGAACTCCCACAACAAAGCCCACAGCGTCGGCGCCCATGTTGCAAACCATCCTTAAATCTTCTTCGTTGGTTATTCCACAGATTTTCACTTTCACAATCCTCATAAGGCAGTCACAAGCTCCCTCATCTTCGCTTCTATATCATTGGCTAACATTATTGCCGAACCAACAAGAAAAGCATGTGCACCGCATTTACGCAAAAATTGTATGTCGGCTGGATTTTGAATTCCACTTTCACTTACAACAACCCTATCGCAATCGCCAATTTCGGAAAGAATTTTTTGGGTAACCTTCAAATCAACACTTAAAGTTTGTAGGTTTCGGTTGTTTATGCCGATTAAGTCCGCTTCGGTTTCAAGCGCAGACAAAAACTCCTCTTTATTGTGAGTTTCTAAGAGCACCTCAAGATTTTCTGCGTGTGCAAATTCTATCATTTCATGGATTAAATGGTTGGTGTAAGCTCGCTTATAGGTTGAAGCGATTAACAATATGGCGTTTGCTCCAATCTTTGACGCCGTCTCTATCTGAACTGGGTCAATAATTATGTCTTTCATAAGAATTGGAAGCTCGCTGTGTCTTCGCACTTCAACAAGCGATTTCAAAGAGCCATCAAAATGTTTTGGCTCTGTAAGCACAGATATACCCACGGCTCCTCCATTTTCTATGGCTTTGACCATTTCTTTTAGGTTGGTTATGTTTCTCAGTTTGCCATGGGACGGGGAGGCGGGTTTGATTTCGGCTATTACTGGCGCATGTTCACATTTTAGAATATGGTTTTTTAGGCTTAGATTTCGCCTTTTACTGTTTACCGCATCAATTTGGTAGTATCCTTCGCTGACAGTTTTCTTTGCATTTCCAACAAGAACGTCAAGAAAATCAGCCATATTTTTGTTCTAACTCCTCCAGCTTGGCTGGATTACTTCCCTCATAGGCTTTAATTAACTCTTTCAATTTTTTGTAGGCTCGGCCGCTTTCAATGGATTCTTGGGCTAACTCGATTCCATAATGGAAATCGTCTGCTTTACCGCCGACAATGATGCCAGCAGCTGCGTTCACAACCACTATGTTCCTTCTCGGGTTGTCTTTGCCGATGTATCCGTTGATGATTTTGAAGGTTAGCTCGGCGCTTTCTTCGGGGCTTGTACCTCCAATTTCTTCTGGAAAAGCCTTTCTCACACCGAAATCTTCTGGAGTTTTTTCTAAAATTTTGATTTCTCCGTTTTTTAACCATGCAATTAATGTTTTTCCAGTCGTGGAAATTTCATCCAGCCCATCAAGTCCATGCACAACCATAGCTTCTGCCAAGCCTAAATGCTTAAGCACGCCAGCAATCTTTTCCACGAGCGCTGCGTCGTAAACCCCTATTACTTGGGCGTCAGCGTTTGCTGGGTTTGTTAATGGTCCCAGCACATTGAAGACGGTTCTTATGCCAATTTCCCTTCTTGGACCGATTGCGTGTTTCATGGCTGGGTGAAAAGCTGGTGCAAACATGAATCCTATGCCAACTTTTTCTATGGCTTCTTCAACTGTTTTCGGCGTTGCATTTAGGTTAAGCCCCAACATTTCCAAGACATCTGCGCTTCCACATTTGCTTGTAACTGATCGGTTTCCATGTTTGGCTATGGCTATGTCTGCGCCTGCAACTATAAAGGCGGCTGTGGTGCTTATGTTGAACGTCTTTATTTTGTCTCCGCCAGTTCCGCATGTGTCAACGAGGCGACTGTTAACTTTTGGGTGGATTTTGTTACAGAAATCCTTCATCACCGTGGCGAAAGCCGTAATTTCCTCTATGGTTTCTCCTTTCATTCTTATGGCGGTTATGAAGGCGGCTATTTGCGCAGGAGTTGCGTTTCCAGACATAATTTCCTTCATTATTTCACATGCCTCTTGATAGGTCAAGTCACGTTTTTCAACAAGTTTTTCAATACTTTCTTTGATCAAGCCTTTTTCACCAACCGTAAAGGAAATTCCTTATTATTTCTTTGCCGTGTTCTGTTAGGATGGATTCTGGATGGAATTGGACGCCTTCAATTGGGTATTTGATGTGGCGTACTCCCATTATTTCGTCGTCGTCAAGCGACACGGCAGTCACTTCAAAACATTTTGGAAGCGATTCCTTATCTGCAACTAATGAGTGGTAACGTGTTGCGCAAATCGGATTTTTCACACCTTTAAAAATGCCCTTCTCGTCATGCCTTATTAAACTGGTTTTTCCATGCATCAGCCTTTTAGCCCTTATTATTTTTCCTCCGAAAGTGGCTACTATACCCTGATGTCCAAGGCAAACGCCCAAAGTTGGAATTTTGGGACTCATTACCCGCAAAATTTGGGAACAAACCCCAAAGTATCGGCGTTCTTCTGGAGTGCCGGGACCCGGCGAAATAATTATTCTTTCTGGGTTTAGTTCCATAGCCTTTTTTAGTGTTATTTTGTCGTTGCGGTAAACCATGGGTTTTCCACCGAGTTTTCCAATGTATTGGGCGAGAATGTAAACGAATGAGTCATAGTTGTCAATAACTAACACTTTCATGTTTTCACCTCTGAAGAGGATTCTAAAGCTTTCAGTAAAGCCTCAGCTTTATGTTCGGTTTCAAACCATTCCCTTTCTGGAATTGAATCTGCAACGATGCCAGCTCCAGCTTGAATGTAGCCTTTGCCGTTTTCTGCAACAAGCGTTCTGATGGTTATGGCAAAATCTGCATTTCCATTGTAGGAAAAGTAGCCTAAAGCTCCAGCGTACGGCCCTCTTCTTGTGGGTTCAAACTCCTCAATTATTTCCATTGCCCTAACTTTTGGCGCTCCTGAAACCGTGCCCGCTGGAAAAACCGCCCTTAACGCATCGTAACAGTCACAATCTTTTCTGAGTTTTCCAGTAACTCTTGAAACTATGTGTTGAACGTGGCTGTAATGGTAAATTTTCATAAGCTCTGGCACGTGAACTGTTCCGAACTCTGAAACTCTGCCGATGTCGTTTCTAGCCAAATCAACAAGCATTACATGTTCAGCACATTCTTTTTTGTCCGCCAACAATTCCCTCGCTAAAGCCTCATCCTTACGATAATCATTAACTCGTGGTCTAGTTCCAGCTATTGGGAAAGTTTCAACTGTTTCCCCCTCTATTCTAACAAGCATTTCAGGGCTTGATCCAACAATTTGGCGGGAACCCATTTTTAAGAAGTACATGTACGGCGAAGGGTTAATTGCTCTAAGCGCTTTGTAAAATTGGATTAGGCTTCCTTTAATTTTGAATTCGTACCTTTTTGAGAGGACAACTTGGAAAATGTCTCCCGAAGCTACGTATTCCTTAGCTTTGAGGACTATTTCCTCAAATTTTTCTTTTTTGAGATTTTCTTTCGGCTTTGTGTAATGTGGAGTTTTGGAATCGCAGTTTTCCCTTGTTAAATTGGCGATTTCAGAGAGGCGGTTCTCCCTTAGGTAATAGTAGAAGGCTTCATTGCTTTTGTGGTCAAATATTACGCCGTCGTCGAAAATCGCCATTTCAATGTCTGGAAATTTCAAGTCGTCAACGGCTGTTTCGGGCAGTTTCTCCCAGTAACGAACAGCATCATAAGAGATATACCCAACAGCTCCTCCGATAAACCTAAAACTTTCGAAGGTTGTCGAAAATTTGCTCAGAAGCCCTTTTATTTGAATTAGCGGGTCAGCGGTTTTGCTGACACTTTTCTCATCATTAACTCGATCATAAACCTCAATTTTTCCATTTTTCACCGTTATTGTTGTGTGCGGGTCAAACCCTATGAACGAGTATTCTGCAAGTTTTTGGGGTCCTTCCACAGACTCTAAAATGTACACGTAATCGTGGTGATTGTAGATTTTCGAGAAGGTTTCGATGGGAAATTTTTCATTTGGCAACCTAATGAATTTCGGTTTGAGGTTTACGATGTCAGCAGTTCCAAACGCAGCCCCTCAATATGTTTTCCCTCGCACCACAAAATACACTAAGCGTCATATTTAAACTTTAACGAACAAAAATGTACATAAAAGGTTAAGGCTTCAACACAAGCGGAATCCTCCCCAACCTAATAGCATAATCCACAAGCACAATAGCCATGCATGACTCCACTACAGGGACAGCCCTGGGAACAATACAAGGGTCATATCTCCCAGAAAGCTTCAATTCCGCCCTTTCCATGCGTTCGAGGTCTATTGTTTTTTGCTTTTTCAGTATGGAAGAGGTTGGTTTAAACGCTATTTTGGCTATGATGGGCATTCCAGTAGATATTCCGCCAAGTATGCCACCGCAATTGTTAGTTTCCGTGGCAACTTTTCCATTTTCTATTTTGAATTGATCATTGTTTTCCGAACCCTTCATTGACGCTGCGTTAAAGCCAGCGCCTATTTCAACTCCCTTCACGCTTGGAACATTAAACATTATTTTTGCTATGTCAGCGTCTAAAGAATCAAATATTGGGTCGCCCATTCCAGCTGGATAATTAAGCGCTACACATTCAACTATTCCGCCTAGGCTGTCTCCCTCCTCTTTCACTTTCAAAATTTCTTTTTCCATTAGGGCTGCTGTTTGCGGGTCTGAGCATCGCACGGCATTTTCGTAAACGTTTCGCCTAATCTCCTCATAAGAAACCTTTTTGGAAAGCCTTATCTTACCTATTTGGATGGTGTGGGCGAGGATTTCTGTTCCTAATTTTTTTAGAAGTTTTTTGGCTACTGCTCCAGCCATCACATACGCTATTGTGATTCTTCCAGAAAAGCGTCCTCCACCCCTGTAATCTTGGAATCCTCCATACCTCAAATAAGCCGTGTAATCTGCATGTCCCGGTCTCGGCTTTGTCTTCACTATTTCGTATGGTTCTGACTTAATGTTTTTGTTCCAAACAATTATGCAGATTGGTGCGCCAGTCGTGTACCCGTTAAAAACTCCAGAAAGTATTTCCGCTTTGTCTTCTTCCGTTCTTGGCGTGCTTATGCTGGTTGTTCCCGGCTTTCTCTTGTCAAGTTCTGTTTGGATATCCCTTTCAGAAAGCGGCAAACCCACTGGGCATCCATCGATTACAACGCCAACGCATTTGCCGTGGCTTTCTCCGAAACACGTGATTACGAATGCTTTTCCAAAAGAGTTACCAGCCAAAAATTTTACCTCCCAATGCCTTTAAGTCTTGGATAAAGTTTGGATATGATTTTCTGATGCATTCTATTCCTTGGATTACTGTTTCGCCTTCTGCTTTTAAAGCCGCAACTGCGCAAGCCATGGCTATTCTATGGTCTTTGTGCGAGCATATATTTGCGCTGTGAAGTTTGGCTTTGCCCTTAACTATAAGCGAATTATTTTCCGCCTTGATTTCCACTCCCATCTTTCCCAATTCAGAAATTAACGATGAAATTCTGTTCGACTCTTTAAATCGCAACCTTTTAACCCCCTTAATAACGGTTTCACCGTCTGCAAAACACGTCAACGTTGCGCATACTGGAACAAGGTCAGGCGAATCCTTCAAATCAACATTGACGGGCTTTAATTCTCCGCCGTTTCCAAAAACTTCAACGCTGTTTCCGTTTTGGTTTATTGTTACACCCATTTCCTTTAAAATATCAACTATTATTTTATCGCCTTGTAAACTCTGCTTTTTCAAATTTACTATTTTAACTCTGGACTCGGTTAGGCTTGCGGCTGCGAGGAGGAATGCTGCTGAGGAGTAATCGCCTTCTATGGCATGGTCAAAAGGCGTATAATTTTGATTACATGGAACAATAAACCATTCATAATTTGGTGAATAATCAACCTTTACGCCATGTTTTTGGAGGGTATCCAACGTCATTTCCACGTAAAATTTTGATTCAAGCGGTGTTGTAACCTCTATTTCTGTTTCTTTTTCCGCTTTTGCAGTTGCAAAAAGCAGGCTTGAAATGAACTGTGAACTTACATCGCCAACTATGGAAGTGCTGCCGCCCCCGATTCCCCCGCCAAGAACAATTATTGGCGGTTTTCCATCACCCTTAGAACTAAAACATTTTGCTTCAAGCTGGTTTAAAGCGTCAAGCAACGGCTGCATTGGGCGTCTCCTTAAACTTTTATCGCCAGTCAATATTGAGGCGCCTTCTGCCAAAGCGCAAATGGACGTTAAAAATCTGATTGTCGCGCCTGAACCTTGACAGTAAATTATGTCTTCAGGAGTTTTGGGTTTCGAAACGCCCTCCACAACTAATAAAGTGTTTTGCCATTTTATTTTTGCGCCCAACATTGAACAAGCCTTTGCTGTGGCTAGGGTGTCGTTGCACTTCAGCGGATACGTTATCGTGGATTTCCCTTCAGAAAGCGACGCTGCAATTATTGCCCTTTGGGTTTGAGCCTTTGATGAGGGCGCTGTTACTGTTCCTTTTAGGCTTTCCGTTTTTTTCACCGTGAGTCTTGCCATTTTCTCACTTCAAAACATGAGCCTTTTCACTGTTAATTTCCGTCTGAATTATCTCTCCCTCATATTTCTGCCATGCTTCAACTATTTTGTCAATAGTTTCGGCGGAGGTTATAGCTGCGACCGCTGGTCCCGTACCAGATAAGCCCGCAGCCACTGCTCCGTTCATGAGGGCTTCTAAAGCTATTTTTGGGTTATACCCAAGAACAACCGAATAAACAAGCCCATTCAAGGTCATTGCAGTCCAGTAATCTCCTAAAAGTGCCAGTTTGTGGATGACTTCAACCTCTTTGGCTAAAACTCTAACTTTTTCAACTTTAACATTTGCCGTATAACCTTTCTCTGGCGGAACATAAATTAAGACTCTATAATCCTTCTCGTTTACTTCGAAGCTTTTCATTATTTTCATGGATTTGTTATCCGTTACAACCAAGTTTCCAAAATAGGATGCACATGCATCGTCAAAAGCGCCTGTTATTGTAACTCTGGATTTTATGGCGGCTTCTACCCCCAATTTTACAGCCGTTAAATCGTCAACTTTTTTGTTTAACGCTGCAGCTACGGCTAAAACCACGGCGTTCGCCGCCACACTACTGCTTTTTAAACCCCTCGCAATTGGAATGTTCGATTCTGTTTCCACATAAGCGCCATAACTACCTTCCACACCAAAGTAATTTAATACACGCCTCGCAGCGTTTATCATCAAACCAGTGTTTTCATTTGGGTCTGAAATTATTCTTCCTTCAAACTCGCCTGGCTTGTCCGTCAATTCCACCGTGGCTTTTGTCCATAATTTCACGCCTAAAGCCGCGCCTAAATCACACGCAATCGCATTAACTATGGTCACTGCTCCATGAGCAACTGCTTTTCCAATCATTGTTTACACATCCTTAAATTTTCTAGGCTTTCCCTACATGCCTTCATCATCACATCGATCGGCGCTTTCTTTCCAGTCCAAATTTCAAAGGATAAAGCCCCCTGATAAACAAGCATGAAAAGCCCATCCACGGTTTTTGCTCCAACAGTTTTCGCCTCCCCCAAAAGTCGGGTTTCAGGAGGATTATACACTAAATCGAAAACTGTCAAGTTTCGGCGTAGAAGCGCCTTGTCAACTGGAGTTTCGTTTTCATGTGGAGCCATGCCGAGCGAAGTGGCGTTTACAAGTATATCTGCATTTGCCATTTCTTTGGCTAAAGTTTCGTAGTCAAGCCTTCCATGTCTTACAGTTTTTCCAAGAGTTTTGCTAAGTTCTTCTGCGAGATTTTTAGCTTTTTCCACAGTTCTATTAAGGATTAGGGTGGATTTTGCTTCTTTGCAAAGCGCAAAAGCCACGGCTCTTGCGGCTCCTCCAGCACCCAAAATGATAATATTTTTTCCAGTTGGATTTTGTCCGTGGGCTTTTAGGGCTTCAAGAGCGCCTAATCCGTCAGTGTTGTAGCCTATCAACTGTCCATCCTTGTTGAGTATGGTGTTAACTGCACCCATTTTTTCAGCGTCTGGTTCAAGCTCATCAAGGTGGGAGACCACAGCGATTTTTAACGGCATAGTCACGTTTAACCCTTTAATTCCCAATGCCCGCGCTCCCTGCAAAGCCTTTTCAACGTTTTCTTTCTTAACTCTGAAGGCAACATACACAAAGTTGAGGTTTAAATGCCTAAATGCAGCATTCTGAATATGCGGGCTTAGAGAATGTTCAACTGGGTCGCCGATTAAAGCGCAGATTTTGGTGTCTCCCGAAATTCTCAAAGATTTTCAACACCTAAAAGCCTGTAAATTTCCTTTAGCCGTTCTATACTTATTTGCCCAGGAGCTGTTTCCATTCCGCTTTCAAGCGAAGCGTAAGTGAGGTAGCCGCCGAACATTGGAGAGAAGATTCTTGAGAGAATTCCAAGTTTTCCCATAGCAAAACATATTATCGGTTTTTTTCTGCTTGTTTCCGCTGCTAACGAAAGAAATGTGAGGTTGTCGTTTAGGCTTTTAGCCATTGTAACCAGCTTGCAGATACCCGCGCCCATCCCAATTTGAGAAGCAACTATTTTCCGCAGTTCTTCTAGGCTTGGAGTTTCACTAAAGTTGTGAAATGAAAGTATGGTTTTCGCATTAGTTTTCTTCAGATTTTTCATTATTGCTTCTATGTTTGGTGTTGTAATTTCAATGTCAACTAAAGAAAAGCCCATGTCAGCCGCTTCTAAGAGCATTTTCACTCTTTCATTTTCGTTTTGTCTGCGTTTTCCACCTTGCTCGTACTGGCGGTTTGTGGCTATAAGCGGAATTTTCGTGTTTTCCACAGCCTTTTCTATTCCGTCAAAGCTTTCCAGATAATCCATTCTAATTTCTGCGAGGTCCGCGCCCATTTGCTCCGCCCTTTTTATAAGCGTGGGAATTTCTGAGGTTTTCTTTGCTGTTATTGGAGTGCATATTCTAATTTTCACTTTTCCATCACTCTTTCTTTGACGGGTATGCCGAAGTGTCTCCCACCTTCTTGAATATGCACTAATACGGCGTCGCCTTTCGCTAATTCCTTAACGGATTTTGAACCATTTTTCGTTACAACTCTTATGGTTTCTGCATTTTGCAGTATAACCTTAAAAGTTCTGTTTTCATGTTCCGCCTCTATTAACAGCAGCGGTCGCCACTCAATTTTTGTTCTACAAATGTTTGTAACTCTGCTTCTCCCTTCTCTATCAACAATTAATACTTCATCGCCTATTTTTAATTCTGACAAATATTTTGTGGTTCCTCCACTTGCAAGTGTGTACTGTGCTATTGAGCCTGCGTTCACCCTGAAAGGTCTCGGCGTCACAAACGGGTTTTCCGCAGTTTCAGCCTGAATTAAAAATAGCCCAGAAGATTGACAGCCGATAAGCATTCCCTCTCCTTCGCTCATTAGGTCGCATGTATCTATGCATGTCCTAGCTCCAGAAAGCAACGGCGCAATCTGCGTTATCTTCGCTTCTGACAAGGGCAATTTTTCCCCTTCTTCCTCTGCTTCAGCAATTCTAGGCTTTACTTGTTTAGCTGCTTCATATATCCGCTTTATTTCCTTAACATCCAAAAGCTCCACTATAATGCCGTCCACGCCCAACTCCAATATTTCAAATGCGAGTTTGGCTTCTTCAGCATTCGCCACAGAAGTTAAAAGCTTGCTTTTGCCCTTTATTTTGGCTATCAAATTTTCCAGTGGAATTATTTTCCAATTTTCACATTTGGCTATCACGTAGTCTATTCCAGCTTCAGCCGCCTTAACAATTTTATTTTCGTCCTTTCCAGAACTTATAACTGTTTGAATGCACTTTTTTCTGTCTGTTTTGGCGCTGGAAACTTTTTTGATTGATTCAAGTAGTATTATGTCGCCGTCTTTTGCGGAAACTAATGTTTTTGCGCCGGATTTTCTCGCTAAGGTTTCGTCTGCTGGGTCAACAATGTAAGCCGTGCAAAACTCACATGTTTCCTTTACTAGTTTTTCTTTCATTTCCTTTGGAAGGTTAGAGTCTATTTTTATCCAGAATTCCCTTGCCATTCACACACCATCCTTAACATCAATTATTATATTTCCTCATTAATCATTTTTGCCCCCTCATTACAGGCTTAGTTTCTAATGATTCGTTTTGTAGGCCTTTTAGGGCGTTTTTGACAATGGCTAATGCTTCTTTAACATAGTTCATATCAACAAAAACTTGTATTCCAGATGTGATTGTGAAAATTCCATAAATGTTAATGTCTTTGAGATGAAGCGCCTGGGCGATTCTGCTCACTATTCCAGGGGTTTCTTCAAGCTCCATTGTTTTAATTTTTAGGAGAGCTAAGTTGGTTCTTGCAGCCATTGCTAAGGCTTCTGGATTTTCCGTCACGACAGAATGGATTTGCTCAAGTATTTTGTTGAGCATTTTCTCTGATAGGTAGAGGATTAAGGAGTCGTAGTTGGCTGACATTCCAAGAAGCGGAACATTCGCCTCCTTCACTTTCTTGACTATTTGGTGCAAGACTTGAGGCGACTGTGAAAGGGCTTTTCCAACAATGGTTATTGAAGCAACTGGCTCGGGATATTCCAAATCAACAATTTCACTTTTCAATGAACCCTTTATAATCGTGCCTTCAACATCTAAATCGCAGTATGCGCTATTAACAACTTTAACGTCTATGTTTGAATCCTTATACCTTAAAGCTTTCCTTTGAAGGAACTTTTGACCAGAACTTGCCAATCCAATAAGCGAGTTCACATCTATTTCGCCCATTCTCCTCGCAGACTTAACGAGTTTCGGGTCTGCCGTCATTATGCCGTCCACATCAGTAACCAAAATAACCTGTTTCGCCCCAAGCGTACGAGCAATAATTAACGCTGTTATGTCACTTCCACCTCTTCCCATAGTGGTGACTTTGTCATCCACAGTTTTGCCAATGAAACCCGGAATAACCACGACTGTTCCTTGCTCCAGCAAAGGTGCAACATGCTTCACAATACGCTTTTCGCATTCTGGAAGAATGGGATCAGCGTTTGCAGATTTGCCACTTGTGATTATTGGCCAGTCTGGGTCTGCTGGGTCGAAATAGCGGCATTTTACGCCATTTGCTTTAAGCGTCGCTGAGAATATTCTTGCGCTTGTTCTTTCTCCCATTGCCAAGATATCGTCAATGTCGCTGTTTAGCTTGGCATTGCAGTTTGTGGCTTGTTTAGCAACGTCAAGTAGGAAATCTGTGGTTTTTCCCATGGCTGACACGACAACAACTACGCTTGTTCCCGTTTGCAACTTTTTCATAACGGCTTTAACAGCCCTAGATATTTTGTTTCCGTCGGCTAGGCTGCTTCCACCGAACTTGGCAACAACGCAAGAACCCAAACCAACATTGCTTTTGTTCACACACAAACCCCCAAAACGCCGCAACCGCACACAAAACCGAAATCGGTCGCGGCTTCTCTAATATGTAAACCAATAGCCACTAAAGTAATAAGTGAAGCGCATTGTAGTGACTACTGGCTTATCCATTGGAACGACCAGTTCAAAATTAACACTTTTATGATTAATATACTTTTTGGTTATTGTTGTTTTTGGAAAAACATAATAGAATGTTGGAAGTTAGGAGTTTAAGATTGAGATGGACATAAACAACTTGCGCAGAGAAATTGAAAATGTCACGGCTGAAATTTTTAGTCTCGTTGGTAAACGTTTTGTTTTATCTAGGGAAATAGCCAAAACAAAAATGAAAATGGGATTGCCAGTGGAAGATGTTGATGCTGAAAGAAAGCTTAAAGAGATTATCTCTGAAAAATGCAAATCCTGCGATATTGATTTGGATTTCGGCTTGAGACTGCTAAACATACTGGTTGAAGAATCGAAAAGAATTCAGGAAAGCCTAGCTGAAAAAACAAAGGAGAAAATGCGTTTTTCCGCTCCGTACGAGGTTTTTGCCAAAGCAAAGGAAATGGAAAGAAAAGGAAAAACCCTAATTCATCTGGAAGTAGGAGAACCAGATTTTGGACCACCCGAAAGCGTAAAAGAAGCCGTGAAGAATGCCCTTAAAAAAGGCTATACACATTATACCGAAACCGCTGGGATTCCGCAACTCAGAGAAAAAATCGCATCCACAATAAACGAAAAATTTCAAACAGATATTTCGCCTGAACAAGTTATTGTTACTGTTGGCGGTCGACATGCAGTTTTCCTCGCTATAGCGTCTATTTTATCTCCGGGCGAAGAAACGATAATATTTGAGCCTGCATGGCCAGCCTACAAAGACTGCATAAAAAGCGTTCAAGCAAAATCCGTAAGGATTTCTGGGAAACTTGAAAATCGTTGGGAGCCAGATGTAGCGGCTTTGCTTCAAAACATAAGCAAATCCACAAAAATGATAATTTTGAACAGTCCAAACAATCCAACTGGGAAAATAATTAGCGGCGACATTTTAGAGCGGATTGTTGAAATAGCCAAAGAAAATAACCTTTTCATTTTAAGCGATGAAGTTTACGGTAATTTTGCGTTTAAACCTTTCAAAAGCATACTTGAATTTTCAGATTGCAAATACGTTTACGTCGACTCGTTTTCTAAGACGTTTGGAATGACTGGCTTCAGAATTGGCTATGCAATATCAAACACTGAAACCATAAAAGAAATGGTTAAGCTTCAAAACTTAAGCCTCACAAGCGTTCCAGAATTTGTCCAGCATGCGGCAATGTCCGCCCTTGACTGCATGGAAGAAGTGAGAGAATACGTGGAAAAAATTAAGAGGAGGTTGGCGTTTCTCCGCGACGCCTTGGATGAGTTGCCCTTGTCCTATTACAAGCCAGACGGTGGATTTTATGTTTTCCCAAAACTGCACAGCGAAAGCCTTGATGCGCAAACGTTTGCAGAGAAGCTCCTAACGGAAAAGGGCGTCTGCGTCACGCCTGGAACAGCTTTCGGAGAAGGCTACAGAAACTTCTTTAGGATATCTGCATGTCAACCTGAGGAAACACTTCTGGAGGCAACGAAAAGAATTGGAGAGTTGTTAAAATGAGTGTTGCCATTTTAGGCGCGGCTGGGAGAATGGGCAGATGGCTAGTTCAGTATTTCATTAACCAAGGCTTTGCGTTAACCGTTTTTGACATTAAAAAGGAAGAATTAAAAGAGCTATCAAAAACTTGCAAAGTTAAAATTGCAAGAAACAATTTGGAAGCTGTGAAAAACGCTGAATTAACGGTTGTTTCCGTTCCAATAGAAAGGACCGCTGAGGTTTTAGAGGAAATTTGCCCAAAACTGAGAAAGGGATCCGTTGTGGTTGAAATTGCCTCTGTAAAAGAGAAAATAGTTAACGCTTTGCGGAATCTTTCCAGATTTGACATTCAGCCTTTATCTTTGCATCCGCTTTTCGGTCCCATGCAAAAATTGAAACGGAAGAAAATTGCTTTGATACCCATAGTTAATGCCGAAAAAGAGTTGGAAACCGCCAAAAAGATTTTTCTTGACGCCGAATTTGTTGTGGTTGACGCTGAACAGCATGACAGGGTTATGGCTGCTATGCTTTCTCTGCCCTATTTTGCGAATGTGGTTCTTGCTTCAACATTGAAGGATGAGGATTTTAAAATTCTGGAAAAACTATGCGGAACAACATCCACTTTACAGCTAACCTTAGTTGGAAGCATAATGGCGCAAGACCCTGCGCTTCACGTTTCCCTGCACGCCACAAACAAGTACGCAATTGAATATTTGAATAAATTTGTTTCAGAAGCGGAAAAATTAAGAGATTTAATAAAGAGTGGAAACATGAAAGATTTTAGGAAGTTTTACAGCGAAATAACCAAATGCATATCTAAAAGTCTGAATTTGGAGGCTATGTACGAAAAAATGTATGTAGCCTTGGAGGCTCTGCAGAGCCGTGAATAATTATTTGATTATGGCTGAGTGTGAATGGGAACGGAAGTTGTAATTGTTAAGGCTTTTTGTTTAAAGTACATCATTGACAAACCAAGCAAGTTTATTGTTGAAGAATCTTATGAACCATTTATGAAAGACGTTGTTAAGCTTAAGCTTGGAGATGTTTTCGTCGACGTAGGAGCGCATGTTGGAAAATGTTCTCTGTACGCTGCACGGCAAGTTTGCAATTCAGGCTTAGTAATCGCTGTAGAACCAGATCCCATAAACGTTAAAAATTTAAAGCTAAACGTCAGAATTAACGGTTTCAAAAATGTAAAAGTAATAGAGAAAGCATGTAGTGATTATTCTGGAGCAGGGTTTTTAAGGAAATATGACTTCTCAGCAAAAACTGAACTTGTCAAAGAATCAACTGAGATAAAAGTTGAGGTTGACATGTTAGACAACATCATAGAACACTTGAAAGTCAGAAAAGTTGATATGATAAAAATCGACGTAAATGGAAGTGAATATTACCAACATAAGACTCTCAGTAAAGAAAAAAGGTATCAGAATGTGTTATTTCTTCCATAGGTTAGATTGGCTAAAGTTTTAATGTGTTTTTTAGGATTTCTAGGTTGGGTTCGATTTCTATTATTTTTTCGCATGCTTTTATTGTGGTTTCTGGGTCTTTCAGTCCATGTCCAGTGGCTACACAAACGATAGTTTCATCCCTGTCAACTTCGCCGTTTTCCACCAGCTTTTTCAGTCCGGCTATGCTTGCTGCACTTGCTGGTTCGACGAATATGCCTTCTGTTCTTGCTAGAAGCTTCTGCGCTTGGATGATTTCTTCGTCTGTTACTGTTTTGGCTGTTCCTTCTGATTCTTGTATGGCTTTTAATGCTCTTTTCCAGCTGACTGGATTGCCTATGCGGATGGCTGTGGCGATTGTTTCTGGATTTTTCACTGGCTCTATTGTTTCGCTTTTTGTTATGAAGGCTTTTGCGATTGGGCTGGCTTCGACCGCTTGTACGCCAACCATTTTCGGCAGTGAATCCACAATTCCCAAGGCGTTGAATTCTGTGAAGCCTTTCCAATAGGCGGTTATGTTTCCAGCGTTTCCAACTGGTATTACAAGCCAATCTGGAGTTTGCCATCCAAGTTGGTCGCAGATTTCGAACGCTGCGGTTTTCTGTCCCTCTATTCTGAACGGATTTATGGAATTAAGCAAATACAAGCCGAGTTTTTCGCTTGCTTCCACAACCATTTTAAGCGCAGCGTCAAAATTGTCTTTGACGGCTATAACTTTTGCTCCGTACATCATTGACTGTGCAAGTTTTCCAAGGGCTATTTTTCCAGCTGGAATAAGCACTATACAGTTTAGGTTGGCTTTTGCTGCATAAGCCGCCAAAGAAGCTGACGTGTTGCCAGTTGAGGCGCAAACAACGGTTTTTGCTTTTAACTCTAGGGCTTTGGAAACGCCTACGGTCATTCCTCTATCCTTGAAAGAGCCTGTTGGGTTTGCCCCCTCGTTTTTCACATATAAATTTTTTATTCCAAGTTTTTCCGCTAATCTTTCGCACTTGTAAAGCGGTGTGCCTCCCTCCTGCAGAGTTACAATTTTTGTTTCATTGGTGATTGGCAGAAACTCCTTGTATTTCCAAACTGATAATGGTCTTTGCTTCCACTTTTCTCCCTTCAGTTTTTCTTTAAGCTTTTTTTGGTTGAGTTTAACTTCCAGCAAATCGCCGCATTTTGCGCATTTATAAATTATTTTTGTCTGTGGATATTCTTCTCTGCAGTTTATACATTTTAAGGTCATTTTATTCGCTCCCGACAATTTTTGCTCCTGGACCGGGACTTGCAAGCATGACTTCGCATTTTATTCCGTTTTTTTCAAAGCCTTCCTTCATGGCTTTCATAACTTGTTTCTCCACTTGCTTTTCCGAGTCTATTAGGGCGATTATGGCTGGACCGGCACCGCTTATTGTGACGCCTTCTGCTCCGGCTTCAACGGCGTTTTTCTTCACGTCGGCTAAACCTGGAATCAGCTTGGCCCTATACGGTTCGGCGATTAGGTCTTTCATGCCCTTTCCCATTAGGGCTATGTCGCCCGTGGCGACGCCGGCTATGAATGCGCATACATGCGCAACGTTGTAGATTGCGTCTGAGCGTTTTACGTGTTCGGGCAAGACTGAACGGGCTAAAGACGTGCTTAAAACCATTTCTGGAAGGGTTATGATGAATTTGGCGTTGTTGGGTGCGGGAAGCTGTATAACTTCAAGTGGGTCATGCGAAATTATTGCGGTGAAGAATCCTAGTAGCGCTGCTGAAACGTTGTCTGCGTGTGGAGCGCCTGCAGATGCCTTTTCGCCTAAAGCGGCAAATTTTATGAGTTCGTTTCTGGAAAAGCCCAACTGTAAAGCCTCATTTACGGCTAGGGCTGTTGCTGCGGCGCTTGCTGCGCTGCTGCCTAAACCGCTTCCAGGTCTTATTCCCTTTTCGATGTTTATGGTTAATCCACATTTTTCGCTGGAATAATCCAGCAAAGCTTTGGCGACTATGCCAGCGGTGTTCTTGTTGGGGTCTGTGGGAATAAACTGGGCGCCTTTTCCTTTGACGTAAATTTTAATATTGGTCTCGGCTGTTACGTCAACGGAAACTTTGTCGAATAAAATGTTTAATGCAACGCCTAAAACGTCGAATCCGGCGCCGAGGTTTGCTGAAGTGGCTGGTGCAATAGCCTCCACATGCGAAAGTTTCATGCCTTCTAACCTTCTGCGTTTATTATTTGTTGTTTTTCCCTATGAACTTGACGGTAACAAAATTCTTGTTGACTGATTAAGTATGTTGCTTTGTTGTGGAATTTGCGGGAAGGAAAACTTGGTTTAAATGTTGTTGTGGGAAGGAAAAATTAAACAACAACATTTGGTTTGAACTGTTAAGGGTTGCTGTTTAGGTGTCGTCTGAGATGGAGAATCACGGACGACGACATTTGGAGTTGGTTTTTGATAAACTCGGATGGATTAGTTTGATTTTTTGCTTAGTAGTTTGTTTATTCCGTTTATTAGGGCTTCTACGCTTGCTTTAACTATGTCTTCAGCTGCGCCTCTTGCTGAAACTATATTGCCACTTTTATCTTCAACTTTTATTATGACTTCAGCGACTGCGTCTGAACCTCCAGTTAGGGCTTCAAGCCTATACTCTGTTAGTTTTGCTTTAACCAGTTCGTTTGTAATTTTTTGTATGGCTTTTATGGCAGCGTCCACTGGACCGACTCCTGTTTCGGCGCTCATGTATTCTTTCCCGTCAATTGTGAGTTTTATTGAAGCCATCGGCGTTATGCCGCTTCCAGTTACAACTGCAAAGTCTGTTAGGTCAACAATTTTCTTTTCAGGCATTCCAATAATTGACCTTGCAATGGCTATTAAGTCGGCGTCTGTGACCATTTTTCCCCTGTCGCCTAACTCCTTTACACGTTTCAAAATTTCTTTTAGTTGCTCTTCTGCGGGATGTATCCCCGCCTCGGCAAGCTCAGCCTTTATTCCATGCCTCCCAGCAAGTTTGCCAGCTACCAACTTTCTTTTTCTGCCCACCAACTCGGGTTTTATAGGCTCGAAAGTTTCGGGTTTCATCACAACCCCTTTTGAGTGTATGCCCGATTCATGTGCGAAAGCGTTTTCGCCTACAATCGCCTTGTTGGGTTGAAGCATAATCCCCGTTAAGCGCGAAACAAGCTTCGAAGTTTCATAAAGAAGCCTAGTGTTAATTCTTGTCTTCTTTTTGTAGATTGTGTGAAGCGCCATCACAACCTCTTCCAGCGCTGCGTTTCCAGCCCTTTCGCCTAAACCGTTCACTGTAACGTGAACTTGAGTTGCACCGCCTTCAACTCCCGCTAGGGAGTTTGCAACGGCTAATCCGAAATCGTTGTGGCAATGAACGCTTATGGGAGCCTTAATCGTCTTTTTCAACTCGCTTATGAAGTTTCTCATTGACATTGGATTCATAATTCCAACAGTGTCTGGTATGTTTATCCTATCCGCTCCGGCTTCCTGCGCAACAGCGCACACTTTCTTGAGATATTCAAGTTCTGTGCGGGTGGCATCCATCGGCGAAAACTCGCAAATAAACCCATGCGCCTTAATGTATTGAATAGCCTCTTCAGTTTCCTTTAACACTTGCTCTCGAGTTTCATTTAAAACATATTTTATCTGGACATCTGACGTTGGAACAAACGTATGAATCGAATTAACTTCACATGCCATTGCAGCGTCTATATCGCTTTTCAAAACTCTGGTAAGCGCACAAATCTCCGCCTTTAAGCCTGCCTTCGCTATGCTTTTAACAGCTTTCATTTCGCCCTCTGAAGCGGATGGAAAACCAACTTCGATTGCATCCACGCCGAGCCTGTCAAGTTGCATGGCTAATTCCATTTTCTCCTCTGGCGTAAGAGAAACTCCAGGAGTTTGTTCTCCATCCCTCAAGGTTGTGTCAAAAATTCTTACATACTCCATTTTCAAATCACCTTTTAAATATCAATTTTTTAATTTCTTTGGCTATTGCCTCGCCCATTTCTATGGTGGTTAATGCACCGCCGAAGTCCGGAATTGCCAAGCCTTTTCGTAGAACTTCTGAAATGCCAATGTCAATTGCCTCAGAGGCGCCTAAACAGTTTTTATCTCCATATTTTTCGCCTAGCCATTCAAGCATCATTTTAGAAGCCAAAATCATCGAGCATGGATTAGCCGTGTGCTTTCCAATACGTGTAGGCGCTGCTCCATGTATGGGTTCGAAAATTGCGTAGTTGTCGCCGATGTTTCCGCCCGGAGCCATTCCCAACCCTCCAACAAGCTGGGCGGCTTCATCTGAAAGTATGTCGCCGAACATGTTTGTCGTAACTATCACATCGTAATTTTGCGGTTCTTTAATCAGCCTCATCGCCGCTGCATCCACATACTGTTCACTGAATGAAATGTCCATGTATTCTTTGGCTACTTTTCTACAAACTTCGGCGAATAGCCCACAGGTTTTCCTCATCACATTCGCCTTATGAACAGCCGTTACGCTGCGCTTCTTATTCCTCAATCTAGCCATGTTGAAGGCTTTCCTGGCTATCCTTTCACATCCCTTTCGCGTTATGACTCTTAGGGCTACAGCCACGTCCTCGTCAAGCATAAACTCCAATCCCTTGTAAACATCTTCGGTGTTTTCCCTAACAATAACCAAGTCTATGTCGTTTCTTAGACAGGATGTTCCAGAATAGGATTTCACTGGGCGTATATTTGCATACAAGTCAAACATTATTCTAAGCTTCACAACAACATCCGCAGCGGTTTCGCCCACAGGCCCCTTTAGGCAAACATGAGCGTTTTTTATGGCTTCAACGGTTTCTTCTGGAAGCGCCACGCCTTTCTTTTCAAAACACGAGTCGCCAGCCTCCAAAAATACATATTCAAAATCTAAATTGAACGTTTCTTTCACTGCGTCTAAAACTTTCAGTGTTGCCTCTGTAAGTTCTGGACCAACCCCATCGCCGGGAATTACAGCAATTTTATAGCTGCCCATGTATTTTCAACCTCTTTTTTAAGTGTTCTATTAAACCGCCAGCGCTGATGATTTCCAAAATGAAGCTTGGAAGCCTAGACGCTTGAAACCTTAGATTTTTTGTTAGGTTTGTTATTTCTCCATTAGCCAAGTTTATGTGAAGTTGGTCTCCCCCGCTTGTTTTTTCTGGAATGGAAGCGCATTCAAGGGCTGGCAAACCAATGTTTATGGCGTTTCTGTAAAAAATGCGAGCAAAAGATTGGGCGACGATGCATTTTACGCCAGCGTTTTTTAGGGCTATTGGCGCCTGTTCACGGCTTGAACCGCAACCGAAATTTTTCCCAGCAACTATCACTACGCCTTCACGGGCTTTGGCTGGAAATGTCGGGTCTAAACCTTCCATGGCGTGTTTTGCCAACTCGTCTGGGTCAAGCAAAGTTAAATATTTGCTTGGAATAATCACGTCAGTATTCACATTATCTCCGAAGATTATGGCTTTGCCCTTAACCTCCATTCTACATTAGCCTCCTAGGGTCAGTTATTTCGCCTTTCACTGCTGAGGCGGCAACCGTGGCTGGAGAAGCCAAATATATTTTGGCTTTTGGACTTCCCATTCGCCCAATGAAGTTTCTGTTTGAAGAGCTTATGCAAATTTCGCCATCGGCAAGCAAACCCATGTGTCCGCCGAAGCATGCTCCACAAGTTGGGTTACAAATGCATGCGCCTGCTTCCGCAAACATTTCCAATAAGCCTTCCTTTAAAGCTTCTAAGTAAACTTCTTGTGAAGCTGGAGTTACAAGCAACCGCACGCCACCGCCGACTTTTCTGCCTTTAATAATTTCTGCTGCTAACCGCAAATCTTCAATTCTGCCGTTAGTGCACGAGCCGATAAACGCTTGGTTAATCGGCACACCTTCAACCTCTGAAACTGATTTGACATTGTCCACAGAATTGGGACACGCAACCTGCGGCTCCAACCCGCCGACATTTACGTCAATAATTCGCTCATATTTGGCGTCGGAATCACTTATTAAAGGATTGAAAGGCGCATTTGTCCTATTCTTAACGTAGGCTATTGTGGTTTCGTCTGGGTTGACAATTCCAGTTTTCGCCCCAGCTTCAACAGCCATATTGCAAACAGTCATTCTTTCGCTAATGCTTAAACGTTCAATTGTTGGTCCACAGAATTCCATAGCCTTGTAAATGGCGCCGTCAGCGCCTATTTGACCGATAATGTGCAGGATTAAGTCTTTAGCCGTAACAAATCTTTGTAATTCGCCCATGACATTTATTTTTATTGTTTCTGGAACTTTAAGCCATATTTTGCCAGTTGCAAAAACCGCAGCCGTTTCCGTTGAGCCTATTCCAGTTCCGAAGGCGCCTAAAGCGCCGTAAGTGCAAGTGTGCGAATCCGCTCCAACGATTAGTTCGCCTGGTTTTACGTGTCCTTTTTCAACCATGACTTGGTGGCATACTCCGCCAAAGCCCACATCATAAAAATACTTGATTTTCTGTTCTTTTGCGAATTCCCTCATGATTCTGTGCAGCTCAGCGGATTTAACCGAGTCCGCTGGGATTTGATGGTCTAAAACCATTATTATGCGTTTGTTGTCCCAAACTTTTTCCACGCCGATTTTGTGGAAGGCTTCAACAGCCAATGGTCCAGTTATCTCGTTTATCATTGCCATGTCAACTTTAGCTTCTACAATTTCGCCTGGGCTGACCGCCTTTTTTCCAGAGGCTTTCGCCAAAATTTTTTCGCAAATGTTCACGCGCTGTTTTTCCTCCGAAAATTTTCCGTTACTTTTCTATGCCCGCCATTTTTCTTATGAATCTGCCAGTGCGTTCAAGCTCGTGTTTTTCGATTTCCTGCATTAACGCTTTCAGTTTTTTCTCGCCTTTTTTATGCTCGTTTATCCATTCCTCGGCGAATTTTCCGCTTTTAACGTTTTCCACAGCTTTTTTCATGTTTTCTTTAACATGTGCGTCTATGATTTTGGGTCCAACTGTTAAACCGCCGTATTTGGCGGTGTCTGAAACAGCCTTTAACATTCCAGTTATTCCCCGCTGATAAATCAAATCCATTATCAGTTTTGCTTCGTTGCAAGCTTCGAAGTAGGCTAGTTCCGGCGGATAGCCAGTTTCCACGAGAACTTCGAATCCGTTTTTTATGAGTTCAATTAGCCCTCCGACGAGTACTGTTTGTTCGCCTATCAAGTCGCTTTCAGTTTCATCCTTAAACGTTGTTTCTAAAACGCCCGCTCTCGTGCATCCAAGCGCTTTCGAAATGGCTAATGCCGTCTCTTTGGCGTGTCCACTATAATCTTGGTAAACTGCTATTAACGCTGGTACGCCGAAACCGTCCATGTAAGTTTCTCTAAGCCTTGCTCCTGGGCTTTTGGGTGCAACCATGATAACATCAACGTTTTTGGGTGGAACTATCTGTTTAAAATGTATGTTGAAGCCGTGTGCAAAGTCCAGGGTTTTTCCCTCTGTTAAATAGGGCGCTATTGATTCTTTGTAAACTTCTGGTTGCGCCATGTCTGGAATCAAAATGAATATTATATCGCCTTTTTTAGTGGCTTCCGAAATTGGGTAAACTTTAAACTCGTCCTTTTCCGCTTTGCCCCATGATTGCCCTTCTTTTCTAAGTCCAACTATAACGTTTAAGCCCGAATCTCTCAGATTTTTCGCTTGGGCTTCCCCT
This sequence comes from Bathyarchaeia archaeon, assembly GCA_038848525.1. GTDB lineage: Archaea > Thermoproteota > Bathyarchaeia > Bathyarchaeales > Bathycorpusculaceae > JAWCNN01. The sequence goes on along the minus strand of JAWCNN010000013.1, from coordinate 15,128 downwards.
TGGATTCCGTAACCTATTATGGCTAAGGTTTTACCTTTTAACGGGTTTAGACTAGCATCTGAATCAAAATACACTTTTTTCATACTATTCACTTCCTCCTCTAATTTTTTCGTTTACTGACTCTGCTCCTCTGGATAGGGCTGTTATTCCCGTTCTGGCAATTTCCTTAATTCCATAAGGCTTTACGATGTTTATGAAGGCATCCACCTTGTCTGGGTCGCCCGTAACCTCAACAATTAAGGATTTATGCGAAACATCCACTATGTGACCCTTGAAGATTTCTGCATAGTTGATTATGTCTGATTTAGCCTTGTAATCTGGAGCGTTAACTTTTATTAGGGCAAGTTCTCGGGCAACCGTGCTTTTGGGGTTTAGTATGCTTACTTTGATTACTTCAATAAGCTTGTTCAGTTGTTTAACAATTTGCTCCACGAGTCTTTCATCGCCATCAACGGTTATGGTTACCCTTGCAAACTCCTTTTTCTCGGTTGGTCCAACAGATATGCTTTGAATGTTGAAACCCCTTCTCCTAAACATGTTTGAAATTCTGAAAAGCACGCCGGGTCTATGCTCAACAATCGCCGCAATAACATAGCTTTGCCCAACATTTTTAGCTTCCATGCTCTTTCACTCCCACATCATCTCTCTTAATCCTTTTCCAGCTGGAACCATTGGGAAAACGTCTTCTTCAGGGTTTATCGGCACATCTATAACTGTTGTGACATCGCTTTTGAGAGCTTTTTTCAAAGCTGAAGAAAACTCTTGGATTGATTGTGCACGAAAGCCTTGAGCGCCGTAAGCCTCAGCTAATTTCACGAAGTCAGGGCATTTGCATAAGTTAACTGCACAGTACCGTCTTTTATAGAATAATCTTTGCCATTGAGCTACCATGCCCAACACGCAATTGTTTAGGATAACAACAGTAACTGGGATTTTTTCGATAACTGAAGCGGCGAGGTCTTGTTCAGTCATTATGAAACTTCCGTCGCCGGCAATGTCAACCACTGGCACTTCTGGACAAGCTACTTTTGCTCCTAGAGAGGCTGGAAATCCGAAGCCCATGGTTCCCAATCCGCCAGAAGAAATGAAAGTTCTCGGCTTGTAAGCCTTCAAATAAAGCGCAGCCCACATCTGATTTTGACCCACTTCCGTTGTTATAATGGCGTTTTCTGGAAGCAGCTTGCGGGCTTCAACCAAAAGCCTCGGCGGTTTCAACTCTTCAGTGTTGTTGGCTTTTTCTTCTAGTTGGTCCTTAAATTCTTTGAGTTTTTTCATCCAAACTGAACGTTCTTTCTTCTCAAATTTTTTCTGAAGCAAATTGTAAATTTCATTTAACGCCCGTTTTGCGTCTGCCACTATTGGCATGTCCACCTCAACGTTTTTCCCTATCTCCGCCGAATCTATGTCAACATGTATCTTTTTGGCGTCGGGACAAAACTCTTCTATTGCGCCTGTTGACCTGTCTGAAAACCTCATGCCCACCGCAAGTATAACATCTGCCTCCTGAATCAAACGGTTCGACGCAACCGTGCCGTGCATACCTATCATGCCAGTTGCCAATGGATGATTTTCTGGAATAGCCCCTTTACCCATTAGGGTGGTTGCGACGGGCGCCAAAAGAAGCTCTGCAACAGTGATGAGCTCTTTTGAGGCGTTTGAGGTTATGACGCCTCCTCCAGCAATTATCATCGGCTTTTCAGCTTTAACAAGCAAATCAACGGCTTTCTTAACCTGTAATGGATGCGGGTCATAATTGATGCGGTAGCCTAAAATCTCAATTTTGCCTTCAAAGTTCATTTCTGCCGATTCTATTTGGACGTTTCTTGGAATATCTACTAAAACGGGTCCAGGTCTTCCCGAAGACGCTAGGTAAAAAGCTTTTTTAACTATTAATGGTATTTCCGCTGGATTTTCCACTTGAAAATTATGCTTAGTTATTGGGTTTGTTATGCCAATGATGTCTGCCTCTTGGAAGGCATCCTTGCCTATATAACGCCTTGGAACTTGCCCCGTAAAAGCAACTATTGGAGAAGAATCCATGTAAGCATTGGCTATTCCAGTCACAAGGTTTGTTGCGCCTGGTCCAGAAGTTGCCATGCAAACGCCGACACGTCCGCTTGCACGTGCATATCCATCTGCTGCATGCGCAGCGCACTGCTCATGCCTCATCAAAATATGCCTAATATCCGAATCATAAAGCGCATCATAAACATTGAGCATGGCTCCTCCAGGTATTCCGAAAATCGTTTCCACCTTCTGCTCCTTCAAAGCTTTTATTAAGGCTTCAGCTCCAGTCATAACTACCATACTCTTTCCTCCTTGAAAATGAAATATAGAAACGGAGTTTTACTGAAAATTTCATTAAAAGCTAACGGCAAAGCCTTCGTGTATTTGATGAAGTGTTTTGGCTTAGTTTGGGGTATGGACAAAGCAACGCTTCTCGAGAACGCAATCCCTCATCTCAGCTCCTCCTTTTAAGTACTGCATATTTTGCTGTTACGTTTCCTTTTTCCACGCTTGTTTTCCCTCGCTGTTTCATGTTTAGTATTGAAACGTTCCTTTTAAACTTTATGCGTGTCCTTTTTATTTTCTGGGCTTGTTAGTAAAAAGTTCATTCCGTTCAGCATAGCTTCTATGCTCGCCATCACTATGTCGCCGTGAATTCCCAAGGCGGCTGCTGTTTTGTCCCCTTTACTTAGGCGTACGGCAACTTCAACCACAGCGTTTGTTCCGCCGGTGATTGATTTTACATGGTATTCATCAAGCCTTATGGGTTCAACTGCTGAAATTGCCTTTCGAACGGCATTGATTGCTGCATCTACTGGTCCAATGCCTGTGGCTGCGCCCATGACGGTTTCGCCTCTCACTTTAAGTTTAACCGAAGCCGTGGGCGTTACTCTGTTTCCAGTGACAACCGTTAACTCTTCAAGTTTGAATGGTCTATGCTTTGGAAGTCCCATAACCGATTCTGCTATCGCTCTTAAGTCCGTGTCTGTTACTTTCTTGCCTTTGTCCCCCAACATTTTAACCTTTAGAAATACGTCTTTCAACTGCTTTTCGTCTGGATATAAGCCCATCTCATTAAGAACAGCTTTTATCCCTTTAGAGCCTGCATGTTTGCCGACAACAAGCCTTCTTGTGCGCCCAACAAGTTCTGGTGGAATCGGCTCGTAGGTTAATGGTTCCTTCAAAATGGCGTGTGTATGAATGCCCGACTCATGTGCAAAAGCGTTTTCGCCTATAACAGCCTTGTTAGGCTGAACTGGGGTTCCAGTTAATCTGGAAACGAACATTGAAGTTTCATAGAGCAAATCCAACTTGATGGATGTTTCCACGTTATAGAGAAGTTTTAAAGTTACGGCTATCTCCTCTAAGGCGGCGTTTCCAGCCCTTTCGCCTAAGCCATTCATAGTTGCATGAACCTCTTTTGCTCCAGCCCTTAAAGCAGCTATTGAATTCGCCACAGCCATTCCAAAATCGTCGTGGCAATGGACGCTGAATGGAACGTTTGGAAACTCTTTTATTAAATCTGAGAAGAAGGCATATGCCTTTTCTGGAGTTAATATTCCAACGGTGTCGCATGGAGCTATTATGTCTGCGCCAGCGTTGACGCTTGTGGCGATGAGCTCTTTTAGAAAGATGTTGTCGCTTCTAGTGGCGTCTTCGGGTCCAAACTCAACTTTTAAGCCGTGGTCCTTGGCATATTGGATGCATTCTTCAGTTATTTTTAAAATTTCTTTTCGTGTTTTTCCAAGCTTGCATTTGATGTGTAGGTCTGAGGCTGGAATAACCAAGAAAACAGCGTTTGCATCGCTTTCTGCAACGGCGTCAATGTCGCTTTTCACTCCTCTTGCAAAGCTAAAAACATCCGCCTTGAGCTTTTCCTTTGCAATCAGCTTTATTGCTTCAAGCTCTCCTTTTGAAGCTGCGGCGAAACCCGCTTCGATTGCGTCCACTCCAAGAGCATCTAGTTTCTTGGCTATTTCCAACTTTTCCTTGGGCGTTAGAGAAACTCCAGGTGTTTGTTCACCGTCTCTTAGGGTTGTATCAAAAATTCTAGGTTTTTCAGCGAAGTTATTCGATAAAGCAATTCCCCATTTTTAACCCTCGCACCAAAAGAAAGAGTATACATTATATTAAAGCTTTTCTATGTAGTATTCTAAATAAGCCTAAAAGTGTGTGGAAAACTTGAGAAGCGATGCTGTAAAAAGTGGGTTGGCACGTGCGCCTCATAGAGCTATACTAAAATGTTTGGGTTTAACGGAAAATGACTTTGAAAAGCCCTTCATAGCCGTAGTCAACAGTTTCTCTGAAGTGGTGCCCGGACACATGCACCTTCGCCAAATAGCGGAACACATCAAATATGGCGTTCAAGCGGCTGGCGGAGCACCATTAGAATTTAATACAATAGCCATTTGTGATGGGCTAGTAATGGGACACATTGGAATGCATTATTCCCTTCCATCACGGGAACTCATAGCGGATTCCATCGAAGTTATGGTTCAAGCTCACCAATTCGACGGAATGGTACTGGTAACAAACTGCGACAAAATCACGCCGGGCATGCTAATGGCGGCAGCCAGAATAAACATACCCGCAATAGTTGTTACTGGAGGACCAATGCTTTCTGGAAAATTTAAAGGGAAAAAAGTGGATGTCACTTCAATTTTTGAGGCTGTCGGCGAAGTTACAGCTGGAAAAACCAGTATGGAAACCCTAAAAATTTTTGAGGATAGGGCTTTTCCAGCTTGCGGGTCATGTAATGGCATGTATACTGCCAACACGATGGCTTGTATAGTTGAGGCTATGGGCATGTCCCTGCCTGGATGTGCCACTTCACTTGCGGTTTCCTCTGCCAAACTGCGGATAGCCAGAAAAAGCGGGGAAAAAATAGTGGAGTTAGTAAAAAAGGACCTTAAACCACGTGACATTATGACCGTTGAAGCTTTTGAAAATGCCATAATGGTGGATTTGGCTGTTGGAGGTTCAACAAACGCAGTATTACATCTAAAAGCCATAGCCAACGAAGCAGGCGTGGATTTGCCGCTTAGCCTCTTCGACGAGTTAAGCAGAAAAATACCGCATTTATGCGATATGCGTCCGTCTGGACCATACGACCTTCAAGAATTAGACGAGGCGGGTGGAATCCCAGCCTTAATGAAGGAGTTAAGCCAGTTCCTACATTTAAATGCGATTACCGTAACTGGAAAAACCGTTGCGGAAAATATTAAAGATGCTGTGGTTTATGATAGGCAAGTCATCAGACCATTAGACAACCCAGTTCACAAGGAAGGCGGAGTGGCGATACTCACGGGAAATTTAGCTCCAAAAGGGGCTGTTGTCAAAGCCACGGCGGTTTCGCCGAAGATAATGCGCCATGAAGGTCCAGCAAAAGTTTACGATTCAGAGGATGAGGCTATGGAAGCCATTTTAAATGGAAAAATAGTTGAGGGCGACGTTATCGTGATTCGCTATGAAGGTCCGAAGGGCGGTCCTGGAATGCGTGAAATGCTTTCTCCAACAGCCGCCATAGCTGGAATGGGCTTAAACGAGTCAGTTGCCCTAATCACCGATGGACGGTTTTCAGGAGCCACAAGAGGCCCATGCATAGGTCATGTTTCGCCTGAAGCTGCGGAAGGCGGTCCAATAGCCGCCTTAAAAAACGGCGACACCATAGTGATTGACATTCCAAAGCGAAAGTTGGACGTTAAATTAGACGAGGATGAATTGAAAAGGCGTCTTGCTGAGTGGAAGCCTAAACCTCCAAAAACTAATTGGGGTTACTTGCAAAGGTATAGTTGCCTTGTGGGGTCGGCGGATGAAGGCGCAGTATTCAGACAATCTTAGCCATCAAAGGTGTTTAACTTGAAAAAACCTAAATCTTTAAAGGTTGTGTTTCAAGGCGAGATAGGCGCTTACAGTGAAATGGCTGTTTACAAACATTTCGGTTCTGAAGTGCAAGTTATACCTTGCAAGCGTTTCTCAGACGTTTTTAGAAGCGTTGAAATGGGCGAAGCGGATTATGGCGTTGTTCCAGTGGAAAACTCGATTGAGGGAAGCGTAAACCAAGTTTACGATTTATTTTTGGAGTATAACCTAAAAGTTTGCGGGGAAGTAATCCTCAAAATAGACCATTGCCTACTCGCAAATTACGGCGCTACACTGGATTCCATAAAGGTTGTTTATTCGCACCCCCAAGCATTAGCCCAATGCACAAACTTTTTGGAAAAGCTGGGATGCGAATTACTCTCCACATACGACACTGCTGGAAGCGTCAAACTCATAAAGGAAAAAGGAGTTAAGGACGCTGCGGCTGTTGCCAGCGAAAGAGCCGCCAAAATTTACGGAATGAAAATTTTGGCAAGAAACATATCGGATAACCCGGACAATTACACCCGCTTTTTCGTCCTCTCAAAAGAGGATGCTGCTCCATCTGAGAATGATAAAACCTCAATAATTTTCGCGGTTAAGCATTTTCCCGGAGCGCTTTACAAGGCTTTGGAAGAATTTGCAATTAGAGAGATTAACCTAACCAAAATAGAGTCTAGACCAACAAAACGCAGACCATGGGAATACAATTTCTACCTTGACTTTGAAGGACATCAAAGCGAGCCGAAATGCGCAGAAGCCTTGGAAAAATTGAGGGATAAGGCGGTTTTCGTTAAAATTTTGGGTTCATATCCAAAGGCGAATGACACAAAATACGCTGAATATTAACGAATAATAGTTTTTAACCGTTCACATGCCTCTTTAATCTTTTCTTCTGGGCAAGTGACTGCAAAGCGTATGTAGCCTTCGCCGTACTCGCCGAATCCAACGCCGGGTGTTGCCACAACATTCACGTTTAGCATAAGCTTAACAAACTGCATGGAGCTTATGCCGCATTTAGTCCAAACGTAAAATGTTGCTTTTGGCATTCGACATTTAAATCCCATGGCGTTTAACTCTTCAACAAGCAATTCAGCTCTTCTCTCGTAAATTTTGTTTCTTTCTTTGATGTATGTTGGCGGCTCCGTTCCAGTATACGTTCTTAAGGCTTTTGAGGCTACTTTTTGCACGTATTTTGGCGGTCCAGAATCCACTTGCGACTTAACCTTCAAAAGCCCATTTATCAATTGTTTGTTGCCAACGGCGAAGGCGATTCTGTCGCCGGTCATGCTGAAAGTTTTCGAGCATGAATGTATTTCAATGGCTATTTCTCTGGCTTTTTCGATTTGCATTATGCTCGGCGCACGGTAATCGCCAAATGTTAATTCGGAATAGGCATTGTCGTAACAGAGGATTATTTTGTTGTCTAAAGCGAAATCCACAAACTCCTCAAGCTCTTTAATGGTTACCACTGCGCTTGTGGGGTTGTTTGGATAGTTAAGATACAACATTTTCACTCCTTTTGCGTCCACCTTTTCCAAGTCTGGCAGAAAATTGTTTTCTTCAAGAAGCGGCACTGGAACTGGCACGCCGCCGCTTAAAACTGCACCGCCGTAGGCGTAAGCTGGATAAGCCGGGTCTGGAACCAAAACGCGGTCTCCATCGTTTATGAATGCTCTTGCAATGTTGCATAAACCCTCTTTTGAGCCTATAAGCGCAATTACCTCTTCCTCTGTGTCTACATACACGTTAAACCTTTTTTTGTACCAGTTTGAAACAGCCAGCCTAAACTCGTATTCGCCTTTGCTGAAGGAGTACCCATGATTTTCTGGTTTGCCCACTTCCTCTTTGAGGGATTCGAGAATAAATTCTGGCGGTGGTATGTCCGGGTCTCCAATGCTAAGCGATATTAAATCAGCGCCTGCCCGCTGTTTTTTCTTGATTATCTCTTCTATTTCAGCAAATAAATACGGCGGAAGCATCTCCAACTTTTTTGAAATTTTGAATTCCAAAATTTTCACCTTAAAGGGAATTAATTCGTCCTTCAAAAACTTTTTCCGCTGAACCCTTCATAAACACAACACCATTTGTATATTCAATTTCTAAATCGCCCCCTAAAAGGTGCACTGTTGCTTTGTTGCCTATTTTCCCAAGAATGTTTGCGGCTACCACGCTTGCGCAGGCTCCGGTTCCGCAAGCCAAGGTTTCGCCCACTCCACGTTCCCAAGTTCTCACACGCAACTCGTCTTTGGAGAGAATTTGGACGAATTCCACGTTTGTTCTGTTTGGGAATAGCCTATGCCTTTCTGTTTTTGGTCCAACTGCTTCTACTGGATATTTGCTTACTTCGTCAACGAATATTACGCAGTGCGGATTACCTATTGAAAGGGCTGTAGCCAAAAATTCTTTTCCATCAACGTTTAATGGTTGATTGATGAACGTTCCCCTTCCAACCATTGGTATTTTCTCCCTCTCAAACTGCGGCAAGCCCATGTTCACCCTAACAGAGTCAACGCTATTCCCTTCAATGTGGAGTTGCACTTCTCTGATGCCCGCTAAAGTTTCTACAGTAACAAATTCTTTATTTACAATTTTGTTTTCGAAACAGAATTTTGCGAGGCATCTTATTCCGTTCCCGCACATTTCTGCTTCTGTTCCATCAGCATTGAAAATTCGCATTTTTACATCCGCTATTCCAGAGTTGTAAACTAGGAGAAGCCCATCAGCGCCTATGCCGAACCTTCTCTCACACAGTTTTTTGGCTAAAACCGCTAAAGCCTTCTCCTTTATTTGTTGGTTTCTGTTGTCCATTACTATGTAATCGTTTCCAAGTCCATGCATCTTCCAAAATTCTATTTCAGCCATTCAGCTATCCTCTGCTTTTGGATTAAGTCTTGGATGGTTTCTCGCTCCCTTATAAGCGTGTATTGGCTGTTTCTCACTAGAACTTCGGCTGGTCTCGGTCTTGAATTGTACTGTGAACTCATAGAAAAACCGTATGCACCAGCATTCAAAACAGCCAATAAATCACCCTCCGATATTTTCGGCAGTAAGCGCTGTTTAGCCAATACGTCTCCTGACTCGCAAAGTGGACCAACAACATCGTATGTTTCAGTTGGCTCTGCGCCTAATTTGTTTGCGACGAGTATGTGATGATAAGCGCCATACATTGTGGGTCTTATGAGCGTGTTGAAGCCGGCGTCAACGCCGACAAAATTTCTGTAAGGCGTATGTTTTACTGTGTTAACTCTTGTCAGCAAAATTCCAGCTTCAGCCACCATGTACCTGCCAGGTTCAAGCCAAAGTTCAGGCTTTCCCAACGAATACTTGTTTATTTTCTCTTTAAACAAGCCCGTCAGCCTATCAGCGAAAAGTTGCACGTTAACCTCCCGTTCCTCTGGTTTGTAGGGAACACCTATTCCCCCGCCTAAATCTACGAATTCAAAGTTTATCTTCAACTTTTCATGTATTCTCTGTGCGGTTTCAATCAGTTTTTCAGTTGCTTGAAGCATTGGGTTTACATCCATTATTCCAGAGCCGATGTGCATGTGTATCCCAAAATTTTCAACGCTTGCCTCCTTCGCCATTTCGTAGGCTTTCACAGCGTCTTCTTCATGTAATCCGAACTTGGTTATTTTGCCCGCCGTAACCACATATTCATGGTGTCCAGCGCCGAATTCCGTGTTTATCCTCACAGAAAGCATTTGTGGAACGCCAATCCTCAACAGCCTTTCAAGTTGCGACAGCGAATCAACGTTAACGGTGATTTTCTTGTCCATCACAAACTTTAATTCTTCATCTCCAACGTTCACGCCAGTATACAATATCTGGTTGGGTTTGAAGCCAGCTTCAAGCGCCAAGTAAACTTCTCCAGCGCTTACAGCATCCACGCCAGCGCCTTCGCTTTCCAGAATTTTCAAGATTGAAATGTTCGTGTTTGCCTTTGCAGAATACAAAATCCTTAACCTATCATAACTGCGCAAGAAAGCCGATTTTAGGCGTCTATAATTCTCTCTTATTTTGTTTTCACTCATCACATACAGCGGTGTGCCGAACTCCTCCGCAAGTTTGAGGGTTGAAACATTTTCTATGTAAAGTTCGCCATTAACATTTTTTAGAGGACTTTTAATCATTGGGTTTCACTTTATGATGTCTTTTATGGTTTTTAAAGCCTTTTCCAAGTCTTTTTCGTCGAGGAAAACGTTAATTGTGGCTTTGCTTGTGGTAACTTCCAAAATGTTTATTCCCTTCTCAGCAAGCGTTCCAGATATTTTTGCCACCCAACCAGGAGAATCAATGAAGTCTGGGTTTACCGCTTCTATTGCGCTTACGCTTTCGCGGAGGCTAACAGCCTTAAACCATTCCAAATCGCACATTTGCTGAACAATCCGCCTCTTATCCTCAATCTTTGTGAATATCGTCACTGATTTTCTGCCAGTACTTATGCCAAATATTTCCCTTCCGCTGAGAACCGAGAAAGCCTTGCTTAAACCGTCAGGTTTTATTTCTCCAACAAGCGTTAAAGCGGACAATCCGCCGTAACTTTTAATTTCCACGGGGTTTGCGCCGAAAACTCCAGTTATTTCTGTTCCCCCAGAAGATAAACTTTTAGAGAAACAGACAACCCTCAACTTTTGTTGTGGAAGCTTATATTTTAAAGCTCTTGGATGAATTATTTTTGCTCCGCCGTAGGCTAAGGAAAAAATTTCTTCGATGGAAATTTCCTTTAAGGGCTTGGCGTTTGGAACCAGTTTTGGGTCTGCGGATAAAACTCCTTCAGTGTCTTTTACGAGGATAACTTCGTCGGCTTTCAAGCAGTTGCCCAAAAGTGTTGCGGTTATGTCGCTTCCACCTCTGCCAAGCGTTGTTATGTGATTATGCCTACCCCTTCCAATAAAGCCGCAAACCACTGGAACACATTTCCCCAAAATCGGCTCAAGATATTCTTTAACTCTCTTTCGGGTTTCCGCAAGGTCCGGTTTTGCCTCTCGAAAATTGGAATCCGTTATTATCGGCCAATTTTCTTGTTGCGGGTCAAAATACACGGATTTAACGCCAAGTGATTTTAGGGCTGAATGGAAGATTCTGGCGCTTGTTCTTTCGCCCATAGCTACTACATCAGCGTAATCTGCATCGTCAACGTTCTGTGGCATACAACTTATAAGGTTATCAGTTACACCCTTCATCGCGGAAACAACAACCACAATCTCCTCATAACCAGAATCCTTAACCATTTCTGCGGCTGTTCTAAAAGTTTCTCCAGAAGAAAGCTCTGCCCCTCCAAACTTTACAACAACTCTTTTCGGCAATTTATCCACCGCCTAAAACATCGTCCATAGAATAAACGCCAGGTTTTGTCTGCTTCATTATCCACTCCACAGCGTAAAGCGCCCCTTGAGCAAACGCATTTCTGGAAAACGAAACATGCTTAATAGTTATCATGTCGTAAGGTCCCGCAATCACCACTTCATGTATTCCTGGAATTCCGCCGCCTCGCACTGCTAACACTTCGATTTCTTCACGTCTTCTTTGGCTAATTCCACTTCTTCCATAAACAGTTTCTCTATACCCTCTTAACTTAGAGATTAGGTTGGCTATGGCTAGGGCTGTTCCGCTTGGAGCATCCCTCTTTTTGGAGTGATGCGCCTCTACAATGCTAATTTCATAGTCTTCAGGTAAAACCTCCATGGCTTTCAGCATTTTTAATGTGAAGTTTACGCCTATTGAAAAGTTTGGGGCGAAAACCGCTGGCACCTTTGAACAAACTGAAGATTTAAGCTTGTTCATCTGTTCGTCTGTGAATCCCGTTGTTCCCATAACAATCCTTTTTCCAAAATCCGCCACTTTGGGAAGGTTTGCCATTTCAGCGTCTGGCGTGGTGAAACTAACGTAGACATCTGCGTTTTCAACAGCTTCCCTAAGCCTTGAAGGGTCAACAACTGTCAAGTCTAAGTTACCTATTCCCAAACTGCGCAAGGTTTTGCCGACTCCAGGGTCGGTTGGGGCGGCTACTGCGCCGACTATTTCGAAACTGCCTTTGTTTAGCGCTTCAGCGATTAGGGTGCTTCCCATCCTTCCAGTTGCGCCTGCAACACAAAGCCTAATCATAGGTTAAGCCTTCCCAATACTTTTCGTTATAAAGCCTTTCTGAAAGGTCAACATCAAAGAAATCTTCAACTGGCTTTAGAATTTCTGGGCTTTTCTCATAAACCGTTCTTGCGGCTTCCAAAACAATTTTTAAACCTTTTCTTGTCATTTTTCCAAGCGGTGGTCTCAGCGGTCCAGCGGGCATTCCAAGAAGGTTCATTAAAGTTTTGTATGGTAATGGGTTTCTGGCTTTAACCACTACATCTCCAAACGCTGTTGTTTCATTTGTTTTTACGGTTACTATTTGAAAGAGTGGTTTTAACTTTTCGCATAAAGTTTTTGCCTCTTCGATTTTTCCCTCCAAAATTAAGCTTGTCATTTCCTGAACTGCAGCGGGTGCCACGTTGGAAACTACGGAAATCACTCCCGACGCTTTAATTTCTGTGTCAACCATAATTTCAAATGTTTTGTCGTCGTCGCCGGACAGTATATCAAAATTTTCTCCGCAAAGCTTCCTCGTTAACTTCATGTTTGCTAAATCGCCAGTTGCCTCTTTTACGGCGTTTACGTTTTTGTACTGCGAATGTAGTATCGCCAAATCTTGGGGTAAAAGTTGAGTTCCTGTTCTTCCAGGGATAATATATGGTATGACTTGAACTTCTGGGAAGTGCTCAGCTATTGGAGCAATGTATTCCCTTCTTATCTCAAGTGAGCTTGGACCGTTATAGTATGGGTCAACCAGCAGAACCGCTCTGATTCCCGCTTCATAGGCGTGTTTGGTGCTTTCCATGGATTCACGTAGGCAATTGCTTCCCGTTCCAGCTATTGTAAACAGTTTTTTAGGGCTGAATTCATAAACTTTCCTTACTACAAGGTCATGTTCGCTCCATGTTAGGGTTGCGCTTTCCCCTGTTGTTCCAACTGCGATAATGCCGCTGATACCTTGTGACGCTTGGAAATCCACAAGTGCTTTCAAACCTTCAAAGTCCACTTCATGGTTTTTCAGCATTGGAGTTATTAGGGCGGTGTAACATCCTCTAAACATTTTTTATCACACTTTGATTGTAAAATCAGTCAAACTTATAAGAATTTCGGAAAAAATCATGTATATAAAAATGGTAATTAAGTAATTGTTTTACGAAAATCGCAAAAACTTATAAGTAAGCATTAAATTAATAGCGTTCAAAAAGGGAAAAGAGAATGGATGAAGTTGATAAGAAAATAATCCAAATCCTCAAACACGATGCCCGAGCCACTTACAGTGAAATTGGAAAGAAAGTTGGGCTTTCAGAAGGCGCCGTCAGAAAAAGAATTAAAGACTTGGTTAAAGCTGGTGTGGTAAAGCGGTTTACGATAAGGCTTGGACTTGCAGAAGGCGCTGAAGCAATAGCGCTAGTTTCGGTTAAGCCTTCTATGCCCACATCGGAAATTTCAGCCATGCTGATGAAAATACCTAACGTTGAAAGCGTTTACGAGATTACTGGCGAATATGATATTGCCATTATGATTTCTGCCATGAACATTGCAGAAGTTAACAAAACCGTTGAGGAGATTCGTCGAATGGAGGGTGTTGTGAACACTAATACAATGATAGTTTTGCGGAGTTGGTGAAAACCATGCGTTTTAGAAACGAAAAGCTAATTACGTTTTATGCTTTTTCATTGTGGAGGTGCATGTTAAATGAAGCGTAAAGTTGCTTTGCTCGGCGCAACTGGAATGGTTGGACAACGATTCATAGAGCTGCTATACAATCATCCATGGTTTGAAATTGAAGTGCTTGCGGCTTCTGAGCGTTCAGCTGGGAAAAAATACCGAGAAGCATGCGGTTGGGTGTTGGAGTCTGAAATGCCCGCTGAAATCGGCGAAATGACAGTGGTAAATACTGATGTCAAATCGGTTGAAAAGGCGGGAAATGTGGATTTTGTTTTTTCCGCTTTGCCATCAAATGTGGCTGGACCAGTTGAGGAAGAGTTTGCCCGTGAATATCCAGTTTTCAGTAAAGCAAGCGCCCACAGACTTGAGGAGGATGTTCCGCTTTTGATTCCAGAGGTTAACCCCGATCATCTAGACCTAATTAAGGTTCAGCGGAAAAAGCGTGGATGGACTGGTTTCTTATCCACAGACCCAAACTGTTCAACTATACAGTTGGCTATTAGCCTAAAACCGCTGATGCAGTTTGGCTTGAAAAAAGTTGTTGTTTCAACAATGCAAGCGCTAAGCGGAGCTGGTTATCCAGGCGTTCCCTCCTTAGGCATAATTGACAATGTAATACCATACATTTCTGGTGAAGAAGAAAAGTTGGGAATGGAAACTTTGAAGATTTTGGGAACATTTGACGGAAACAAGGTGCAACCAGCAAACATAGTCATAAGCGCAAGCTGCAACCGCGTGGACGTTAAAGATGGACATATGGAATGTGTTTTCGTCGAATTAGAGAAGAAACCAATGGTTGACGAAGTGATGGAAGCCTTTAGAAGCTTTAAGGGTGAACCGCAAAGGCTTAAGTTGCCATCAGCTCCGCCGAACCCAATAGTGGTAAGAGATGAACCTGACAGACCGCAACCACGTCTTGACAGAGACGAGGGGAAAGGCATGAGCATAGTTGTAGGAAGAATAAGAGAAGACCCAGCACTAACAATAAAGTACCTATGTTTGGGGCATAACACTATAAGGGGCGCTGCTGGCGCCGGTTTGCTAAGCGCAGAATTAGCCACCAAAAAAGGATACATCTAAACTGTTGTAAACGCAGTGAAAATACAAAAGCAGTTTATCCTGAGTTTATGCCGATTTTTCTATTAAACGTTACTAACGGAAAGTCGAATAATGGGTGGAAAATTTTGGAATGGAAAAAAGGAGTTATGTTCGATTTTTAGCTTTCTTTCTATGATAATCGTCAAGGTTGATGTAAGCATAGCTAACATGAGGAATATTATTATGTTTGTTGAAAATTCTGGTATTACATGGTATCGGTAGTTGTAGCCGTTGTTATCTGCAACTGCCATGTTTTCGTTGTTGTCGTAGGCTACTATTTTGTATGTTATCCATGTGCAGTTTCCATAGCCTGGTATGGTTGCTTGGAACGTGTTGGCTGCGAGTTCCGTCATGTTTAGGGTTGTCCATGTTGTTCCGTTGTCAATGCTATACCATAGAGTTACATTTTTAACCCCTGAGCC
>JAWCNN010000012.1:0-48065 GCA_038848525.1 Bathyarchaeia archaeon | reverse complement strand
TTCTTTAATCAACTGCCAAGCCCAATAAACAACTACTGGTACATCTATTACGTAGGCAACTACGCATGGAGCCACTTCGAAGCAAAATAGAAGCAAAGCGCTAAACACACCAACACCCCACATTTTTCTATTACTTTTAATGTAAAAGTGTGTTTCTGGGAAAAAGATTAAAATAACTCTGTGAGAGCTTTAAATTTTAAAAACTCTTGGGTTGTGCTTGTGGTTGAGTAGAAAGGGCTTTCATGTAAAAATTGACGAGTTAAAAACAGATGTTGGACTTGTTAAGAATCTTGAAGTTTCAATAGGCAAGGTTGTTGAGGAAGAATTGGCTGAGCCAATGGGTCCAACGCCTTTCCCGTCGTTGACAGCCCTAAGGGATTGGGATATCCGGATTCTGCAACGTTATAAGCCTTTTTACATGCCTTTCTGCGATGTTTGTTGCCTTTGTACTTTCGGCAAGTGCGATTTAACTGGAAATAAACGTGGAGCATGTGGAATAAACATGTCGGCGCAACAGTCAAGGATAGTGCTTTTGGCATGTTGCATCGGAGCGGCAACCCACATTGGACACTCCCGCCATTTGGTTGAACACTTAATCGAAAAATTCGGTCGCAGGTATCCTCTTGATGTGGGCGGGTTAAATGTTGAAGTTGAAGCTCCAGTTACCCGCCTTGTTTGTGGAATAAAACCGCGAACACTCGGCGACCTAGAAGAAGTTTTGGATTATCTCGAAACTCAAGTGACGCATTTGTTGTCGGTTACCCACACGGGACAAGAGGGAAGCAACCTTGATTTTGAATCTAAAGTTTTCCATGCGGGAATGATTGACCAAGTTGGAATGGAAGTTGCCGATATAGCGCAAATAGCTGCTTACGGCTTTCCAAAGGCTGACCCCGAAGCTCCGCTTGTGGATCTAGGGTTTGGAACAATAAACATGGAAAAACCCGTAATCCTCTGCATTGGACATAATGTTGTGCCTTCCGTAGGCATAATAGACTACATGAAAGAGAACCAGCTTGATGGTGAAATTGAAGTTTGCGGGCTTTGCTGTACAGCCCATGATACAACACGCTATTATAAGAGGGCGAAGATTGTTGGTCCAATTTCGTGGCAACTGCGTTTTATAAGAAGCGGTGTTCCAGACGTGGTGGTTTTAGATGAGCAATGCATACGTGCAGACGCTTTTTATGAAGCCCAAAACGTTAAGGCTTTGGTGATAGTTGCTTCCGAGAAAAATTGTATGGGATTGCCGAACCGCACCGAGGATCCAGCAGACGCCATAGTAGAAGACCTAATAAATGCGAAAATTCCCGGCGCCTTAATTCTCGACCCTGAAAAAGTTGGAGAAGTAACGGTTAAAGCTGCCTTAAAAATTGCTCCTTTAAGGAGAAAGTTTAAGGCGATTCCAGAAGTTGGTGAAGTTATTCAAAAAGCGAAAGAGTGCAAGCAATGCAACGACTGCAGAAGGGCTTGTCCACAAGATTTGCCAATTCCAGAAGCCATGAACTTAGCGAAAAATGGAGATTTGGCGAGGCTTGCAGACCTTTATGAGTTTTGTATTGGCTGCGGAAGATGCGAAGAGTCATGTCCAGTAGGCTTGCAGATTCACAGCTTTATTGTGAAGGCTGGGGAGAAGGAACTGAAAGAGGAGATCTACAAAGTGCGGGCTGGAAGGGGCGCAATACAGGATGTGGAAATAAGGAATGTTGGAAGTCCAATTGTGCTTGGCGAAATTCCAGGAGTGGTTGCTTTTGTCGGATGCGCAAACTATCCTAAAGGCGGAGTGGAAATAGCCGAAATGTGCCGTGAATTCGCTAATAGGCGGTATATAGTTGTAACTTCTGGATGCGCCGCCATGTCAGCTGGAATGCATAAAGACGAAGATGGAAAAACGCCTTATGAGGCTTTTACAGGCGAATTCGCCGCTGGAGGAATTGTCAACGTTGGCTCTTGCGTTTCAAATTCTCATATTGCAGGCGCAGCCATAAAAATTGCAAGCATATTTGCAAAAAGGAATTTAAGAGCCAATTATGAGGAAATAGCAGATTACATATTGAACCGTGTTGGCGCCGTGGGTGTGGCATGGGGCGCCATGTCGCAGAAGGCAGCGGCAATCGCAAGCGGATTCTGGCGTTTAGGAGTACCAGTAATTGTGGGTCCACACGGAGTCAAATATAGACGCATGCTCTTGGGAAGGGCTGACCAAGAAGAAGACTGGTACGTTTATGATGCACGCACTGGCGAACGGGTTTACGTGGGACCAGCGCCTGAACATTTATTTTACGCAGCTGAAACAAAAGAGGAAGCCATAGTTATGATTGCAAAGCTTTGCATGCGTCCCAACGACACCACGAAGGGAAGAGCCATAAAGCTGACTCATTATATTGATTTGTATAAGAGGTTTTATGGAACAATGCCTGAAGACATAAACTTGTTTGTGCGTAACGTGGGAGATATACCAATAATGATGAAGGATGAAATAGTTAAGATTTTAGAAAAGAAAGGGTGGAAAGAAACCGTAATTCCAGACCCGACGCTTTTGCCGAGGCTGATTAGGAAAAGGAAGGAGTGAAAAGGCAATGGTGACAGCTGAACCTTGGCAAACCGCAGAAATTCCAGGACCCAAAAAAGCTTTGGTTATCACAAAACCTGAAGTGGTTGTTGCAATGATAAAAAAGGCAAAACGTCCCATTTTAGTTGTTGGACATAAGGCTGTAGAAACAAGTCTTGAAGGTAAAGGGTTGATGGATTACATGATCGAGTTGGCGAGAAAAGCCCGTATACCAGTTGTGGCTACAGCCTATATAGTTGGCGAATTTTTAAAGAGAGGTTATCAGCCTGCTGGTTGGATGCCTGCGGTGGACATAGCCAACAGACTTGCAGACCCAACATGGAGTGGACTTGACGGTGGAGGCTTGTATGATTTAGCTTTGTTTGTGGGTCTTCCATATTACATGGAGTGGACAATTCTTTCTGGGTTGAAGCATTTTGCGCCAAACCTTAAAACCATAACATTAGATAATATGTATCAGCCACATGCAAGCTGGTCTTTCCCAAACATGAACGTTAAAGAATGGACTGAAAACCTCAAAATTATAATTGAAAAGTTGGGTGAACAGTAAAATGTCAATGTTCAGTGACATACCAGTTAACGTGGGCGTAATCTACGAAGGCGAAAGAATCCGAAAAGATGACATGTACGTTGAGTTGGGAGGCCCAAAAGTTAAGGAAAAGTTTGAGTTGGCAAGAGTTAAAAAGCCTGAGGAAGTTGAGGATGGAAAAATAACCGTTATTGGTCCAGATTTAAAGGACATGCACGAAGGAAAAAGCTATCCCTTTGGAATTCTCATTGAGATTGCGGGCGCAACGCTTGAGCGTGAACTTGAAGGTGTAATAGAAAGGCGAATACATGCTTACTGCAATTACATCGAAGGGTTCATGCATTTAAACCAACGCTATGACATTTGGCTTAGGCTTGGCAAAAAATCCTTCCAAAAAGGCTTACACACATTCCAATACATCGGCAAAGTCTTACACAGGCTTTTTAAAAGCGAACTGCCCATAATAGAGAAAATACAAGTAACATTCATAACAGACCCAGAAAAAGTGAAGGAACTTTACAACGAAGCCTTAAAAATTTATGAGGAAAGAGATGCTAGAGCCAGGGGATTAAAAGATGAAGAGGTGGACAAATTTTATGGGTGCATCCTATGCCAATCATTCGCTCCAACCCACGTATGCGTAATTACTCCTCAAAGATATTCCAACTGTGGAGCCATAAGCTGGTTTGATGGGAGAGCAGCAGCCAACGTAGACCCTAAAGGACCAGTATTCACGATAGAAAAGGGAGAATTGCTTGACCCAGTTAAAGGCGAGTTTTCAGGCGTAGATGAGGCTGTTAAAAGGAAGTCTTTGGGGGAAATTACGCGGGTTTGGCTTTACACGGCTTTTGGTTATCCGCACACGAGCTGCGGCTGTTTTGAGGCTGTAGCCTTCTACATTCCAGAAGTTGACGGATTCGGCATAGTGCATAGGGGCTACAGAGACATAACCGTTAACGGTTTAGCCTTTTCAACCCTTGCGGATTCAACAGCTGGTGGACGTCAAGTTGACGGTTTTCATGGAATATCCATCGAGTATATGCGGTCTCCAAAGTTTTTGCAGGCAGATGGTGGATGGAACCGCGTGGTTTGGATGCCGAAGGAAGTTAAGGAAAGGGTGAAAAACTTTATTCCAGCAGGGCTTGTTGACAAAATCGCCACAGAAGAAAACGCAAAAACCATCGAAGACTTGAAAACTTTCCTGAGGGAACGCAACCACCCAATTGTGGAAAAGTGGAAAGCGGAAGAGGCTGTTGCCGTTCCAGCCGAAGCGAAGGAAGAAGCTGCGCCAACACCTGTTATCACGGCTGGCACATTGCCCATAACCGCTGGAGGCTTCAAAATAATATTGAAAGAGGCGAAAATATACGCAAAAAAAGTAATTATCCGCAAGTTAAAAAGCGAAAAAGCCGAGAAAGGGTGAAAAATTGACGAAAAAAGAAGAGGAAAATTATGGTTTAAAGTTGAATTCACTTTTAATTGAGCTTCTTGCAAAACTTCAAGAAATCGAACTTGAAGATTTTGAGATGGATGTTGGAGATTTAGAAATTTGGATACAACCAAGCGCCGTAGCCGCCCCGCCGAAAATCTCTTCAGCAGTGAAGGTAAAACCAACGAGAATAATTGAAGCTGAGTTTACACCGCCTGTTGATGTTTATCCGGGCAAGGTTGTAGAAGTGAAGCTTGGAGCCACAAAAAGCGAAGGTGGAACCCGTGGAAAATCAATAATTATTGGAGGCGAAACAGCGCCGCCCTTCTACACTTTCGAAAAGCCAACTCCTCATCCTCCAGTCATAGCCATAGACGTTTTCGACATGAAAGTTCCACTGCCAAAAGCCGTGAAAATGCATTTAAAAGACGTTTTGGAAGATCCGGCTGCGTGGGCTAAACTTGCAGTTGAAAAGTTTGGAGCAGACCTCTTAACTATACACTTGATAAGCATAGACCCGCTTGTTAAAAATGCAACGCCGAAAGAAGCTGTAAAAACCGTTGAGGAAATTGCCCAAGCAGTGGATGCACCGCTCATAATAGGCGGATGCGGAGACCCAGTTAAAGATGCGGAAGTTTTTGAGGTTGTAGCTGAAACTTTTGCTGGAGAAAGATTTTTGATAAGTTCGATAACAAGGGACATGGACGTTGAAAAGTGTGCAAAATTCGTTAAAAAGAATGGGCATGTGGCGTTGTCGTTTACTCCAATGGATTTAAACCTAGCCAGAGAGCTTAACCGCCGACTCTACGATTTCCTACCAAAAGAGGATATAATCATGGATTTGACAACAGCAGCGTTAGGCTACGGCTTAGATTATGCATTCACAAACATGGAGAGAGCTAGATTTGCGGCTTTAATGGGAGACCCAGAATTGGCTCATCCTATGTCATCGGGCACAACAAACGCTTGGGCAGCAAGAGAAGCATGGATGGAAATGACGCCAGAATGGGAACCCCGTGAGTTGAGGGGTCCACTCTGGGAAGTAGTAACAGCCCTAACGCTTCTCCTTGCAGGCGTAGACCTCTTTATGATGATACATCCAGCAGCTGTAAAAACCCTCAAAGACATCATCAACCAGCTTTTAAGTGGAAGTTCAGGCAACGCCGAAAAATTGGTCGAGTGGGTTTTAATGAAAATTTAGTTTTGGAGGCTTTTCCATGAGTGAAAGAGAAGCCAAAGCGAAAGTTGGCTTAAAAGAGCTAAGCCCCATCGACGTTTACAAGCTTCTTCCAAAAATAAACTGTAAGGAATGCGGCGAAGAAAACTGCATGGCTTTTGCAACAAAAGTTGTAAACCGCGAAATAGCCATCGAAAAGTGTCCACCGCTTTTAACTAAGGAACATGAAAAAGCTTATAGACAATTGAAGGAGATGCTGAAGCCAGCCGTGAAAGAAGTTGTTATAGGCGTTGGAGAGAACGCCGTCAAAATCGGCGGAAAACTAGTTATGCACCGCCACGAACTCACGTATTTTAATCCAACAGCAATCGCCATAGACATAACAGACGAAACACAAGAAAACGAAATGCTGGAAAGAGTAAGAAAAATTGAGAATTTCGAGTTTGAGTATATTGGGCAAACGTTAAAACTTGATATGATAGCCGTCCGCTCCACATCAAACAACCCAGAAGCATTCGAAAAAACAGTTAAAAAAGTAATGGAAAACACAAAACTACCCTTAATCTTATGTTCGTTAAATCCCAACGTTTTAGAAGCGGGATTGAAAGTTGCCTCAAAATTGAGACCGCTCCTATACGCAGCCACAAAAGAAAATTGGCGGGAAATGGCTGAACTCGCCCTAAAAAACAATTGCCCACTAACAGTTTATGCACCAAACAACATAAAACTCCTAAAATCCCTAACAAAAACACTGCTTGAATACGGCGTTGAAGACCTCGTGCTGGACCCGGGCACTTTCCCAAGCGACGGCTTAACTGACACATTAAACAATTTCACAATGATTCGTCGGGCTGCTTGCAAAAAAGGCGAGGAACTGTTGGGTTTTCCGTTGATGAGTGTACCGATGGTTGCGTGGATGGAGAGAGGCGAAGCGCCCGTTGAAATTGCCAAGTGGAAAGAAGCCTATTTGGCGGCTATGCTTATTGTGCGTTATGCAGACATCCTCATAATGCACAGTACCGACGGGTGGGCGCTCCTCCCAACAGTTATACTGCGACAAAACATTTACACAGACCCACGAAAACCAGTGGCTGTTGCGTCTGGCTTAAAGGTTTTCGGAACACCAGACGAAAAATCGCCAGTAATGTTCACAACAAACTTCGCATTAACATATTACACAGTAGCCTCAGACATAGAATCCGCAAAAATAAACTGCTATTTACTTGTTGTTGACACCGAAGGAATAGCCGTTGACAGCGCAGTCGCCGGAAGAAAACTAACAGCCGAAAAAGTCGCCGAAGCAATAAAGGCTTCTGGAATAGAAAAAAAAGTAAAACATAAAACGCTTATAATTCCTGGAAAAGCAGCACGCCTAAGCGGAGAAATAGAAGAACTAAGCGGATGGCAAGTCCTAGTTGGACCAAGAGACTCGTCGGATATACCAAAATTCCTACAAGAAAAATGGCACACACCCTAAACCTTTCACCTAAAATCTAAAGAGAGTATCCAATTTTATTGATTGTGAACATCTGCAAAATTGACATGACCCTGAAATAACCCAACAAACCAAAAAACATAACAACCAAAAACAATATAAAATGGCGTTAAATTGGGCGTGACTGCGCTTGGAAGCCTATAAAGTAAGGGTTTATGGAAGAGTCCAAAGAGTCGGATTTAGAAGACAAATTTTAGACTTAGCCCAAGAGTTAACGTTAAGCGGAAACGCCAAAAACATGTCCGACGGCTCAATCGAAATATTCATACAAGGCGAAAAAGAACAACTCACAAAATTCTTCGAAACACTAGAGCAAACTACACCACCAGCAAAAATAACAGAAATAAAAAAGGAAGAGGCAAATCCAAACCCAGAAATAAAAGAGTTCAAAATTGTTTATGGAGAGTTAGGCGAAGAACTCCAAGAAGGATTTGGAGCGATGCAAACAATATTCGCAGACTATCGAAACGAATTCAAAGAATTTAAAGGAGAATTTAGAGACTTCAGAGGAGAATTCAAAGACTTCAGACAAGAATTTAGGCAGGAGTCTAGGGATTATAGGGAAGAGTTTAGAGATTTTGTTAAAAGAACTGATGAAAACTTTAAGCTAATTTCGGAGAAGTACGGCGAAATATCTGAAAAACTAACAGTGATACTTGAAACTTTGATTAGGGAGTCCAGAGAGACTAGGGAAATGTTGAATGAAACTATGAAAGCGTTAAAGGAGACTTTGGAAAAACTGGGAGTAAGTCACACTTAGCGGAAAATTATTTAACCATTGAGGGTTTGTATCTTTTAACATATTCTTCAAATGTTGGGAATATGGCTTTAACTTTTTCAAAACGTTTTTTTGCGTTGATGCCTTGTTGAAGCATGATGAAGTTTTTCGGCGTGCTGAAGCTTTCAACTTTGCTGTTTGGTCTTTCCCTTGAAACTTTTATGCAGTCATCAACTATGCAGTTGATGACACAAGCACCGCAGTAAATGCAAAGTTCTTCTGTTATGCTAACCTCTCCAGTTTTCCAGTATAAGGCGTTTGTTGGACAAGCTTTAATGCATAGTTTGCATTCAACGCCCCTGCATGTTCTTTTGTTGATGGTTATGTTTCCTTTAACGAAAAAATCAGTTATCCCCAAAGATGCTAGAAGTTCGTCTTTCCGCTTCTTTTTCTCCTTTTCGGCAGTTTCCATTAAAATCTGGAATATATCAACGTCTGAAGGTTTAGTGGATTTGCTTTTTTTGGGCATTTTATCTTCATCTTTTAAATTAATTAGAATTGTTAGGGCGTATAATTATCTTTATCACATGTAAACGCTTGTTAAAAATAATTGTGACTTGAAGTTTATAAGTAACCTTTTGTATTAGACTGTTGGTTGAGTTGGAATGTGCGAGTTTAATGTAATTCTCGACGGAAAAACTGTTTTAAAGGATGTAGTCTATGCAAAAATGGAGAATGACACTGTAATCGTTAAGGATGTGCTTGGAAAATCTAAAGAGTTTAAAAACTGCAAAATCGTGGAAGTTGACGTGAACACTACACGCCTTGTAATATCGAAACAATAAAGCTTGCTGTTAACCCAAACAATATTGGAAAGGGCAAGCCTGGAAAGATTCTCTTTTTATGAAGCATTTTAAAAGTTGTGAAACAGCCAAGTAGAATGCCGATTATAGAGACTAAACATGGATAAAAGCCAAAATTGAAAAGCATATGTCCAGAAAGCATGGAATAAAATATCAAATCGCCCAAACCCATTTGAATTTCTTTAAAAGAGAAGCTTAAACCTCTAAGTTGTTCAAGTCCGCTGCGGGCTATTTTTCCAATTGGTCCTTGATAAACAGCAAACACGTCATAAACTGCTAGGAAAACTAAAATCATTATTGCACTTAAAGTTGGGATTGAAACTCCTAGAAACGCTCCTAAAGCGCCTCCTAAACAGATAACCACTACATTGGAAAATTGGCTGTGTGTTTTAAAAATTGCGTAAGAGCATGTTGCTGTTACAAGCAAAGATAATGGCAAAACCAAAAGTTCCATGTTGCCTCCGGCAACTAATTCAAGCGTAGCGCTTAAATAAATTATTGAAAGCATGAAGATTGCCGTTGTTAAGGCGAATCTTGTGATTAAATTTATTATTTTGATGCTTTTTCGTTGCAGAAGC
This sequence comes from Bathyarchaeia archaeon, assembly GCA_038848525.1. GTDB lineage: Archaea > Thermoproteota > Bathyarchaeia > Bathyarchaeales > Bathycorpusculaceae > JAWCNN01. The sequence goes on along the minus strand of JAWCNN010000012.1, from coordinate 38,704 downwards.
GTATACAATAGAAAGGCGCCAACTCCGACGAGGATTATGAAATATATGGCGTTGCCAAACGACCCTACGCCTTCTTGGAAAGGAGTGATTGTGTAGGTTTCCGTCTGGGATGTTTTTATTAGAAAAGCGCAGAGAAACCCAAATAGTAAACTCGCAAAAATGGGCGTTAACAGTACAATTTCCTTGTCAAATTTGGCTTTCAAGGTTTTCATCCTAAATTGTTGATGGTGCTTTCAACATTGAAGTGGCATTTGTTACAGAATAAACTTTGCTTTCTGTCAGTTTCGAATATTGAATTGGAAAAATACATAACGCAAAACGGGTTTGAACAGTGTTTTAAGCCTAAGGTGTGTCCAAGCTCATGCACAGCCTCTTTTGTGCTTCGTTCTAATAGAAGGTTTATGTTTGACGGTTTTCCATAAAATTCTGGCTTAAGCCTCCATAAAGAGATTAAAGCCGTTTTTCCTGGGCATTCTGCTTCGCCAAACACGAAGTTTAACCCTGAAACGAAAATGTCGATGTTTACTATTCCTAAAATTCTGTTTAAGGCTTCAGCTTTTTCAGCATAGCGTTTAACCATGCTTAAAATGGCTTCTGAATTGTATTGGTTTCTTGTTTTGTCGAATGTTTCTTTTGGAACTGGTAATTCTTTATGGATTATGGTACATGTTGTTTTTGGAAAAGCAATTTCCAAGTTTTCACGTATTCTATCGACAACATACTGGTCTATTTGTCCGATACGTAATATTCCAACTTTCATGGTTCCACTTTAAATGTTTCTCCCGCCCTTGGAGCAGTTGCTTCTAAACCCAATTCGTTTCTTATCCATTTTGCGAGAAGTTCACAGTTTCCCTCCGCACCGTGAACCACATAAACTTTGGGTTTTCCCTTAAGATTTTTTATTGCATTTTTAAGTTGGGTTGCACCGCAATGGGATGAAAAATCGAAATGTTCAACACGAGCCTTAACCTTCCTCATTTTTCCGTCTATGAGGCATATGCCCTTCTCCAACAGTTCCCTTCCCGGCGTGCCTGGAATTTGATAGCTGACTAGAAATATGGCGTTATGCGCCTTTTTTCCGATTTTTGAAGTATAAAAGACGGCTGGACCGCCCTTAAGCATTCCAGCAGGCGAAATTATCACGCCCGGCGTTTTTATAGCCTTTCTTCGGTCTCTCCACCCTTCAACCCAGTCAACTGAGCGCATGGCGTCCGTGAACAGTTTTGGGTCTCGGAGAAACTCTTTGTAATTCATCATTATTCGGCTTGCTTCACGTGCCATCCCATCCATAGTGATGGGATATTCAAAATGGTGAGCTGTTAGGATGCAAGCAATTTCTTGGGAACGCCCAACTCCGAAGGCTGGCACGAGAACTGTGCCTCCTCTTTCAACAACTCCAGTAACGGCTTCTACAAAGCGTTTTTCAAGCGTTAGGCGTTCGGTGTGGTCTTCATCTGCATAGGTGCTTTCGGTTATCACCGCATCCAATTCGCCATAATCCATTTTTGCACTTTCCAAAAGCCTTGTGTCTTCTGTGTTAAAATCGCCTGTGTAAAGTATTCGTTTTCCTTCAGCTTCAACCAGCACTTGCGCGCCGCCGGGAATATGTCCAGAACTGTAAAGCCTAAAGGTTATGTCTCCAACAGTTTCTTCAACGCCAAAATCCAAGTGTTTGCTACTTCGCATCATCGACCTTAACTCTAAATATTCATATGGCAAATAATAGCTGGAAAGATGGATAAAATCGGAAATCAATATTTGTGTCAGTTCCATGTTTAGTTTGTTTGTGTACAACGGCTTTTTTTCGTGAATATAAAAGATTGGAGCAGCTCCAGAATGGTCTAGGTGACTATGCGTTAAAATCAGCGCATCCACATTTTTGGGAGGTATGTGCATGGGAAAGCCAGGCTCATGATTTAACATAACTCCATAATCAAGCAAAACTTGAGTCTTCTCGGTTTTCACTGTTATGGCTATTCTGCCAACTTCTTGTGTTCCGCCCAGAAAACCAATTTGCACTGAACCCATAGTTTTCATCCACTAACGCAGTAAACATTTCACTGCTCTTTTAAAAATGTATTGACTTTCCAGTTTGGACTGCACGTACAAAACCCCTTTTTATTGCTTTCAAAATTTCGTCAACATTAGAAGAAGCTTGAACTTCGTTGTAGACGCTCCATAACTCGTCAATGTGGTGGGCGTCGCTTCCAGCAACGCCTGGCAACCCTAACTGTTTGGCTAGTTTTTCAGCCATGTGGTTGACATGGCTTGATGAAACGCCGTTTAAAACTTCTATGGCGTCAACATTATATTTTTTGGTTAGGTCTCCGAGACCATGCGCTCGATAGGGATGGGCAACAACAATTAGGCTGTTGTTTTCCCTTGCAAAGTCAATCACATTTTCAACAGTCCATTCTTTAGGCGGCAATTCAGCCACTCCTAAAAGGATTAGGTCACCTTCAAAAGTGGTTATTTCAACTCCTGGAATTATTAAAATGTCTGGGTATGCAAAAGCCAACTGCTTCACTTTGTAGTAGCCTTCCACTCTGTTGTGGTCTGTGATGGCAACAGCCTTAATAAACGGGTGCATGTAAAGCCTTTCAACTATGGTTTTCGGCGGGATTGTTGAGTCGAATGAGTAGTTTGTGTGAACATGCAAGTCAACATAAATCAATTTGCTCACTCAAAGCCTCGGAGAGCTTCTCCAATTCTTTATTGTGGAAAAATTTAAACCTAATTCCCTTTTTAGAACAGGCTTTTCTACAGCTTTTAATAACGGTTTCATTCCAGTTCCCAGCGTCGTGAAGCAAAACAACCACATCATAGTTTGTGTGAATGATGTAGTCGGCGACTTGATTCGCCACGTACTCCACGGTTTCCTTGTCAAGCGGAAAAGCCATTTCATATTGCGAAAGCGGATAAACCTCATCCAACTCTATTGGCGTGACACCGAAAGGAGCAGCATAAAAGCAAACGTGAACTTTTTCCGAAAACTCTTTCGGCATGGATTTAAGCGTCTTCAAAATTTGTTTATATTCCCTTGATTTGTGGAAGGGCTTTACTTGGGTTTGAGGCACAAGCACAAGAATTTTTGATTTTTCAGGCGGCGAATACCTTTCAAACAGTTTCTTTCTGTGCCGAACAACCTCAGGTCTGACAAGCCCAACAGAGTTGAAAAAGAAAAGTCCGCTCTTCTTCGCTGTTGGGCTGTGTTTTTCGATGAAATTCTCATATTTCTTCAGTTTTTTAAGGGCTTGAAGCATTGCGGGATGCCCATGCGCTCTCAACTCTAAATGTTCCCATAATCTGCCGTTTTTTATGGCTTGTTTGATGCGTTTTAATTCTGCAAGACAAACGTAAAGGTTATGTTCAGCGAGAAATGTCTGCCTTTCTTTCTGCGGCATTTCCAAAACTTCTTTGGGCGTTGTTTTTAGGCATTTTGGGCATGTGCAAGGGAAATGTTCAAGTTCATCCAGCTTAGCCGTGCCGTATTCGGTCATGTAACGGTTTTCTCCGGCGTATATGGCGTAAGCTGCAGAATCGAAAAGGTCGCATCCGAGGGCTACAGCCAAAGCAAAAACAAGTGGATGACCGGCGCCGAAAAGGTGGAGGGGTTTTTCAATGGGCAAATTAGCCTTAGCCGTCATAATCATGTCCACTAAAACATCAAACCGATAGTTTTCCATAACTTCTGTTGGGCTTCCCAAAGCGTATATGTGAAAAGGCAGTTTGCCCATTTCAACAGCGGATTTAGCCACCAAATCGAGGTATTTACCGCCTTGAATTGGACCAACCCAGAGAATGTCATCCCGAGTTTTAATTTTGAAAAGCTTTTCCGCCCTACTTAACGTTTCATTCACTGTTTGTTCTGCATGTGCCCTTGACACTTTCCAGCCTGTTGGCCAATCCAAAATTGTGGCGATGTCTGTGTTTATGCGCTCTTGATATTCCACAATTTCTTCTGGGTTTATTTCTATGTCGCCGTAAACAAGGATTTGATAAGCGCCCGAATCAGTCATTATAACTTCTTCGTAATCTAAAAATTTGTGTAAGCCCTCTTCTGCTGGTTTTTCGCCGAAGCGTTTCTTTAGTATGTAAGCGTTTGTTATTAACGCTTCAAAGCCGAAATCCTCCAAAATTTTTCTGGGAGGAATGGCTTGTATGGTTGGGTTCACAACTGGAAACAACAAGGGAGTTTCCACTGCGCCGCTTTTGGTTTGTAGTTTGCCGATTCTTGCAAGCAAATCCTTCTCCTTCACCTCAAAAAACATGGCGAAACCTAACAAAAACATACAAACAAACTTATAAAACACATTCCCTTTTCAAATTTATTGCAAAGGAAGCGCCCAAAATGGTTTGCACAGTGGAAATTTATGAAAAGCCAAAACTTGATAATCCCATTCTAATTGAGGGCTTGCCAGGAATAGGCTTTGTAGCCAACATTGCAGCTTTACATTTAATCCATGAATTGGAAGCCAAGCTTTTCGCCGAAATTTTCTCAGACGCATTCCAAGACTTGGCAGTAACCACCGAAAATGGAGGCACACGCTCACCAATAAATGAGCTTTACTATTACAAGGCTGTTAAGGGCGGCAGAGACTTGATAATATGGTATGGCAACACGCAAGCGCTAACCACTTTTGGGCAGTATGAGCTTTGCGGACGTGTTTTAGATATAGTTGAAGAGCTGGGTTGCCGTTACATAATAACATTGGGCGGCTTCAAAAAAGACGAGGTTAAAACGCCGCCGGAAATTTACTGCGCGGCTTCAGACCCTGAAACTTTAAATGAAACCTTAAACTTAGGCGCAAAAGTTATGGTTGGACAAATTTTTGGTGTGGCTGGCATATTAATAGGACTTGGCAGACTTAGGGGTTTTAGGGGTTTTTCGCTTTTGGTTGAAACGTTGGGCATGTATCCCGACGCAAATGCTACACGCCATGCATTATCAGCCTTAAACAAATTCTTGAACTTGAATGTGGACTTGTCAAGATTGGATGTTGCAGCCGAAAGAACTGAGAAGATATTGGAGTCTTTCGGTTTGGTTAGAATGGTTGGAGAGGAAAAGAAGAAGGAAGAGCAGAGGTTTCCATGGTTTGTTTAACCTTCACACGCCTCCATAGAAGTCTTTAATTCTGTTTAGGATTTTCTCTATGCGCGAGTGCGTTTTCATTTCGTTTCTCCATTCTTTTGGAAGTTTATACTTGAATTTTCCAGCCGCTCGCCCATCCATGATTACGATTACGCCTTTATCTTCTGGACTGCGCAGAAGCCTTCCAGCAGATTGCGCTAAAGCGTTTAGGCATGGGATGTCATTTGCATATTCCACGGCTTTATTTCCAAATTTTTCCCTAAAATACTCGTAAAGTGCATCTTGAAGTTCAGTGCGTTTGGGGTATGGCAAACCAACAATAACAACAGCGGAAAGCATGCTTCTCCCACCAGTTGACATGTCAACTCCCTCGCTTATTTTGCCCCTAGACACTCCAAAAACTACACATTGCTTGTTACTTTTCAAAAATTGAAGCACATCTGAAATTTTTGTGGTTTTCTGTTCAATTAGAAATGGCATGTCAAACTTCGCCAAGTTTACGATTTCCTGCATAACCTCGTATGATGGAAAGTAAACGGCAACTCGTCCACCAACTTGTTCAACTATTTGCGTAAGATGTTCAGCCATCCTTTTCCATTGTATTTTGCCACGCTTTTCAAATTTTGTTGTAACAGCCCTATCCACAACAATAAGCCTGTTTTCATGCGGAAAGGGGCTTGGAAGCTCCATGCATTCGCATCGTTTACGTTCAATTCCTAAAACGTCTATGTAACAGTCCATGTGCCAAAGCGTTCCAGACATTAAAACGGCGGAGCGAAGCTTATTAATCACGTTTGCGGCTAACGCTGGGTCCAAACAGCGAATTCCAAACTTCACGCTTTTTCTTCCGTTTCGGTCAGCTTCAACTTTTACGTATCGAATGTAGCTGGAACCAGTAAGGCTGACAAAATCTGAAAGGAAACTTACACATCTGGAGAGGTAGGAAATTGGGCTTTTGCCAACCTCAGCCCTTTTATATCTGACAATCTCGCCTTTATCTGATAAGTCTGAAATATACTCTAAAAGCCTATCCATATTAACTTCCAAATCCTTTAGCAAGGCATTAACGATGGTTTCCCTTTCAACAACATGCTCCACATCCAACCCATACTTCTTATAAACTTTCCTTCCAAACTCGGCGATTATCCTTCGCAAAACATCCAAAAAGTCATAATCATCCAAACCGAAGTTTTGAACTTCTTTCAAGGCTCTTTTTATAGACACTGAGGAAAGCTCATCGGAAAATATGCCACTGGCATAATATGGCAGGCTGTGAGCTTCGTCGAAGACGCAGTTAATCGCATTTAGTCGCCACCCAGCCCTTCCCAGAACAGAGCCTCTAACAGCATCTACGAGAATGTAATTGTAATTGCCAATGATTATGTCGGCGTATTTTGCAAGGATTTTCGTGGCTTCGTATGGGCATATTTCTCCCCCACGGCAAACAGCATAAACTTCATCGGGCATTAGTGGACCAGTTTCTCTAATTTCGTTGATGATGCTGTGGGCGTGCCAGCTTGGCTTCCACCCATCATAAGTTTTGTCATAGTAATTACATGTTTTTCCAAAAGCACCTTCCTTCAATCCTTTGCAATAATATAGGAAATCACGGTAGCTAACGCCCTCCAGCCTCGAATCTTCTTGGGCATGGGGACACATTTCCTTCTTGCTTTTAAAAACAGACGCAACAAAACTGGCGCCGCAATGTTCCTTAATACTTTTTAGTTCTCGACAGTAAATTTCAAGCTGGTTTCTGGTTCTTGTTAAAATTAGAAGCTTGCCAACTGAAATGGGGCATTCCTTAGCCATAAAAAAAGCGGTTAACACGGAAATGGATTTTCCAGTGCCACAAGGCGAAGAAAGCAAACCAATCTTTCCGTTTCTAAAAACTTCGAAGTTGAATTTTATGGCGTCAAGCTGGAATGGACGGAAGCTGGGATAAGGAAAAAATTCTTTTACGAGGTTCTTAAAATCGGCTATGTCTGCCTCTTTCGCCTTGAACTGTTGTGTGTTGGTTATGGAAGCCTTTGAAGACACGTTTTATTCCTCATCTGCCACATTTAATATTATCCTTAGAATTTTAATGTTTACGAAGAGGCTAAAGCGCCTTTAGGTTTAAGTGAAACATAACCCATACATGTTTGTGGTGCATAACATGCCTGAAGATTTTAAGCCCACAGTATTTGCGGATGTCCGTGAAAGTTTGGATGTTAAGGATTCGCTGGTTGAGTTGGGCTGTCAAGTTGTGGAGAGGGTTTTGGCTCCAGCGGATTACGTGGTTTCAGAAGGTTATGCAATTGAAAGGAAGGAGCTCCACGACTTTTTCCGTTCAATATTTGACGGACGACTTTTCGAACAAATCGAAAGGTTGACCGAAGCATATGAAAATCCGCTTTTGGTGGTGGAAGGCGACGTTATAAAGGCTGTGAAAAGCATTCGAAATCCAATGGTGTTTTGGGCGCATTGGCAAAAATCGCCGTGGACCGTCACATCTCCATAATATTTACGCCAGACGAGTGGAACACAGCCATGTTTCTATATAGCCTTGCCAAAAAACTTCAAGAGGAGAGAAGAGGAAAAATTGCGCTTAAACATAAACCAAAGGTTTATAGCCAAAAACAACTTCAACTCTTAGCTGTGCAAAGCTTGCCCGGAATAGGCCCAGAAAGGGCTGAGGCGTTGCTTAAAAAGTTTGGAAGCGTTAGACGTGTTTTTCAAGCGTCTAAGGTGGAGTTGATGTCTGTGAAGGGAATCGGTGAAAAAACTGTTAGGAAAATTTTGGATTTCCTCGACGCCAAATATCAATAAAAGATGGGAAAAGCGTTTTAGCCTCCTTTTACTTCGCTGATGAACTGTTCATAAACTTTTTGCACTCGTTCAGCCGCTGGACCTGAACCTTCAACAACGCCTTTCTCGGTTACTTTAACCCTGTCCATAACCCAAATAAACCCCTTATCCTCGTAAATCTTAACCATTGTTGGAAAGACTTTTTCGAGGCGGTCAGCCAAAGCCCTCAAATTGAAGGGTTTTTCCACGCTTAATATTTGGGCGACAACATTCCCATTTAGGAATACTCTGTGCAAAATTTTGCCTTCTTCATCTTTAGCTTCTGAAAGAACTAGGCTTAAAGTGTCAGGGTTAATGCCCGCTAAAATTCCACTGTAGGTTTTGCCAGTTGTGGTTGCAACAATAACATTTTTATCCACTAATGATGTTATTTCGGTGAAAAATTTTCTCTGAGCCACCGACAACTTTTAACCTCCGTTATTCATTTTATAGTTGTGGAACAAGTATTTAGGATTTTAACAGTTATCGCATTACGTTTTGTACTCCTCAAGCTTTTCCGCCAGTTCACGCCTTTGCTGGGGAAAAACCGTTAGAGTGTTTTCCTTCACCACATAACTCTCCATGTTTAGAAAAATCATTTTGCAAGGTTCAAGGTTTTCCTGCAAGCACACACCAGCCCCAACTATGCTGTGCGGTCCAACTTTCACGCCGGGCAGAAGGCAAGCGTTAACACCTATCCTACAAGAGTTGCCAACTATTGCGCCAAGTTTATTTCTGCCAGAATCCAACCGTTTGTTTTCTATGGTGACTTGGATGGTTTGTGCGTCGAATCGGAAGTTTGCAGTTATGGCTCCAGCTCCGAAAATGCAGTTATCCGAAATTATTGAGTCGCCTATGTAATTCGTGTGAAACCAACAGTTGTCGCCTACAAGTGAATGCTTGATTTCACTTGAAAAACCAACTATGCAATTATCGCCAATAGAAGAGTAATCACGAATTAGGCTGTTATTGCCAACAATGCTGTTTGAACCAATATAACACGGCCCTTTAATGTAGACGCCATCAAAAATTTTAACGCCTTGCCGAATCCAAACATTTCCTTCAACATGTGACTTCTCCGAAATTTCCACATCTTCTTCAATAATTTCCTTGTTAACTAGCCTATCCATTAAATACTCGTTTATCGTGAAAAGGTCCCAAGGATATTTGTAGCCTGCAAAGAAGCCGTCATACTTAACGGCTTTAACAGTTTTTTTGTCTTGGATAAACATTTGAATTGCATCTTCGTATTGGTGGTCTGAAACTGGAATTTTTTTGCAGTATTCGAATATTTTTTTGGTCATTATGTAAACGCCGATTACGGCCAGGTTGCTTGGTTCCTGTCCCTTAGGTGGTTTTTCAACAAACTTTGTCACGTTATCGTTTTCGATTTGGATTATGCCGAACTTCCATGTTTCGTTTACGGGTTTGCATGAAAGCATTATTTCCGCATCGCCCTTCTTGAATTGTTTTAGCATTTCATTTATCAAGTGGCTTTCGAAAATGTCGTCAGCGTTAACGACGAAAAAGTTGTCTTCAACCAAATCTTTGGTGGTTTCAAGGGCGTTAGCCATGCCTAAAGGCTTTTTCTGAACAGCGTATGTTATGTTAACGCCGAGCTTTTCTCCATCCGCCAAATAACTCCTAATTTGTTCGCCATTATGACCTACTACAACTATGAAATCCTTCAAACCAGCACTCTTTAAAATGTCAATGACATGATGAATCAAAGGTTTTCCTAATATTTTAAACATCGGTTTTGGTTTCTCCACAGCCAATGGAAAAACCCTTCTTCCGGTTCCGCCAGCAAGTATGACAGTTTGCAATCAACAACCCTTCATAATTTGCTTTAATTCTTTTTTAGCGAATTTGTAGAGTTCATCAAGTTGCTTTTTAGTTTTTGCTTCGGCGGAAACCCTTATGAGAGGCTCAGTGTTAGACGGTCTTAAAAGAATCCAACCGTCTTCATTTAAGAGTTTTATTCCGTCTATGTCCAGAAACTTAAAGCCATAACTTTTGAATTTAGCCTTCAACTTTTCGATGACAGCGAATTTTAGATGGTCTGGACATTCAAAATTTCTTTCATGAAAAGCTGGGTATTTCGGTAGGGAATCCACAATTTCTGAAAGGCTGTTATCGCTTTTCGATAGTATTTCAGCCATTTTTAGGCTGGCGAAAACTGCGTCGTCCATTCCACCGCATTCTGAAAAGTAAAAGTGACTGCTTGTTTCTCCGCCTACAAGAGCTTTTTCTCTGATCATTCTGTCCATAATAAACGTGTGACCAATCCTCTCAACTATTGGATTTCCGCCATGCTTCCTTATAAACTCTTCAACAGCCATGGAACAACTTAAATCATAAATTATTTTTCCGCCTTTGCTTTTTTCAAGGGCATCCTTTGCGAAAATCATTAGGGTTAGGTCGCCTGGAATTATCCGCCCCTTATCGTCGACGAAGACGGCTCTGTCGCCGTCTCCGTCATAGCCAACGCCGAAATCTGCCTTGCTATTTACTACTTCCTTTTTTAATTCGGCAAGCGTTTCCTCTTTTGGTTCGGGCAAATGCGCCGGAAAGTTTCCATTTGGTTTTTCATTTAAAACTTTAACTTCGCAATTTAATTGTTTGAAGAGGGGTGAAGCAAGCAGTCCACACACGCTGTTGGCGGTGTCGGCAACAACCCTAAGTCTTTTTTTAACTTTAACCTTTTTTAGAACGAAGTCCATATAATCTTGGAGAACCCCAGCATACCTAACAACTTTCCCATTTTTCCCACCCAAATTTTTTAGGCTTGTAGCTTTTGCCATTTCCCTTATCTGAGCCATTTCACCGCTGGAAAGGCATACTCCACGCTTGAAAAGTTTAAACCCATTCCATTTTGGAGGGTTATGGGAAGCAGTAATCATTATGCCAGCATCACTTTTTAAGTGGTTGACCGCAAAATAAAGCACGGGTGTGGGAACCACGCCCACATCGGTAACATTACAGTTAAAGATTAATCCCGAAATTAAAGCGTTTTTGAGTGGTTCCCCGCTTAGTCTGACATCTCTGCCAACAACTACCGTTCGATTTTTCCCAATAAAAGCGCTGAAAGCCGCTCCAATGACAGCTGCAACATCCTCCGTTAACGTTTCACCATAAACACCTCGAATATCATAAGCTCTAAAAATACTGTCAAAATTAAGTTGCCCATGAGTTGTCAACGGCTGTGCCCTCGCAAATTTTCCACATTAAATTATCAACAGTTTTTAATAAACCATACTATGTTTTGGCTTTTGCCTTTAATCCCTTACAGAATTTCATTAGCTGTTTTCGTGTCGGATGCAATCCATAAGGATTTGAAATATAGTAGGCTGCTACTGCATTTGCTAACGCAAGCCGACAAGCGTCTGAAAGCGAGTGGGCATCCCCTAAAATGTTTCCGGCAGTCCAAGCGTCTCCGGCGCCCGTTGCCCTCAAAACTGGAACTTTGAAAGCTGGAACAACTGTTTCGCCATTTTTTGTGAACGTTGCTGAAAACTCGGTTGTGTGCAGGTCGATTCTTGCTGAAAGTTGCGACGCCAATATTCTAGCTGATTCCATCGCTAGCTCGTCAAAACGCAAACTTTTTCGGAGTTTTTCTACTTTTTCGCTTATTTGTGATGCGTAACACACAGCTTCGTTTTCGTTTGCACCTAAAATGTCTATGTGTTTTCCCATCAAAACCTTCTTCACAAGCCATGGAATTTTTTCCCTGTTGGGGTAGGGGTCTGCCGTGTCATAGTAGGTTTTGCCCTTCCCCATCGTTTTTACATGGCGGAAAACTGTTTCGGCTAGTTCCGTGCCGAAATTTCTCGTTCCAGCCCAGTTAAATAGGCATACGTAATCCGCACTTTCAATCACGCTGAACTCTTTGTCGCTTAAATGTTGTGGTCCAAAATCCGCTAGAGAACCCACATCTCGAAGCATGACGTTTACCCTTCCATCGCCAATTTTGAATTCCATGGCAGTTGTTATGGAGGGTTTTTCCATGATTTTAACATGAGAGAAATCCACCAGTTTTGATTTGACGTAAAACTTGAGCAGATGAAAGCCGAACTTGTCAGTGCAGATTATGGGCGTAACTTTTACGCCGAGCATCGCCAATGCATTAGCCACATTAACCGAGTTTCCACCTCTGATGTCTGTTTGGGCTATTCCATCTATGCTTCCGCCTTTTCTTTCGGCTACACCTTTAACGTTTTCGTAAGTGATTTCAACATTCCATGGTAAAGTTATTAGTCGGTCGAGGAAAAAATCGGGCATAACAACAACGTTAAGTCCCTCTCTTATTTCGCCTTCAAGAAAGTTTTCCAATTCTTCCACGTATTCAAGCAAGGTTTTGTTTTCCTCCCGAATGAAAGCTAGCAAGTTTATGATTGTGAAGGTATTTTAGGGTTAAGTTTGGTTTGAATTAAAATTTTCTTATCCGAGAATGAAGCTGATGAAATTCCACACTACATCGCCGAACAATAACGCTATGATTAGTCCCGCCGTCATGAAGATTAGCATGGGCAAGCCAGGAGTCGCCCAAACCGTGTTTTGGATTTTGCCAGTTTCAACGGCTTTGGCTAAGCGTTCAACTATGGCGTTTCTACCTTCATCTCTTGGTACAACAACAAGTTTCCGCTTAAAACCGCCGTTGGCGTTTTCTTCTATATCTTCTAGGGGGTATAAATGCCACTTTTCCTTTAATTTATCCACAGAAATTTTATAGCCAGTTATCAAAACCACAAGTTTTTTGCCTAATGGTTCTTTTTGGTGGTTTTCTTCGAATAGTTTTCCGCCTGTTTTCACATGCCAGAACATATTATGGAATAGCATGTAGATGGCTGTTGCCGCTGCCAACAGAACGGAGTTGCTGAAAACGGTTATTGGAAAGAAAAACTGTGATGTTGGCGAAGCTTCGCCTAGTAATGGCGTGAATAGGGTGGGATGGAAGGGTAAGGCGAGAGCCAAACACATTAGGGCTTTTGCGTCTGCTCCACCGAAACCTCCAGCGTAAAATAGTGTTATGGCGAATGCTGAGGTTAAGCCGAAACATAAACCATAAAAAAGTAATAAGTCAAAATCGGACGTGAAAAGTTCAGCGAAGGTTAATGCGAAGGCTGTTGGGGCGAAGAAAACCCAAACTTTGTTACTTACTTCACGAGTTTTATAGTCGCTGTAGGAAGCATAAGATAGGAAGGATAAGGTTAGCGCTATTCTTACCGTGTCAAGTATTGTTTGCATTCCTCAAAACTCCGTTTTGTTATGGTACGCTTGTATTCTATATGAAGTTTCTGGTTGTGTGCATGCTTTGGCGGGATTTCATGGATTAGGAGTTAACCTTACTAAAATTTTGAAGTGGAGAATGTGCAAGTTTAGAAAATGAAAGGGTGTTAACGCCTATCTTGCTTGCACTGGCACGTCGCCGGTTGTTGCACCAGTTGTTGTCGTAACTTTAATTTTATATGACGAGCCAGCAACAAAATCGAATCCAGCCTTGGTGCCGTTTACGGTTATCGGTATTCTTCCTTCAACGGGCAGTGTGTACGACAACGTGGGTTGTTCGACAGAAGTTGTAACGTCTGTTCCTTCGATGTATACTGCGTCTATGGTTGCGGGTTCTGTGCCTGTGTTTCTGACGTAAATGGTCACCATATCTGTTGTAGCGTTGATTGTTGCGGAGTCTATGCGTATCCATGTGCCTGCTTGTGTTCCTGCGCTTGTCATGTATGTCATTATCCAAGCGTATGTTACGACTATGGCGGCTACTGCTATAACTATTAGCAAAAGCGTAGCCAGTATAGGCGATATTGCCCTTTTAGATTTTAACATTTTTTTAATCATTCGCTTTTCACCTTTTGTTATATTGAAATTTGGAGATTTCTTATTTAACCTCTATGAACCCAAAATACACATTCAAAATAATTTAATGTGAATATGGACTGAAAATTTTGGTTATTCTCCTTTTTTAGCGGAGAATGTCAATTTTGCTGGTGGTTGGCAACTGCGAAATTGCCTAGCCTCTTTAGATTTCTGTTGACGGCTAAACCGTAACCCTTATTAATAACGCATTGCAGTTTTTACTCGGTGAGTCGAATAAATGGTTGAAAGGCGAGTTGGTTCGAAAGGCGAGTTGTTCCCGCCTAAGGAGATTAGGGAGAGGCTTGGGCTTCAAGCTGGTGAAAAGGTCGTTTATAGAGTTGAGGATGGAAGGCTTGTGGTGGAGCCAGTTCCAAAACTTGAGGATGTTTTTAGGGAGCCGCCTCTTGTTGAGTTAACCCTTGAAGAGTTTCATGGGTTTAGAAGGGAGTTTTCTCGGAAGGCTGAAAGTTGAATTTGCTTTTGGACACCACGTATCTTTTGCCAGCTATAGGAGTTTCTATTAGGGGCTTTCCGAAAGATGCGCTTGTTAGGTTAATGGAGAAAGGGCATCAAATCGCAATAAGCGACATAAGCGTTTTTGAGCTTTCGGCTGTTGGCGCCAAGCAGGTTTTGGTTGGAACGCTTCCAGCTGAAAGAGTGGTTAAGGGCGTAAGAGCAATAGTTTATGATGAGCGTGTAAATGTGATTCCGTTATATGAGAGTTCGGTTTTGCTTATGGCTTTTAAGCTTAGAAAGTTATTGGATGATTTTATAGACTGTTTGATTCTTTCTTCGGCTTTGAATCGATGCGATGCCATATTAACGGAAGATGAGGACATTCAGAATTTAAAGAGGAATAAAGAGTTTGCTGGGTTTGCGGCGACTGTGAACCAAAAATTTAAGATTCAAACCTTAACGGATATGCTTTAGTTTTCTGTTGTTATGGTGATTGTTGGCGGGTATTCAACGAGAACCCATAGGCCGTTGCCGTCGGATTTGTATATGGGTGTTGTTCCGTCGAATGTTACTACTGCGCCGTACCAACAAATATCTAGCGCGTCAGTAAAACTGTTTACTTGCGCTCGTGAGCTTACTGGGAGAAGGTCAATTGCGCTGGAGCTTACGCTGAGGGCGCCTGTGTTAGCTCCTGCTATTTTGTCGAAGTAGTATAGCATTTTGTTGGCTTCGTCGGTGAACATTATTCCAAACCCTTTTGTTAGTGAGGAGTTTATTTGGCTCCAGTGGTGTTGCCAAACACCTGACATGTTATAGAATAGACCAGTTGACGTGGAAATGTTGGGGTAACCGTTTGGTGATGTGCCGTTTTCGGTTAGTGTGGATGTGCCAGAGGCTGTTATTCTGAGTGGGCGGATTTCTGTTATGGTTCGTGGTTTGTCTGTGGAGTTTAGGAATATGAGGCGTAGTTGGTATGTGTAGTATGTGGCGTTAGCTGGCAACGTAATAACGATGTGTGAATAAAAGTTATAGCAGTTAGGAACACCATCGCGCCACTCCGCCTCTGCATGAACTATGTCCCTAATCACTCCGTTGAAAATTGCATAGGCGGGACCAGAACCATACATGCTATCTCTACCATTTACACGCATAAAGCTGGCAGTGACGGACAATCCGCCTTGCACATTTTTCGACGTTACCGTGAATGGGTTGTTGTTTATGTCTAGGGTGAGTAGCCCATTTGTTAAGGTTCCACCATCGGGGTCGTCTGTGAAGTATCTGTTTGTGTATGCGTATGGTGTTTGTACTGCGGTGTCGCTCCCGTTCCACCATATAATCACTTTTTCCACGCTTGGGTTTGCTAGGAAGACTAGCATTTGTCTGTTGCCGAATATGCTTGCGTTGTTTGTTAATCCCAATGGGATTTTGTAGTCTGAAGCCCAATCTTCTATTTGGAATGGCACTTCTTGGTTTACACCGTTTATGGTTTGGTTTACACGTATAGCCTTTACTGGTATTGGCGGGACTGGTTTGGCTTGTGTCGTCAAATTGAGGTTTTGTCCAAGCCAACGCATTGTGCCATTCTGCAATAACTCCACAACAATTGTCATTGGAGGTTCTTGTTTAGTTACCGTAACAGTTACATAATCAACATAAGCATGCTTATTAGACTCAACATTAAGGGTTGCCCAGCGAATTCTGAAGTTTGACGTAAAATATTGGCTGTCTGTTATTACTTGTTGATAACGAAGCCATTGGCTAGATGTTGTTGCTCCTAGGTCGAAAGCGTTAGTCCACGTATTCCCTCCATTATTGGAATATTGAAGCAAAAACTCGCCACTTTCACATCCTTCATCCATATACCAGAAATCCACATAAATTGCAATAGCACCATAACAGTTAAGGGAAGGAGCAGTTAAATATCCTGACGAGGGTCTTCCCCACCAGTCCCCTCCATCAAAATCCGCTGAATACGCTCCGTTATAGTGTTGGTCGTTTTCTTTAGCCCAGTTTCCAGTTGCAGTCCACCCTGTTGGTGGCCATGTTCCTTCAAATGATTCATGGTCTATTAATGTCATGTTTACTGCGCCTGTCGGCGGATACATTGTGGAATTCCACGTTAGCCTGAGTGTGTATCGGCTGAAGGATGAAACAACCGCTATTAGGCCTCTTGGGTCTTCAACCTGCACTATATAAGAGTATTTGTCTATGTTGGCTAATGCTGGGTCGCTCATGTTAATCGTGTACGTGCCATCTGCATCCAATGTTGGTTCGATGCTTGGGCTGATTAACGCCCACGTGGAATTTTCATAAACATAACTGTAAAATTTGAAGTTTTGTTTTGTAAGGCTTAAGAGCGGTTCGCCTCCATCCTTGGTTACTAACAGCCTTGTCTGGTTGCTTGAAAGTTCTTTCACTTGCACTTTTAATTCACATGAAGTTTCATAACGCATCCCATACAATCCCAAACCGGCAAGGCTGTAGTTTACGGCTAAACGTCCACGACTCCAACTGCAGTTAGAATACCAATAAGTGCTTAGGTCTACACTGCTTAGGTTAAATGAAGCGCCCAGTTCCGGATGCATTCTAGCCATGTTTTCCAACCCACTTTTAGTGTAGTTTATGGCTAACTCTTTCGCATAAGTGGAGTTTCCAGTCACCTTCAAAACAGAACCATAATAACCAATTGTGAAGCCCAAAATCTCCTTTAAAGCCAAGTTTGTCTCGTCTATTGTGCTTAATATTTGCGGTTGAACTTGTATTGGGCTTGTGCGTATCATGGAATAAGTCATTACGACAGTGGCTATAAGCACAGCAGCCACAAGCAAAGCCGCAATAATCGAAAACTGACCCTTACCGCCATTCATTTATTATACACCTCCTAACTGTCCAAGCTGTAAAACAACAAGCCTAGTAGCGTTAGTAGCCGTATACTCAGAACGATAAAGCCTAGGCTTAAAAGCACACAAAAGACCTAAGGCGGTAAGCCTAATATCTGGAGTACGTGTCAAACCCAAAGCAAAAAACGAACCAGTAATTTTATTATCACCAGCGGCAACATGCCTAAAAACCGCTCCAGGTATGTCGCTACCCACTTTGTTAAAGATATAGGTAACATGAGATTCTGGTAGATGATAATCCCTCAAGATTGAATCCGGCAAGGCTCTTGTAGATGTCTGATAAGGTGAAGGATAAATACCATAATAGTTACAGGAATACATGGCTTCTGGTGAAAGATAAACAACTCCGGGGTTTCTTGTTATACTGCTGGCATCGTAAGAGTACCTTTGACGATCTAAACCCCTTAAAAACGCATTAAGACCAGAGGGACCCCCTCCAGTGCCATCTGTTCCAATTATTCGCACGCCATAAATTCCCCAAGTATTATGAGTTTCGTTGAAAGGTTTAGTTTCCGTATTAGTGACATAATAGAATGGATAACCCACAATGCTAACCCAAGTCCAGTTAAATTGATTAACTCTTAACCCCAGAGTATAAGTGTAATTTGCATATGACCTATCAGTTGAATTATAACCTATTGTTGCGTAGTACCCCGCTGGTATGGGTACGGCTTCTCCAAAAGTGTTTATAATGACGGCGTTTGTCACATTTTCATAGGGAGAACCTGATATTTTAGTGCCGTTCAACAGTTTTCCAAGGTCTGTTGTGTTTTGCACCATTATTGTTTTTTGGAAGTATGGCGATAAGAGGTTGTATAGGTCTTGTGCTAAGCTGTGAGCTGAATAGCCCGTAATCCACCAGCCCCGCGCATCACTACAATTCAGTATATATAATGTTCCGCCGACGCCGCTTCTCTCACCAACCTTTTCCGCCTTAACACTAAAAGTCACATTTGAAGAAGCAACCAAAAGCGAAGCCGCATCTGAACCAACACCTAAACTTTCAGCATTAGAAACAGACCAACAATAAGCATAAAGCTCAGAACCGCCCCCGCCCAAAACCTGATAAACAGTCAAATTATAGATTATGTTTGGCGGCAAACAAGCGGAAAGCGCAACCCGAAGCCGACTTACAACCTCAGCAAAATCCGTATCATTACTATTCACAAACGCTATTTCGCTTAGGCTGTAATCGCTATCCAAAACCTCAAGAGTTGACAACGCTAATCGCCTAAGGTTTAAAGGCGAAACTTCCCGTGGCGAAGGCAAAACAGCAAAGAAGGAAGCCAACACAAAAGCTCCTAAGATAATAATTATTACAAGCATAACCTCAACCGTACGCATCATTTAGCCCACCACCCCATAACCCTCCAAACTCCACAAGGCAAGCCTAGCCTGATAGGCAACGCCATTAACAATAACTTGGCGAATGTCAGCGGCAACCCACTCCTGCCCAACTGGGTCACCGCCAAAAACAACAGACAAACCAACAACGCCAACACCCCAAGGCATAACAACCATACCATACTCGTTTCCCTTACGATAAGCTACAACCAGAAAACCCACTTTTGAGGGGGGAATCTGCATAGCATAATAATCGTATTCTTTCCCATAATTTACATGTCCCGTCACATTCTGCACTTCAGGCATTGGCACAAAGTTTTCCGACAGAACATAAAATGAAGCATTGAAAAACAATGCACCTTGGTTTCCACTAGGGTCATTTTTGCCCCATTTATGGGCAAGCAGAACCGTTCCATCCTCGTAACTTTCAACAAAAGGTATAATATTTCCAGCACTTGTTGTAACGTCCCGCGCTTTATAACCCACACCGTAAAGCCCTCCGAGTTGCACCCTAACAATAAAAACATAGGCAGTCTTGTTGTTGTCAACTCTTATGTATGGGTCGGATGAAAACTCCTTATAGGCTATGCCTAACGAATCCGTTTTAAGAAAATCGCCATTAACATCGCTTGAGGTGAAGTTTAAAATGGGAGCATCGCCGCTTGGGTTTGGGTTTGACCAAAACATTAGGTAGGTTAGGTTTGCGTTACTAAGCGGAGACCCAAGCCCGCTGACTTGGATTTTAAACTTTAACGGATTTTCCCGAACCTCTGTTATATCCACCGTTAAAATGGGCGTAATCGCCAATTGAAAACCATAAGTTCCATTCACACCCAAAAGCTTAGAAGCCAAATCATAAGTGACGCATTCGCTTTCCTTTAAAAGAAAATATCCACCGCCAACACCCCAAGACACATTACTGTAATAATTTCCAGTTCGACTATAATATACTAGGTCGCCGGAAGAAGAAAGAAGCCTCATCAAAGAAAATGGGCTAAGCCTATACTGTGTCGTAAAGTTTCGGTCTTGCAAACCAAAAACAGATGGAACAGCGCCGCTTTCACCCCAATCTGCTGGTATGCCAGGATTCAACAGTATATTGTCAAGTAAATCACTGCATTTTGTTGCGAGGAATCTGTGACGCTGATACAAAATGGCTGTTTGAATTGTCTGGTTGAAAAGGCTTATAAAAACAAGCAGTGCCCCTATAAAAATCATCAGAGAAACTAAGTGGTCTATGGTGGAACCAGCCATTCGCTTAGCCTCCAAAACCCAAGCGTATGGTTCCATCTGCAAGTTTTTCAGCGGTTATGCATGCATTCGTGGAATTGCTAACAAAAGTTGACCCTCGCCAAGCAGCGTTTGGACCGAGAATAACCGATGCCTTCGCTGTTGTTCCAGTGCCTATCAGCCTAAACGTCAATTCCAAAAGTTGACTTGCATTTAAGGGTTTAAGAGTTGCATTTCCAACATAATAACAATTTTCTATAAACGGTGGAACATCCACCTTCTGCGTTACAGTTTGGGCTGTTACTGCAGTATGATTTAAGGCAAAATACAGTTGTTGTATGCTACTTCCAATGTGGCTTGCAACTTCCTGAAGCGCAAGCGCCCTCCGAGAATTAACCCAAATATTCATGAGCAAACTCGCCGACAAAGGAAAGAGGAAAATCTGCAAAATTAAAACTGGAAGCAAAATGACATATTCAATGGTTATGTGAGGCATTCACTGCTCCCTCCTTAAATCCTCCCCAACGAAACCATCACTTCACCCACGTAAAACTCAACAACACCACCCATTGGCGCGGGTATCGTTTCGTTAAAGAAGTTGAAGAAATCTCTATCAAATCCACTGCTGAATTTCGGGAAAGAAACGCGTATGGTGATGTTGGCAACATTTTCCGCTGTTTTAACTGAAATGTTTTTTCCAGTAACCGTTACAGACTGCGAAAGACGTGGGGAAGTCCCATTAGAAAGGATAGGCAAATAAAATTTGGAATTCAAAACCCTTATCGTTGGGACAACAACAACCCTTATGAAACCCCCATCATGCATGGGCAACTTCTCAACAACAAAAACATAGCTGACTGGAGCCGAAGGTCCATAATTAAGAAAAGACCTGCTTGAAGGATAAACGCTTCTGTAATAGCCGTTTCCAAGCGAGTAGTGGCTTACTGGCATATTAAATAAAATTATGCCAGTGGTGAAGTTCCACCATTCACCATTCACGTAAACGCTGTAGTTTAAAACTGCAGGTTCAAAGTTTACGTGTCCATACTTGCTTGTGTAACGGATTGTCCGTGTGCTTCCGGGAATCCACGCCACATCGTCTATTTGAAGCCCAACGTTTTGCATGAACTGTTCCATGGCACTGAACTCGTTTTCAGCCATCCTCGCATTTAAAAAGTTGTTTGCAAAAACAATGGTTACAAGCAAAAGCGCCACAACAGCGCTTGTGAGTATGACTGTTGAAATTGCTGGACTAACAGCTTTCCTATTCCCCCTCAATTTTCCATTCAGCGAAAGTTTAAACCTCAAATTTTCCACTCCTACCCAAACTTTACAAACATAGGCACAAGCTCCGCGGCTAAAGCAGCTATTATCACCAGAATCGACGCGTGTTTGAAGCCAGCCGCTATGGATTCCTCGCTTATTTTGCCAGCCACTATACCTATCAGGTAGCTGTGGAAAATGGCTGAAGTAACAAATGTTGTTATCATTGGACCCAAATCTTTTTGTTGTCCAGTTGAAGCCACGCCTAAAGTGCCAGAAGTAAACCCTATCATCATTGTTGTTGTTGCCACAAGCAGAATAGCAGCGAAATAGGGCATCAAAATGTATGGGCGCACAGCCATCTTCTTTTCCTTTTCAACTTCCTGCGTTAAATTGTTGAATCTAGCCAAAGATTCAATCATGGCTATTGTGCCGCCGCCAACGTCTATGGTTTCAACAAGTAGGAACATTACGATTTGAGCCATCCAACTTCGCATTCGCTTGACAAAATCCATTATCACCTTCCTCACTGGAACACCCCAAGAAATTTCCGAGCTTATTTTGCGCAGTTCCTTGCTGAATTCGCCATAATCACGGTTAGAGAGGCTTTCAATGCATTTTTCTGGGGATAAACCCGTCTTTCTAACTTCTGTTAAGTCTCTTAGGAAACTGTTGATGCCACGTTCAATGCTTTCCTTTTTCTTTGAAAGTTTAGCGTGGACTACGGCGGCGGGCGCCGTCGCCACAAACAGCGTTATGGCTATTGCTATTGGCAACTTAACAGTAAATGAACTGAAAAATGGAACTTGGGCATAGCCCATAAAGTTTGTCATAAGCAGAAACAGTATTATGGCGATTATACTGCAAACTCCGAAAACCTTGTAGGGACGCATTTCCACAACTGGACTTTTGGGCTGCATGCTATGAGCTAAATAAATAAACATCATCGAAAGCATGGGCGTAAACAAGTAAGTGTATAGGATTATGCCTGAAAATGTTGATATGCCAACGCTGTAAATGGATTCCACGCTGAACAGTATGTAAAAGCAAAGCGACATCAAAACCATCACAATTATGAAAGTTTCCAAGAGCATGCCGAGCCTTTCAGCTGCAGCCTTAACACGCAAAGCCCTAGTCTTAAAAATGTCTTCAGCTTTTCTTTCAAGGAAATGTCCAATGTCTCCGCCTATAATTACTGTTGAAGCGTAACCTGAAAGAAAATCCTTGTAAATGTCAAGCGGGTTTTTCTTAGCTGCGTTTTCTATAGCTGTAAGCGGGTCTATTCCGAAAATTTCCACGTCCTTTAGGATTTCTCTTGCTTCGCTTCGCATGGCGGGCATTAATTCGACTTCGGCAAGTCGCTTAAAACTTGTGTAGGGCGCTATGCCTCCAGAAGCCATAACGCTGATGTAAGCAGCTGCAAACGGCATTTCCCTTTCTAGGTTGCTTGCCCTTTCGCCAGCCCGTGATATTGGTATTAAAAGGAAACCTATCATTACATATGCTGGAAGCGGCACCAAGAAAATTAGGGGCATAAAACCATAAAGGTACACAAGCACTATGGAAAGAATTGAAAATGGAGTGGTCAAAGCTGCAATGAAAAACATTAGTGAAACATAGGTTTCAGGGTAAATTTTGATTCTTGCCCTTTCCAGATAATCCTTAAATTCAAAAATGTTTCGCAGAAAAGAAGGCGCTAGCTTGCCGAAAATGCGAAATGACCAGGCTTCAAGGCTTTCTAGGAGCGGCAACTAACCTTACCTCCTCCCCCGCAATAACCTTTTCATAAATTTGCTGGGGTCTGGCATAATACTCAGCGATAATTGCAGCTACATCCCTGTAACTTCTTATGTTGCGCTCACGCATCCAATGTAAGACGTTTCGGCGCCTCTCCATTTCGTCGAGCAGTTCTTTTTTGCTTAAGCCTATACGCTCCGCAATTGATGACAACATTATGCTTTCGTCAAGTGATGGTGAATGAACGTCCTTCGCTGGTTGCCACTTAAACGGGCACCTGTAATCTTCATAATCTGCAATTTCGTTAACGGTGATGACACGCCTATATGCTTTTCTTTCAGAACCCTTCACCAAGTGGACTCTCTGAACCGACAATACAATATTCATTAAGGGAATGTAAGCTGGTGAAATATCCATGGGTTTAGACGTTAAACGTTTGATGGCTGAATCCAAATTTTCAGCGTGCATTGTGCACATGCCACCGTGACCCGTGGCTAAAGCCTGAAACAGCACATAAGCTTCTTGACCTCGCACCTCGCCTACGATTAGTATGTCTGGACGGTGCCTCATGGAAGTTTTCACCAAGTCGAAAAGCGTCACTTCGCCCACGGCGCTTCCGCCTAAACCGTAACTTTGTCTGGCTATCAGCGAAACCCAGTTCTCATGCGGCAAATTAAGCTCGGCTGTTTCTTCAATTGTGATTATTTTGCTTCCAGGCCTAATTAGACAAGCTAAAGCGTTTAATGCTGTCGTTTTTCCAGCGGCTGTTCCACCCAAAACCATTATTGAAGCTCTGTTTTCGAGGCAAAGCCAGAAGTACGCTGCCATTTCCTCTGAAAAAGTGCCTAGGTTTATTAGGTCTATTACGGAGTATGGGTCTTCTCTGAATTTTCTTATGGTGAAGGCTGTTCCAAACGGCGTAACTTCACGTCTGTAGCATACTGCCAGCCTATGCTTACCCGGTAATGAAGCGTCAACTATGGGGAAGGCTGAGCTTACGTGTTTTCCTGCCATGTGAACAAGCTTGACAACCATGTTGTCAAGTTCCTCATCGGTTTCGAATTCTATGTTTGTTTCGATGCTTTCATAGTTTCTATGCCAAACGTAAACTGGCTTTTTAACTCCGTCGCATGAAATGTCTTCAATGTTTGGGTCCCTCATCAACGGGTCGATTCTGCCGAAGCCTACAAGGTCTCTTTCGGCGTGGTAGAGAATTTTGTACCATGAAACGTCTGGAAGCCAACCAAGGCTTATACGGTATTTACCAACAATTTTTCTGGCTTCTTCCGCAAAGAATTTTCTAGGATCGATTATTTCTTCTTTTGGCGATTCTATTTCTGCAAGCAATATTTCTAAAATTCGGTTGTAAACGCTTCTTTCCAATGGGTCAAGCTGTAACTCGTCTAGGATGTATTTGTACTCGCCTGTTTTTGGGTTTTGCACTATTGCCACATGGGCAAATGGCTCATAAAGTGGATATTTTTCAACAACTTTGAATCCTCTAGGCATGGGTTTCGGTGGAGGTGGTGGAATGGCTACTTTCTGGCGTTTTCCGATGTTGAGTTTTATCTTCACTTTTTTGAGTTTTGCTAATGCTTCTCTGAACCGAGGCTTTTTCATCGGGTTTTCTCCTATACAGTTATGATAGGTACGGTCTATTAAATATTACGTCTCACGAAACACAAAGCGTTAAACACATAAACAAAACACTCACCCAAACACAAAAAGCCCAATCCAAATGTTGTTGTCGCAAAGTTTTCCAAAACCGACAACATTTAAACCACTACTCCTCCTCTTCTTCCCCACCCAAAGAAACCACAATAATCTTCAGCTTAACCAAAACAACAAACACAACAACAATCACTATTGGAATAAGAATTAAAAGCATAGTTAGCAAAGGCAAACCCTCAGCAGGCTTTTCAATTTGAGGATTCACAGTTATCGAAATTTGTTCTTCGCCACCTTCATATCCAGTTTTGGTTGCACTAGCCGTAATATTAACAGACAAAAGCGTCTTTGTCTGCGGAGCAGTGAAAACAAACGTGCAAACTCCATCTGCACCCGTCAAGTTTGCCGTTGGATAAGCCGTTCCATGAGTACATGAAAGGCTAACTGAAGCATTAACAACAGGAATGCCCTCGCAAACAACATAAACAGTCACAACAGCTGTTCCTTCAGGAGCAACAGACAACCGCTCAACAGTAACTTCAACATCAAGCACTCCAGGGTTAACGCTTATTTTAATCATGTTCTCCCCATTTGCATATCCAGTTTTGGATGCCAACGCCCAAAGTGTTATGTTGCGCGGCATGTCCACACAAGGCGCCGTGAAAATGAAGTTTGCATAACCATTGTAATCGCTTAACCTAAATTCTGGAGAGAAACTCCCAGCTTCAAGTATCAACGTGACATTCGCCTCCGCAACTGGACTTTCATCATATGTTACTTGAACATTTACGGTTACTATACCCTCGGAAACTGTAACGCTGGGTTCAGCTGTTAACCAAACAGAAAGTATTTTCGGCATAACAGTTATGGCGGCATAACCGCTACCGTTCATGTACCCGCTTTTAGACGCCATCACCGTAATAATTCCAGTAATCCCATCTCTTGCTGTTAGTTGCGGCGCTGTGAAGAGAAAAACGCCGTTGCCATCTGCATCTGTGGTTTCTACTGTTTTATCAAAGTTTCCGTCTATGCTTGCAGAGATTGTAACTGTAGCGTTTGAAACAGGAGCATAATCAAACGTTACATGAGCTTTTATGGTGGATGTCTCCTCTGAAATTATGGTGGACGGCTCAGCGGTTACGTGGACAATAAGAGGTGGAATAACGTTCAGATATTTATGGTCTGAACCGTCCGCATAAGAGCTTTTAGAGGCTCTTGCAATTATTCTAACATTCGTCGTTTCAGTAACGCTCGGCGCCTTAAACTTGGCGGTGAAATAACCGCTTGAGTTTGTCGAACCTGAAGCGAAACTTCCACCCTTCACCGAAAACAGCGTGACATTTGCGTTTCCCACAGCGTTTCCGCCATAAGACACATAAACAGTAACTTGAACTTCTTCGTTGTAGGCTACTGTGTAATTGCTAAGGGTGAGAGACACTTGCAGAGACGGCAAGTTAGTAACGTTTATCACCACGGAACTTTTAGAGCTTGTAACGTTGAAATCATCCCTAACCGTTAAGCTTGCAGTGTACAGTCCAGTTGAACTGTAACTGTGAGTGAAAAGCGACATGGTTGTCCAGCCGCTGCTGTTTCCATCCCCAAACTCAAACAGGTACTCGTTAACTTTTCCGTCATTATCTGAAGAGTCTGCGCCGACAAAAGTGATGGGTTGGTTTGGCGCAACAATCACCTTATCCGTCCATAGAACCGTCGTCGGCGCAACTTTGCCGTCATTGATGGAATGAGTTAAAAAGAATATGAAATCAACATTGGCCCCTTCTCCCTTTACAGGGTTTCCCTCTCCACGCGGGTTCAAGGATTCATGGTAGGGTCCACTTGTGCTTCCCCAGTAATTGTATGTTGCATCCACAAAAGCTTCGGGTGAAACGTCCATGCCACAGCCATTATCACGTATATCGTTGAAATGGACTGTATGCCCCGTTCCCTTTTCGCAAAATATTCCAACATCATTCTCTACAATATAGTTTCGGGTTATGTGCGTTGCAGTGTCGCTTGAAACGTAAAAGCCGTTGGCGTTCTTTGAAATTGTATTATTTTCAATTATGGTTATGGTGGTGTCATAAGTGCTTACATCAGAAAGCATTATTCCGCTGTGCGTGTTAAACATTATTTCGTTATAGCTTATGTTTATTTGAGATGTTAAATCTCCAGTTAGGGTTATGCCGTCTCCGTTATAGCCTATAACATTTTTTGTACAGTTAACTTGTCCGCCAGCTATGAAAATTCCACTTTTGGTATTATTCACGATTGCGCTGTCTTTGACAGCCACGTTGCCGCTTAAAACCATAATTCCACTTTCAGAATTGCATTGCACGGTGCTGTTTTGAATGTTTAGGGAACCGCCTTCCACGCTTATTCCGTTTGTTCCATACTCCACAACACAAAACAAAAGCGAAGACTGCTGTGCAGAGTTAAATTTGATTGTCACCCAGCTTCCAGATTCTGGTTGAAGCCTGTTTGAAGTGAACTTTATAGGCTTGTGCTGTAAGCCTTCTGCAACAAGCCTTCCCTCAACAGTTATTGAGAAGCTTCCTCCAAAACGCACTTCAACTCCAGGCTCAATCGTCAACGTTGCATCTTCCAAAATGGTTAAATCATTAGAAACCACAAATGGACTGTCAACAAGCGTCCACACAGTGTCCTGCGTAATGAAACCTTCAACATAAGTTGCCTTCACAACGGAAATCAACGACACATTTACAAAACTGAGAACGCTACTAAAAGTTAAGGCAAATAAAATAAATGACGCTTCAACCCTAACTTTCATGTGTATGCACTCCAGCCTAATCGAAAATATCGCTGTACAATAATGGCTTAAACATTATGAATTTCGAATAAAACTTCAAAATCTATACTGGCGACTATCGTGCAGTATAAAACGCTACAAATTTCGTAAGTTGCGGGCAAACTTGCAACAATTCACCAATACAAACATGCGCACCTTCATTTTACCGAAGTTAGCCGTTAAATACCAAAAATATTAAGTTTTCCAAAAGAGAAATAAACTGGGAGAAAGGTTGAAACTGCACGAAATTGAAGACGCGTTTAACCGCTTCAAAACTTGCCCAAAATGCAACTCCACACAAGGCTTTTGGCTTGGATTAAAACACGATAACGCTTATGTCCAATGTAAAGAGTGCGGAGCAAAATTTGAATTACACGAAGTTTACGTTTTTGGCGAAAAAGGCAAAGCCCATGAAAGGCTGAAGTTCTTTAGAAGATAAAACCTTAATGAACCAACAAAAAAATGGGAATTTAGCGGAGAAACTTCTGTTCTTCCCTTTTCATTGCGGCTGTTACTGCCGCAAGCGTTAACAACGTTATTAATGTTGCCAGCACATTAAATTCTGGTATTATATGAAATTTAAAGTAGCTTCCAGCTGTTGGAGTTTGCGCCGTGTTATCTGCGTTGTCGGTTGCTCTTATATAATAGACTATTGTGGTGCACACTGGAAGGTTGCTTGAGGGTATCGTCGCCATATACTCGTTGCCCACTGTTTTCTGCATTGTAATGTTTGCCCATCCCGTGGCGGAAATGTTATAGGTTAGGGTCACCTCCTTTATGGTGCTTAGGATATCCGTAACGTTTACTCGTACTGTTATGTTTTGGCCTACGTCAACACTTACTATTACGTTGGGCTGCACCGTTGCGCCTGGCGGCGTTTGGTAGGGACTGCTTATTGTTGGTGATGTACTGTCGATTATTATGGCGTCTGTTTGTGTTACTGTTGCGCTTAGGTTGTAAATGTTAAACATGGTTATGCTTAGGCTGTATTTTCCGTCTGGCGCTGATTCTGGAATGGTTATTGGAGCGGTTAGGGTTATGCCGGTTCCGGGAGTTATAGCTGTTTGGTTTGCCTCTTGTAGAACCGTGTATGTTGCATTGTAAATTTTTATTGTTCCGTTTAGGGGATTAAGCTCCGTGTATTTTAATCTTAATTCAAATGCTTGTCCTGGTTTTATGTAGACTGGATTAGCGGTTGTTGGATTGAGTATTTCAATTGTTGGAGGGGTTGGCGTGGTTGGTTGGACTGTTATGTAGTTTTGTTTTGTTTTTGTGCTGTTGTCTCCGTCTTGTTCTGTTACTGTTAGCGAAACCGTGTATACGCCTGGTTCAGTGTAGTTGTGTGTTGGGTTTTGTTGTGTGCTGTTCGTTCCGTCTCCGAAGTTCCAGAACCATGAGATGATGCCGTCGTAGGATGTGGAGTTATCGTGGAAGCTAACTATTAGGGGCGCCATTCCGCTTGTTGGGGTTGCGTAGAAATCCGCTGTTGGCTTTGAGTCGTAAACTGTGATATAATTTGGTTTTGTTGTTGTTGAGGTTACGTTTTCCCCAGCTTTAGTTCCGTTTACTGTTAGCGAAACTGTGTATGTTCCGTTTTGGATGTAGATGTGGGTTATGTTTGCGTTTGTTGTTATGGTTGTGTTTCCATCTCCGAAATTCCATGTATAGGCGGTTATAGTGTCAAAAAATTTTGATTGGTCTATAAATTTGACTGTTAATGGCTCGGTTCCGTTGGTTACGTCGGATGTGAAATCTGCATAAGCTGTTGGAACCGCAATTGATAGGTTTAGTTGAGTTATTTCTCCAATAGTAAATGTATGGTTTGTAGCATAGGTTTTTGCCACGTAAAAGTGGATTAAATCGCCGTTTCTGCCTCCCTCAATTGCTGGTGTTTCTGGGTCGTCGGCTGGAACCTGTAAATCGTAGTTTCCATTTGATGTTGTTGTGCTTTTGAAAGTGACGCTGTTGATTACTGCTTCAATTAATGTTCCGTCTGGAGCGGGCGCTCCGCCTATTGTAACTGAACCCCAAAACCTGTGGGGCATTTGAGGAACAGCGTTAATGTTTAGGAAGCTGACGGCAAATACTAATAGCAGAATTATTATGCAGTATGTTATGGCTTTAGTTTTTTGGGTCATTATTTTTCATCTCCGTGAAATAAAAAGGGGATAGTTTATGGGTATATCCAACCCTCTGTTCTCACTGCCACCCAATAGCCTAAACCTATCGCCATGTTGCCGCTTGGTAGGACGTACTGGTAAGTTTGGGTTGCCGCGTCAAACATGTATAGCCGTACCCAGTCCACGCCGCTTAGGTAGGTTGAAGCGTTTACTACATCAAGTCTCTTGTAGCCTATTAGGTTCCATCCTGGCACAACATGATAAACTCTTGGGGTTGATGGTGGAGGTGGCTGTTCCGTACCTTGTATTATGAGTATGTTGTAGGCTGTTACTTTTATGAAGTAGCCTTTGCCATCCACCATTGTTGTTAGGTCTGGTGGTGCGCCTGGAGCGTGCGAATGCCATGAGCTTGTTTCTGCGTCATAATGCCAAACGCTTACAAGTGTTCCCGCTTTTAGTAGTAATGAAAGGACATTTGTTATTGAAGAGTTTGCCGGCACCAGCGGAAGCGAAATTAAGTTCCAGTCCTTTTGTAATTCAATTGGATACCATAGCCCTTGGGGAACCGATAGAATATAGGTTGTTGCGTTGCTTGAGTTTGCTCCGTAGTCAATTGTACATAGTGTTAGGTTTACTGTTTTGCCTGCGTAAACCGTCAAGTTGAGAACGAGCACGCCAGAGAACGCTATAGAAGTGTTGCCGGTAAAAGGCACGTTAGCGAGATTCTTTAATGTTGTAGAGTTAAGGTCTTCTATTGAGACTTCTGAAGTAGTGCCGTTAACGTAAATTCTATACTTTAGAACTCCAACATTGTCTGTTGCAGTTATTTGTCTTATGACTACTCCGCCGCAGATAGCTTCTGGAGTGAACGTTGGAGCTGACGGTGACACTTTATCTCTTCTTATTTCCCAGAGTTGTGTGAACCTATTCTTTGTTGGCGAAGCATTATCAAGTAGGGTTATATTCAAAGTCACATAATCCGAACCGCTGACACTAAATCCTGATGATGGCCATAGCGTAGTACCATTGGGGAAGCTGGCTGTTGTCGTGTTTAAGTAAATTGTTCCGTCGAAGCTAGATGGATCGTAGAGTGAAGCGTTCACTTGTATGCTTGTGGTAGTTGCTCCCATCCAAAAGATTCCACTGACATATGGTAACTCGTTTGCGCCATCTAACACTTTTACCCACAGAAGCGTGGGAGCTGTATTATCAATTACTGTTGATTTTTCAGCACTACCAGTGTTTCCAGCAGGATCTGTTGCGCTTACTTTGACAGCTAGATCTCCATCAGCAATTGCTGTTTTATTCACAAAGAAGTACCTATATTGCGTAGAAGATACTTTTTCATATGGTTTAATGGGATGAGCTTGGAACCTTGTTGTGTCGTTGATTGTGACTGTTATCCCATATGTTTCTATGTCGGGCTGATCGCTGACCGTGACGTTAATCCAAATATAGTTGCCAGACCCAACACTGTAATAGGTTTCGGAGGGACTAGGATTATTGATTGTGACTGTGGGGGTTGTAGCATCTATAACGGCTTTTATGCTATATTTTCCTAGATAAGTGTCACTAGAATCCCATGCAGAAGAATTCCAATAGTGTGTACCAGTTGATGCGCCACTTGGAACGGTCATGTTAACTTTTATCATTACTGACTGACCTATCAGTATGTTTGGACCGGTGAGTTTAAACGTAGATGCCGCCGAGTCGTAGGTGACGGTCCATGTGTTAGGACTGTAATCAACAAGTACATTAAAGGTCCATCCAGCCGCTGGAAAAGTAATGTTTACTTGTTTTATACCTACAGAACATTCATCGTTGGTTGTCGTGATAGTGTATATGTATGAGGTGCCGTTCATGACATAGTTTGGAGACATCACCGAAGAGAACTTTAACTTGACGTTTACAGTAAGGGTGACGGGATTTGTCTCACTAGATGCATTTTTGTCATTGCCGCTATAGCAGTAAATTTCCCATGTTCCGACAGTTGGTATCATAGAAGGTGTAGCGTTAATTATAAAACTTAATGTAGTGCCATTCGCAAACTCAGTCCAGCCGCTGTCGTCCGTGAGGGTGAAGTTTAGCCACCCGCTTCCTTTTTCTGCAATAGTCCAATTCTCTGGAGGAGTTGTTGTTCCATTTACCCATTCGGTTGGAAGCTTTATGCATGTCCAATTTATGCAGTCTGTGCCAGTTGAAGTAACATTTATAGT
The DNA here is from genome assembly GCA_038848525.1 of Bathyarchaeia archaeon. Lineage (GTDB taxonomy): Archaea > Thermoproteota > Bathyarchaeia > Bathyarchaeales > Bathycorpusculaceae > JAWCNN01. Next base: position 7,181 of record JAWCNN010000012.1, on the reverse strand, counting down.
ATAGTTAGCGTATTGCGGAAGAGTGCCCAGGGTTTTTGTCGTCGGCGATATGGTAGCTGAATGCTTTACGGTACCAGGATATGCCAATACTGTGGGTACAATTGTTGGGATATAAGTGATTGCTAAGGCTGATAGTAGGAGGCTTATAATTACTAATGATGTTGGTTTTTTCTTGTTCATATTTTTCACGCTCGGTTTGTGATGTGTTGTTTTTGAAACAATTATTAAAAACTTTTTAGAGGTTCAGATTCCGAACAAGAATATGCGGAATCCAATAAACTTTTAACCACCCCCACAATTCTAATACACCAAAACAAAAAGGAAAAACAATATGAACGAAACACAAACCGTCCAACAAACAAGTTTTGAACAAATAACCACGCTTGTGTCCGCACAATTCCAAATAGAAGAAGCCCTACTAGAACATGGCGTGCCCACATACTACCTAAAACAACCACAAGAAACAAAACAGGCATTTTTGAGACTGCTTAAAAATTTGGAGCCAATGGGTTTAGTTGGGCTTTTACGGAGAAAAAATGGAAAGATAGTTTTAAAAATAGTTCCAAAACCCCAAACAAAACCAAGCGACATTCGAATCAATTGGCTGTTACTTTTCGCCACCATAGGCACAACATTCATCACGGGATATTGGCTTTCTGAACACCCAATAAACCCCATAATCGGCGGAGCCACATTCACAATAGCGATTATGGCTGTACTTGGCATGCACGAAATGGGACACAAACTAACGGCTAACAGAAACGGAATAGACGCAACACCGCCGTACTTTATTCCTGGACCGCCACCGTTCCTCGGCGGTTTCGGGACGTTCGGTGCAGTCATCATGCAAAAGTCACTTGCACCAAACCGAGACTCGCTTTTCGACATGGGCACAAGCGGACCAACAATAAGCTTCATTTTGGCTACGGTCGCAACAATAATAGGTTTACCATTTTCAACTATAGGATGGGTTGAAAAAGAAACGCCAACATTACCCGCGCCTTTCCTAATTGTTTTGTTGGAACTGGCATTCCCATTTTTGATACCACCCATCAAAACGCCAAAACCCGGACCAAATTATGTTCCAGTTATTTACTTGCACCCAGTAGCCGTAGCAGGATGGATTGGACTTATTGTTACTTTGCTTAATCTTTTTCCAGCGGCAATGCTTGATGGAGGACACATTTCAAGGGCACTGTTCGGCGAGAAAATAAGCGCGTACCTAACATTCTTTTCTGTGATATTCATGTTTTTTATAAGTCCAGTTATGGCAATTTTTGTTCTGTTTTTGTCGATGTATAGGCATCCGGGTCCACTGGATGAAGTTTCAAGTTTGTCAATGAAGAGAAAAATTTTTGCAGTTGTTTTAGCGATTATTTTTGTTTTATGTTTGTTCCCTCCTATGTCGATTTTCTAGCTTTCTAATCTGTGTGTTTGTTGAACGAGTGGACAGCAAAGTTTATTAAATATGCCGATATTCGATACATATCCAGCAAAAAACCTATCAACAAAGCACAAGTGACCCGCATGAGAGGATTACCAATCTTGATAACTTTCTTCTTGCTTTTTGCAGTTGCGTCTCTGTTGATTCCAACGCCGATGTTTCCAGGAAACGTTTTCTGCACATTAATCGGAGGGGCAATAAGCGAATATTCTGAATATTTAAGCGCCATTTTTAACGGCGTTTTTTACAGCGTCATTTTATGGTTAATTTTCGTTTTAATAAGCAAAAGACTGCTTGAGGAAAAATAGCACCTTAAGTTTCTGGTTGTAAAAGGAAACCTACAAGCCTAATCTTGCTTTTACATTTGTTGCACAGCAAAATAAGCTCTGCAAGCTCGTCGCCCTTAACCTTCGTTTCAAGAATTTGATAAACCTCTTCAGTTTCATCGTCTGGCGATATTATAACTCCACATTTGGGGCATGGAAAAGCTCCGTCCCCGTCGATTTTTGTCAAATCAATCGTGTAAGCCTTGCCTTTTTTGGCTGCTGCTTTGTTCACGACATTGGACACGGCAAACACCTTGAAAGCCATGGTTAAACGAGAACATAATTAACAATTATGAATCTCCAATAAAGATTACAACTATAACTGACAAAAATCTTTTATGGATTGAAAATTTTGGCATATTAGCATATATCCACCCTATAATTTTGCAGAAACACATGTGTTTCAAAAAGCAACATTTATTTACTATTCATTTACATAAAAATTACATATGAACGCCAAACTGGATGAAAAAGATTTAGCGATTTTAGCGTTGTTGCAGAAGAATTGCCGCATGACCGCAAGGGAAATCGCCCAAAAAATTGGCTCGCCAATAACAACTGTTTTCGCAAAAATGAAAAGGATGGAACAACAAGAAATTATAAGGGAGTACAGAGCCGTTTTAGACGCTAAAAAACTTGATTGTGGCGCCACCGCCTTCATCCTAGCTTCTTTCTCGTACAGAAACGGAGAAAAACCTCTTTCGCAGAGGGATATTGCCGCGCAAATCGCCAAGTTCCCAGAAGTGCAGGAGGTTCACATAATATCTGGGGATTGGGACATACTAATAAAAGTTAGGGAGAGAGACGTGGACGCCGTTGGAAATTTTGTTGTGGATAAATTGAGAACTGTTAAGGGGATAGAGAAAACCCTAACATGCTTGGTTTTTGACACTCAGAAGGAAACAACAGAAATAGCCCTACCATTAAACAAGAAAATACTAAGCAAAATTTAATGAAGGCTGTTATTGCCCCCCAAGATTTCGGAAATGTTTTCTTGCATTTTGGAAGTTTGTTTCTAGTGATGTCCCAGAAAGCTTAATCTACTCCAAAGTATTGGTGAATGAGAATGTCTCTTAATCCAGCTATCTTTTTCCATTCAACATTTGGATATTTTTCCTTTATGTTTTCTGGTATTCTCTTTACTGCCTCTCCGATGATTTCAAAGTTTCTTATTGTGGCATCAAGGTAAACCTTATAGTCCCTCCATGTTTTCCTCAAGAGCCTTAAGGATTTCTCTTTTTGTAAGCATTTTCATGCTCAACACTAATTTAAATTGGACTCTTTTAGGTTTATAGTTTTCTGCTTGAATAGTATAGTAGGGGCAGTGCCAACAGCACCGTGTCCCTTCCTTTTTGTGTGAGATTGTATTTCACCCTTAGAGGTGGTCCAGCTTCAACGGTTCTTTCGATGTATTTGTGTTGTTTTAGGCTTTTTAGTTTGTCTGATAATGTGCGGGAGTTTACGCCTAAAATTTTCTTTAGTTCGCCGAAGCCAATAGCGTCCTTAAGAAAGAGCGTGTAAAGTATTTCGAGGTTCCATTTTCTAGATAGCAAGGTGAAGCTTTCTTCTAGACTTTTTATGTCTGTTTTTAGGTCTTGTAGGCTTAGGGTTTTCTTTTCTAAAACATGCTTTAAAGTGTCTTCTATTCCTTCAAGCGTGTGTTGAATACGTGTTTCCACAAGTCTGCGGAGTTCGTCGCTAAGTTGCGAGTTCATTTTACTATACCTAGTGTGAAAAAGCTTACTTCATAATTTATAAAGGTTTACAAATACAACAAGGTATAGAAAATATATTGTGGAAGTGAGAGTTTTGGGATTTGATGTGGTTGTTGTTGGAGCTGGAACAGGCGGATGCCTAGCGGCGAAAACTGTGGCTGAAGCTGGCTTAAAGGTTTGTTTGGTTGAGCGAAAGCTCAGCGAAGAGATTGGAGAGAAAATTTGTGGAGATGCTCTTGGAGAACATCACCTAAAAACTGTGGGTTTGGAAAAACCGCATAGCGGCGAATTTGAAAAGAGGATTGAGGGCATTAAGATTTATTCGCCGGATTTGGAAACGGTTTTCACGGTTGAGCATGAGGATTTTGTTGGTTACATGTTGAATAGACGGCTTTTTGGACGGTGGCTGTTAAAGAAAGCCTTGGATAAAGGCGCTGTTCTTTTAGATGCTACACAGTGCCTAGAGCCAATTGTTGAAAAAGGTTTTGTAACGGGTGTTTTAGCTAAAAGCCTTAAAAACAGCGAGAAAGTCCGCTTGGACGCCAGCGTTGTTGTGGACGCCAGCGGTTTTGTAGCTGTTGTTAGGCGAAAACTTCCAAGCGAAATTGGAATAGAAACTGAAATTTCAAACGAGGACGTTGAAGCCTGTTATAGAGAGATAAGACAGCTAAAACAAGAAAACGCCAACACAGAGTACTGCGAGATTTACTTAAGCCAAAAGGTAACGCCTGGAGGCTACACTTGGATTTTCCCAAAAGGCGAAGGCAAAGTTAACGTTGGCTTAGGCGTTTGTATGCGAGGCAAATTTCCAAACCCGAAAAGCCAACTTTACAGTTATGTTTTAACAAAACCGCTTTTTGAAGGGTCTCAGCTTCTAAACGGCGGAGCGTGGTATGACCCTACACGCAGACCGCTGGGCAACATGGTTGGAAATGGAATCGCCATAATAGGCGACGCCGCTTGTCTCGTAAACCCAATCCACGGCGGAGGCATAGGACCATCCATGCTAAGCGGCTATTTAGCTGGGAAAACAATAGTTGAGGCTTTGGAAAGGGGCGACGTAAGCCAAAAAACGCTGTGGCATTATAACCGCAGGTACATGGAAAATTATGGGGTAAAACAGGCTGGACTGGATGTTTTCCGCATGTTGCTTTTGACTTGCCGAGATGAAGACTTGAATTATGGAATGAAATATAGATTGTTGGTGGAAGAAGACGTTTTAAAGGCTGGTTTAGGCGAAAAATTCCACTTGAAAGTGACGGAAACAGCCAAACGTGTTTTTAGGGGATTAAAGCGACTGCGTTTTCTTAATAGGCTTAGGCTTGCAGTTAATTTCATGGAGCAAGTTAAAGCCCATTATAGGGATTACCCTGAAACGCCAGACGGCTTTGTGGAGTGGCAGTTGAAAACGGAGGCTTTATTTAAAACGGCGAGGTCAAAACTTATGGATTAAACGCTGGCTTTTGTATGCGTGTTGCAGTTTTAGCCACAGGTGGAAAGGACTCCACATTAGCACTTCAAAAAATTTTGAGCGAAGGCTATGAAGTGAAATGCTTAGTGAGCATGATTGCTTTGAGGGAGGACAGTTGGATGTTCCATTACCCAAACATTCGCCTAGTGGATTTGTTTGCAGAAGCCGTGGAAATTCCGCTTGTGAAGGCTGAAACCTCAGGGGTTAAAGAAACTGAAGTTGAAGACCTTAAGCGGCTGGTTGAAGGACTTGACGTGGAAGCTTTGGTTTCAGGTGCAATAGCCTCAAACTACCAAAAAACAAGGGTTGAAAAAATCTGCAAAGAGCTGAGGCTGAAATGCTTAACGCCGCTTTGGCACAAAGACCCAATGGAAATTTTATGGGAAATTGTAAACTTAAAATTTGATGTTGTAATTACTGGAGTTTACGCTTATGGTTTTAGTGCGGATTGGCTTGGAAGAAAAATTGACAGAGACGCTATAAAGGCGCTGGTGGATTTGAATAGGCGATATGGCATTTCGGTTGTTGGCGAAGGCGGGGAATACGAAACCCTTGTTGTTGATGCGCCCTTCTTTAAGAGGCGGATAAGGATTTTGGAAGCGGAAAAAGTTTGGAAGAACCAGAGCGGACACCTTTTAATTGCAAAGGCGAAACTTGAAGACAAACATTCCTAATAGTTTTTAAATGTTGTTGTTTTTTTGAAATTTTAACGACGACATTTGGAAAGCGTGAACTTTATAGTTTCCAAAAAATACATTATATTATTGGGAAGTTTATGGTTGAAGAAAAAGACATAATAGAGTTCCTCAAAGCTCACGAAAACAAGGCTTCACTAAACGAAATTGCAGAAGGACTGGGCATACCAAAATACGGACCTAATTCAGCTTACGCCATTCTCCAATCCTTGAAGGCAAAAGGTGCAGTTGAACGCCGAGGCGAACTTTGGGCAATAACTGAAGAGGCAAAAGTTGCAGAGACGCCTACGCCAACGCCAGCACAGCCAAAAACAGAAGTGGCAGTTCCAGACGTTGAGAAACTGATGAAAGCTGTGGCAAAAACCATTGCAGAAGCAATGAAAGGCGCGCAGGCTCCTCCAGACGAGTGGGAACTTGCGGCAAAACCGATGGTGACAAAAATTGAGAGGAAAGAGGAGAAACTAGGCGCTTTTGTTTTGAAGCCGGATGAGGCGCCAGAAGCCAAAAAGCCACTGATAGGATTTCCAACGGGAACTTACATAGACAGCCTATTCCTAACGCTTGAAGGGAAACCCCTAAACGGGTTGCCAATATGCGGGCAATTCGCAATAACTGGTTTGCCCGGCGCTGGAAAATCAATTCTTGTTGAGGAAATAGCCGTGAAGGTTGCGGCTTCTGGAAGGAAAGTTTTGTATGCAACAGCTGAGGACACGTGGAAAAGTGCAACTCCACGTTTTGACCTTCAATCCCGCCTAAAACAGAAAGCTGAAATTTTAGGTTTAGACTGGAATAGGATACGTGAAAACCTTTTTGTGCTTGACACTGTGGCTTATCCAGAACTCCGCGATTGGAACACCTTCGCCGAAACATATCGGTACGTTGCTGAAAAAGAAAAGATTGAGCTGGTTATAATTGATTCTGTAACCGTGCTGGAAGCCTATCGCGGAGCATTAAAATATCGTGTTATGGAATTAGCCAGATACAACCAAGTCCACGGCATAACAGCGCTTTACGTTAACCAGCGAAGTTCAGAAGTTTGGGACAGCTATGACATGGCTGGAGGCATAGGCTTAGCCCACAACCTAGACGGAACAATAATAGTGGATTATGGAAGGGTTTACTGGCAAGACCAACAAGTTGATTTAGCCGTAAGTAGAGGCGAGTTCGTCCGCATCTCCAGAGTTTTAGACTGCAGAATGTGCAATTTTGAAAGGAGAAGAATAAGAGTTGACATAACCCCAGACGGCTTCTTAAGGGCTGTGGAACCCATACCGAAAACCACACAGCCAAACATAACAGAGAAAAGCGAAAATGTCAATAGTTAAACCGCCATCTTTCGAAGACCTAGCCAAAACATACGGTTCTGAAGAAAAGGCAGTACTACACCTAATCGAGATAGGCTTTTCACCTGAACAAATAGAATGGAAAATGGGCATACCATACTATTGCATAAGGCTTTACATGGAAGGCGTAAAACCAAAAATAAAAACGCCATTCTCAAAAATAGTGGAAGTTTACGAGCGCCTGGCA
>JAWCNN010000011.1:608-60356 GCA_038848525.1 Bathyarchaeia archaeon | reverse complement strand
AGTTTGACAGGTTTTCGTCAATATCATTGTGGTCAATGGTGAGTTTGACACGTTTGCTCCAGTTGCCAAGCCAAACTGGAGCTGTAACGCTAACTTTTGCGCTTGTGCTGTTCATATAAATTGTGCTGTTGCCCGTCGTTCCTTGTTGAAGGATTACTTTTGGTGTTTCAGCTGAAATCGGCTGTGATTGGCTGTAATATACGTTGTATACTTTGCCGTTTATAAGACCAGCTAGGCTGGTTAGTAGGATAACGCCTAGAATTAGTGTGATTAACTGTTTTGCCGCCATATTTTTCCCTTTTAACTCCTATTTTGAATGCGGGGAGAAAATGGAAAGCTTGTTTTTCGTGTTATTCGCCTGTTACGACAAGTTGTAACGTCACAGTCACTGAATCTGTTGCTGGTGTTCCCGCTTTCCATTTTATGTTCCATTCCACAACCAGCGTTTCAGAAGCTTGAATGTTAATTGAACCTGTTGTTGAGCCCGATGTGCCAACATTTATCACTTGACCCCGTTGGTTGCCTCCGGCGGAATCCCGCACCACAACTGTGATGAAGTCGATGTTATTTGTGTTTCCGCTCCAAGAGACAAACTTCAGCTCAATTGTTCTTGCTGTACTGTCCAAGTTTTGTATTCCAACAGCTGCTTCATAAACTCTTGTGGCGTTTGGCCAGCCAGCCATGCTGTTAAAGCTTACGTATGTTCCATTGGTGCCGATTGAGGCTCCCGCGGCTGAGCTGTCAGCGGCGTTTACAAACTGGATTTTGGCTGTTTCGGCTGTTATTTGTGATGTTTCTATATAGAGGAGGTTGTAGACGCTTGCTGTTGCTGTTACCACTAGTGTGGATGCCAAAAACAAAAGGAAAATTCTTAAAAGTTTTCTTTTTTCCAAGTTTTCACCTCCTTCCCCTTTTCCTTTTGGTGGTATCCTTGGGATTTGGGTAGCTGGATTCGGGTTTGGCGGTGCTTGTTTGGGTTGGGTGGCTAAGCAGTTTTAAAGAGTCTTCTTCGTCGGTAGGAGGCGTATAACCAATTATTTTTGGGGTTTCTTGTCGTTTTCGATTTATTCTCAGCTTGTTTTTCAGTGTGTCTGGCTCAAAATATGTGATTGTGCTTAGCCCAAGGATGAATATGCATGTTGCAAGCACTATGTAGATGGCTTCAACTGGAACTATTGGAAAAGGCGGTATCCAAACTTCCAATTTGTTTATGTAGGCTGAAACTAAAAAGAAGGATATGAAAAGCGCTGGGATGGTGACTGAACCGAGAAAAACTCCAGCGGCGTTTAACATTCTCCTTTTTATTAGTATGTGAAAGTTAAGCAGTAAAATAACTACTTGTGCTGTGGCAAGGTAGAAAAGGCTACACCAAAAGCGTGCTTCGGCAGAGGACAACAAAAGAGCGTAGTTTACCCAGATTTGACCAAAACCAGCTAGGGCGCCGATGTGGAAAATGTAGGGAACAGCCTTTGGAAACTGTTCATCAAAAATGGAAGTTAGTAAGCTGAGAAATACGAAAATGTTGACGCCAACTAATATTAACAGTTCTGGGGGAAACAATTGTGTTTTCCTCATGAAGCATTTTTAATGTTTGTTCAGAATCTGACTCTGATTTTTAAAATAGTTTATGAAGTTACAATAAAAATGAAAACTCAATATTACTACTCAAGTTTTCGTTAACCACTCCATTATTCCAGTGGTTATGAAGTACGTGCCAAGCATGGCGAGAAAAATACCAAATATTGTTAAGAGTTGCCTTTGCCACGGGTTTATGTATTTGCCATATCTGTAAACTATGTATGATACTAGCACATAGTAGGCTAGGTCTGCAAGCCAGTGTCCCGCTGTAACGATGACAATTCCCACTGTACCCATTATTTTTGAACCTTCAAGTAGTAATGCTAAACCTGCTGTTGCCCACCATATTGGCTGGGTTGGGTTAAAAGCCGTATAAAAAACCCCGCCGAACGTGGATGAATTAACTTTTGAACTTTCCATTTTCACCTCTTCATTTCTGCTTTTAACCATAAGAGTGCCCATAATAATCAGCACGGCTCCTCCAACAGCATAAATTATGATTGAGTATTGCTTCATTATGTTGCTTAAGCCTAAGAGAATTAAACCGATTACTAATGCTTCCCAAAGTGCATGCCCAAGAATGACGAAGTGTCCAGTTATTTTGCGTTTTTTAGTAGAGTCAAGAATGACAAAGGCTAGGAGCGGTCCAGGAATTACTGCACCGCTGAGTCCAACGGCGAAGCCTAGAAAAAGAAGACCTAAAAGTTCCAACATTGTGGTTCAATGCCTTTCCGTCAACTTTTCTATTAGGCTTAGAACCATACTCTTTATTGTGTCTCTGATTTTTCTAGCTTCTTCTAATGGCATTTTTGCTGGGTCTGGAATGTTCCACTTTTCCACATGTTTTGCGCGGATTATTGGGCATTGGCTGTCTCCACAGACTATTATGGCGATGTCCGCTTCTGCTTGAATCGTCTTGGTTATGAGTTGTGGTTTTTTGTGGCTGAGATCTATGCCTTCTTCCAGCATAAGCCTAACAGCGTTTGGATGAACCTTTTCCGCTGGTTGGATGCCCGCGCTTATGGCTTTCCACCCTTCTGGAGCGTATTTGTTGAAGTAGGCTTCAGCTATTTGGCTTCTAAAACTGTTTTCTGTGCAGACAAAAAGGACGGTTTTCAAAAGTTTTACCTCTTAGACATCTATTCTTTCCAGTCCAGAAGCCTTTTTTCACCCTCAAGTTTCTTGATGTCCGTTACGTCTTGTGTTACTTCCATTGTTCCCAAGTACTTGCCACTTTTGTCTCTAACGGCGAAGTATCTTATGTGGATTAGGCGGTTGTCTTTTTGAATCCAGAACTCCGCCATGTCTTTCTTGCCAGTTTTGAAAGAGTCAAGAATTTTATTTACGATGTAAATGCTTTTTTGTGGATGGCAGAGTTGCACTTTCCTTCCTATAACGGCTTTTGTTCGAACGAAAATTCGCTTTTCAGCCTTGTTAAAATATTTCACAGTATCATCTTTATCAACAAAGGTTATGTCCACGGGAAGCGTATTCATAACCGCCTCAACTTCTTCTTTTGAGAGACTCCCAGTTTCAAACTGCAATACTTTCTCAGTCACGGTTGGAGCTAATTTTTCCTCATTCATTGCCATTCACTTCCGCACTTTAATATTCCGCTTGTTTGCTTTATGTGTTTTCTATGCGGTGGATTCGTTTGTTCATTTGTTAATGGTTTGTAGTATGCTAACAGCGTAGAAAGTGTCTTCGAAGGTAGATATTCCAAGGTCTGACCTTGCGAAACCACCGTTTGAGTTCTGGCATTTAAAAATAAATTTGGCAGTTTTTTCGGGATATTTTAGGCTTTCACCCATTAGTTTAAGAGTTGATGTTCCATAGTATGTGTGTTCCATGTAGGGGGTGGAACTACGCGGAACGACTGTAAAACCTCCATAGGGTTTTTCGCAAGCTCTAACATATCGGATAGTTTCCCTAAGAGACTTGACTGGGTGGCCAAGATTAACCAGTGAAACCACAGCGTGATAAGTTGAATTTAAGTTTGAATGGCCATGCGCTCCAAAACCGCCATCTCTGTTTTTAAACATTAATAGCCAGTTTATGATTTTTTCACGGTTAATTTCCACGTTAACCATGTTAACAAGTTCAGTCATCATAAATGTGAGGAGAAATTCTGAAGCAACCTCAACATAAACATCAACTGTTCCAAAATCGCCTTTAATATTTGGCAAATCCAAAAGAAAATCTTTAAGGTTCCTGTTTGGTTCTTCGCCGCACAATTTTAAGGCTTTGGTTATATAATAATGTGAATAAAGGTTGTCTGGAACAAAATCTCGTAGCCACTTCACTGTTCTTTCAGCATTTGGAAAGGGAACGCCCAACAAATCCAAAATTGCCAGTCCATAATAAGTGTCTTGTGCGTTCGATTCGGTGCCTTGGCAAAAAGTGTATCCTCCATCCTCATTTTGGCGGTTTATAACATATTTAACGACGCAGTTAGCCCAATGGAAGTTGACGAACTGCCTTCCTTCCAAATCAGCGAACCGCCCTACTTCATGCAATCTAACGCACACTCATTTTGGATGTGGTAGAAGCTATCAGCCCCTGCCATAGGCGAGAAGCAAGGGCGGTTAAAGGCGAGCTTCATCGCCTTAAAATCTGAAATTACAATTAAACAAATAAGCATTTCCTTATGATTGAACGGTAACTCTTTATAGCGTCGGCGTTAATTATTTTGGTGGTGAACTTGCTTTATGGGGTATTTGGCTGTTTGGAAAGTTTTGGATGAAATGGTTGTTGACTTCAGGAAAAGGGGCATATCCGTTCCAGCGTATATTATAGCCGACTTAAGATATGCAAAAACCCTAATTAACGTTTTGAAGGCTGACCCGAATTATGCGGAAACAAGCCAAAAAATTGAGGAGTACTTGCACGAAGTGGAATCTCACCTCATTTCTGAAGGGCAGAAACTTTTCGGTGTTGGTTATATGGAGGAATGGCTTAAGAAATTGGATGAAGCCATTAGCAAACCATTTGAGGAGGAAAAAACAATGCGTTTTGTTCCCGGCGTTCCCAGAGAGCATCGGTGGATTCGTGTTAAACCGTCAGCCATTCTTTCCATTAAAAGTTTGGAGGCATTAGCCAAAGAATCAAATCTTTCATGTAAAATTCAAGAGGATGGTTACATGCTTGTTTATGGTGAAGATGAAAACATAAAGGATTTTGTCAAGAAAATGGCTATAAAACATGGGTTGAAAGTTGAAAAATAACGCCAAAATGGTGCATAACCGTTAAAACTTGAAGCTGCAACACTTTTATAGAAAAATCATATAGAATTGTTTGCTAAGGCGTTTCGCCTTTCCCGGGAAAGTGAGGACTTAAACCCGATGCCCTACATCAAAAAAATTGAACTTAAAGGCTTCAAATCCTTCGGACCCCAAACAGTTAAAATAGACTTGGATAAAGGCTTCACGGCGATAACGGGTCCAAACGGCAGTGGGAAAACAAACATTGTTGACGCTGTTTTGTTCGCCTTGGGCGAGTTAAGCACCAGGAGGCTTCGCGCTGAAAACGCTGCAAAACTGCTTTTTCAAGGTTCTGAAAGGGCTGGGTTGGAAAGGGCGAAAATGGCTAAGGTGACAATCCAATTTGACAATAGTGATGGGCGTATACCAGTTGACACGGCTACTGTTACAATTTCACGGGAGGTTTACCGAAACGGTCAAAGCGTGTATAGGCTTAATGGTAGAAGAATCTCAAGAGCGCACATTTTAGAAATGCTTTCCATGGCTGGAATAAGCTCCACAAGTCAAAACATAATTTTGCAAGGCACAATAACACGTTTAACAGACATTTCCTCTATAGAACGTAGGAAAATCATTGAGGATTTGGTTGGCATAGCCCAGTATGACGCTGAAAAGGCTGAGGCTGAAGAAAAACTGCGAGTGGCAGACCTTTCCATAAGCACAGCCATGGGAAGAATAGACGAAGTGCAAAAGCGTGTTGACGACTTGGAAAGGGAACGCAACGAGCTTTTAAGGCACAATTTCATTCAAGCCGAGATAAAAAAGTTTGAGGCTGTAAAGCTTTCCCACGACATGGTGCAGATACAAAAGCGAATAAACGAAATTAGCCTACAAGCCGACAAAGTTAAAGGCAGAGTTGAAAAATTAAGGCAGTTACGTGAGTTATGCCGTTCAAAAAGAAGGGAAATTGAAGGACAATGGCGAAAACTAAGTTCAGAAATTGTTGAAGAAGGCGGTTCGCAAGTATTAAGGGTTCAAGTTAAAATAGGCGAGTTAAAATCAAAACTGACAGAGTTAACAACAAAAATAACCTCTGGAAAAACAAGTCTTGAAGGCTTAAAGCGCATTAGGGAGAACCTTCTCCAACAATATGAATCCATCAGAAAAGAAATCCTTGAAAACCGCCTCAAAATCAGAAAGTTAAGAAGTGAATATGAAGCTGTTTCCAGCCAAATAAAGGCGAAACAAGTTGAACATGATGTTTTGGCGGCTGAAACTGCTCAGCTTTGGGAAAACCTTGGAGAAAACAGCAAAAAAATCCGTGAAATCGAACAGCAAATCAGCAACTACAACAAAAAACTTGCCTTTTTGAGGGCTGAATACGCCAAAAGCCATACAGGAATCAAAATCCGCACGAGGAGGCTTAACGACTTAAAAAGCCGTAAAGAAAGGTTCACATCAACGCTTGGCGAGCTTGAAAAATCTTTTGCGGAGCTTGAAAAGGTGCAGCGAGAACAGAAAACGCAGCTTAAAAATTTGGAGCGAATGTTAGAGCGAAGAATTGCCCAAAAAGAAGCCATAGAAAGGGAAATAGCAGAAGCTGGAAAAATAGCTGATTCAGCCAAAACAGCAGTTGTAGAATTTGCCACGCAGAGAGAAATTGCAGAAACCGTGGCTGCAGAAGAAAACGCTCTTAGAAGCATAGAAGAGCTCGGCGAGTTAGGCGTGATTCCAGGCGTTTATGGAAGGCTTCGCAACCTAATTAAAATTGACAAGCAATATGAAAGGGCTGTTGAGGCTGCCGCTGCAGGGTGGCTTGATGCAATTGTTGTGAAAGATTTCGATTCGGCTTTCACATGCACAGAAACGCTGAAAAGGATGAAGCTTGGAAGAATAAAAATAATTCCGCTTCAAGGAGCATTAACACCGAAGCCTCTGAAAATTCCAGAAAGGGAAGGCGTTAACGGTGCCGCCTCAAACTTTGTTAAATGTGAAAAACATTATGAACCAGCCGTGAATTTTGTTTTCGGCGATACGTTAATAGTTTCAGATGACAAAACCGCCTTTACCCTATCAAGCGATGGTTACCGAGCGGTTACAGTCAACGGAGACCTTTACGAGTCAGGAGGCGCATTCGAAGGCGGCTATTACAGAGCGCCAATAGACTTTTCAGCAATTATACCAAGTGAAGCAGCCATTAAAAGCCTAGACGAAGCCGTAAACGCCCTTCAACAGCACCTTTCGAGAAGAGGCAGCGATATAACCTCTTTTGAAGAGGAAATTGACAAAACCCGTGTTGAAATTGCCCGTTTATCTGAGGCTATAACTACCCTTGAGAGGGAAATAACCCGTGTTAAAAGGAGTATTAAAAGAACAAAAGGCAACATTAGGCGAGTGGACAATTACATTACACGGTTTGAGAAGGAAATTGAAAATGGAAAAGCGCAAATATGGCTGAACAAGGCTGAAAGAGGCTCCATTCAAAGGGAACTACGGAAGCTTTACAGCGAACTGACGGTTTTAAAGCGTAGAACAGACCCTTCACATATTCAGGAGATGGAGATTAAGCGAGAGAGGCTCGCTGAGGAAATCATAATTTTGAGGCAGAAGGTCGGCTCGCTTCAAACAGAAATTTCAACACTTCAATCGCAATTTGACAATGTTTTAAGGATTGGCTATAAAAATGCAAAAATTGAATTTGCAAAGGTTGAGCAGCAACTGCGAAGGGTTGAGAAGGAAGTTGACAATGCACTACAGGAGCGGGAGTCACTTAAGCAAGAGTTAGCGGAGCTGGAGAAAAGCCGTGTTGAACTTTCTAAAACGGTTTTTTCTGCAAGGGAAGAAGCAAAAAAATTCACGTCTCAAATAGACGATATAGACAAGGAAATCCGCAAGTTAGACTCTGAATATGAGCAAGCTGACCGCCTCTTAAACCAGCTTCAACTTAACATTCAAACCTCCCTGCTTCAGCTTGAACAATACAGAAACCAGCTTAGACAATTGGGCTGTGAACAGCCATTAGATGTGTCGCTTCAACAAGTTGAAGAAGCTGAAACATCCATGAAAATGATGCAGTTGGAGCTTGAAAGAATAGGCGCCGTAAACCAGCTTGCCTTGTCGCATTACGCCGAACAAATATCACGCTATAAAGAACTTTCGTTACGGCTTAATGAATTGGAAAAGGAAAAGCAAGCCATAGTTCAGTTTATGGATGAAATTGAAAAGAAAAAACGCAACGTGTTCATGGACGCCTTCGAAAAGATTAACGCAAACTTGCAGAAGTATTTCTCTAAGCTCACTGGCGGTGGAAATGCCACTTTAAAACTTGAAAATCCAGATGAGCCGTTCTCTGGCGGTATTGAGATGATAGTTCAGTTTCCCCACAAGCCCTCAATAGTCGTGAGCGGAGCAAGCGGCGGCGAACGTTCAGTTGCGGCTGTCGCCTTCCTCTTCACCCTAAAAGAGATTACGCCCACATCATTTTACATTTTCGATGAGATAGACGCTCATCTCGACGCTTTTCACGTTTCAAAACTCGCCGACCTTCTTTTAGAAGAGTCGGAAAAAACTCAGTTTATAGTTATCACTTTAAAGCCTGAAATGGTAAATAAAGCGCAGAAGGTCTATGGCGTTTACGGGCGAAACGGCGTTTCAAATGTTATTTCCGCAAAGTTTCTGGAGGTGAAAAGTTAAGTGGCTTCCGCTACTGCCATAAAAAAGCCTTTTTATCTGCGTCCTCCATGGAACATTCTCTTCGATTTCCACAAGCTTGAAAGGCTTACTCCATGGCACATTAACATTGCCTATTTGTTAACCACCTTTCTGGAAGAGATGGAAAAGTCTGGACAAGTGGATTTTAGGGCTTCAGGCGTGGCGCTTGATTCTTCAGCCTTCATATACTTGATGAAGTCAAAGCTTCTGTTAAAACTTGAGGAGCCACCTCCGCCGAAAACTCCACGGGATTTTCTTCCGCCGCCGCTTTTTCTGCCTCTTAGACACGAGTTGACTTCAACAACAATAAGACATTTACTTGAAGTTTTAGATGAGGTTTTGAAAGGCGAGAAACTATTTCATTTTGACAAAGCCGTTGCTGAACCAGTTCTTCCGATGGCTTCGGAAATCATGCCACAGATAGACTTGTACCTCATTGAAATCGAAGTGCAAATGGAAAAATTGTATGCTTCTCTTGTGGATATGGTTAAGGGCAGTGGAATAATAGCGTTTTCAACTTTGATAAAAGGGTTAGGAAGGTTAGAAGCCATCCGCAACTTCATTCTGCTTTTGTTTTTAGCGCAGGACGGACGGGTAAGCCTATGGCAAGAAGAAAAAACCGAGGAAATTTACATAACCGTTGGGGATTTGAACCTTGCAGAAAACGGAAAAACAAGCATTTAATTTAGACGTGAATCTGCGAGGGAAATTAGCCGCAGAGAAAACACAGCGTGACCTAGCCCTTTTAGAAGCAGCCTTATACGTGGCTGGTCGCCCCTTAAACCTCAACGAGTTATGTTCGGCTTTAAAAACTCGTTCAAAAAATAAGGTTAGAAAACTCATGAAAACGCTTATTAGGGAATACGCTAGCAGAAACACAGCTCTTGAAATTCTCGAGTTAAAGGATGAACGGTATGTTTTACAGTTGAAGGCTGATTTCACGCCTTACGTTAGGAAGTTGGTTAATAAACCGTTGCTTTCTGTTGGTCCTTTGAAAACGCTTTCTTACATAGCCTACAGGCAACCAGTATCTCAGAAAAGGGTTATTGAAATGCGTGGACACCACGCATACGCTCACATCCGATTGTTGAAGGAGACGGGTTTAATCGCCACGGAAAGAAGTGGACGGTCAACGGTTCTTAGAACCACCGAGTATTTTGCGGATTATTTCGGCTTAAGCCACGACATTGCAACCATGAAGAGAGAGTTAAAGCATGTTTTCGAAGATTTCTCAAAACAGGAAAAGTCTGGGCTTCAGTAAAGATAGGTTTATATGTAAAAAACTGTGTTAGTGAAACACTAACGCTGGAAAAAGGGAATGGCAAATGTCTGTTTGGCACGGCGATTTACACAAGAAAAAGCCTTCTGGAGGCAGAAAAAGAGCTTATAGAGGAAAGAGGAAGTTTGAAGAGGGAAGGTTTCCAACAGAAACCACTCTTGGCGAACCAAAAAGAAAAATTGTTAGGGGAAGGGGTGAAACAACAAAAATTAGGGTTTTAAGCGAAAAATACGCTTGTGTCACAGACCCGAAAAGCGGAAAAACAACGAAAGTTGAAATTGCACGGGTTGTTAAAAATCCCGTTAACGTTGATTATGACCGTAGGGGCGTAATAACAAAAGGCGCCATAATCGAAACCCAGCTTGGCTTGGCACGGGTTACCTCCCGCCCAGGACAAAACGGTGTAATAAACGCTGTTTTAGTAAGCGAAGAAGAAAAAAGCTAAGAAACCACGCTTCGGCTCTTTTGCAGTTGTTTTGCAATTTTTTTGATTATTTGTTCTTTTGCGCTTGTTTTTTTTATGAGAAGCAAACCAGTTTTCAGCCAAGGCGTTTTTGGATAACCTGCATCCAAAACAACTTCATGTTCCAAGCCTAACTTTTCCACTGCTTCTTTTACCTCCGAAATTTTCGGGGAAGGCACAGCTAAACTTTTTGGCACACGTCTGCCTTCGCCTCTTGTTTTTGTCGAGTCGAAATATGCTGGCCAAATGATGATTTTGTCTTGTTTGCGCATTTTCCCATCTCTTATTTGTGGGCGTAATACGCCGTTAATTTCACGTTAACCTTGTCTATTCTTGCAAATCCGAAACGTTCAAACTGTATTATGGCGTTTGGCTCTAACTTTTTGCAGGCGCTTTCCGCTATGCCTTCGGCTAGTGTTGCGTCTGGCATAACCACCTCGCATGGCATGTCCTCGCCTACCAAAACCCAATGGATAAGTTGCGCCTTAATTTTACGTGCATCTTCATAAGATTCGCTGACGAAAACCGCCTCGGCTGAATACGACTTTACATTTTCAATTTTCACGTTAAACAACTCCATCAAACGGATTACCACATCAATTTTCGATTCGTTCACATCCCTTTTTGAAACCCAAAACGTTGCTTTTGGCTTTACAGTGTATTTCCTAAATCCTTTTTGGGGCTGGTCTGGATGTAGGGGAAGCCTAACCGCAAAAACCTTTGGAATATCTTTCACCTTCAGTTCTATTGGGTTATCCACGAAAAAGTATCTGTCCGCCGACGCATCCAAAATTTTGCGGTTGTAGGCGTACAAGTTTTCCCAGCTTAAAATTACATCTGCAGTTTTAGGTCCAACATCCACAATCAATTTTTTGATGGCTTCGGGCGTTATTCCACGCCTTCTAAGAGCCGCAAAAGTTGCAAGGCGAGGATCATCCCAGCCGCTATACAAGCCTTTACGCATTCCCTCAACAATTTTAGACTTGCTCAACGAAGCCCCAGTTATTTTTAACCTGCCATAATGAATGGCTTCTGGATATTTCCAACCCAAATACCTATACATGTATTCTTGCCTAACCATGTTTGTCAAATGCTCTTTTCCCCGAATTATATGAGTTATACCCATCAAATAATCATCTATTCCACAAGCAAAATTATACAATGGCCAAACATAATATTTGCTTCCGACCCGTGGATGCGGATACTTTTCAGCGTCTATTATGCGAAGCGCTGGCCAATCTCGAACGGCAGGGTTCGGATGGCTCAAATCTGTTTTCACTCTGCAAACTGCCGTGCCCTCCGTGTATTTGCCTTCTAACATGTTTTGCCATCTTGCCAAATGTTCTTCTGGCGGTAGGTTTCGACATGGACACGGCTTTTTCGCCAATATCATCTTTCGGAAATCCTCTGGATTACACGTGCAAATGTAAGCGTTGCCTTCCCTCAACAGTTTTTCCGCATACTCATAATATATGGGGATTCTGTCGCTTTGAATGTACTCCTCATCTGGTTTACACCCAAGCCAAGTTAGGTCTTCCCGTATGCGGTCGTAAAAGTCTAAAACTGGCTTTTTCAGTTTTGGGTCTGTATCCTCAAACCGCAAAATAAATTTGCCCTTATACATGCGTGCGTACTCGTGGCTTAGGATTATGGCTCTTGCCGAACCTAAATGGAGAACACAGTCTGGATTAGGCGAAAAACGTGTAACAACCCGCTCATACTTGTCCACGTTCGGCAAGGGCGGAAGACGCTTTTCCTCTTCCGCTTTCTCCTTAACAAGGGCTTCTGGCCATAAGCTTTCAAGCAAGCTTTTCTGTTCGTTAATTGAAAGCGCATTCACTTCTTTAATTACGGCGTTGACAAGGGCGGATAACTCCTTAACATGCGCTTTCAACTCTGGTTTTTCACCTAAAATTTTTCCGATGACTGAACCAGCCTGTGCTTTGCCTTCATGCCTAACAGCATTTAATAATGCAATTTTTCGAATAGCCTCTTCAAGTTCAGTGTTTTTAAGTGTCAAATTGTTTACACTCTAAATTTTTCTTTCAATCAAAAATGTTGCAAAAGCATTTAATTTTTCCTTTGCATCAGAAGCGGACAGGAGTCTTTCAACTTCTTTCCAGCTTTCCTTTACCATTTTTCTCGCCAAATCTTTCGCATAATTTATTGCGTCATATTTTTCCATGATTTTTATGGCTTCATCTCTTAACTTTTGGTTTGAAGTGTGCATACCCAATATTTCAATGAGCCTTTTTCTGTCTTTGGCGTTTGCCACTTTCAACGTGTGGATTACAATTAGGCTTCTTTTGCCTTCGGTTATGTCTTGTCCACGTCCGCCCTTTTTCTCCGTGAACTCTTCGCTTGTTAAATCTAAAATGTCGTCTTGCATTTGGAAGGCTATGCCTATGCTTTCGGCGAAAAGCCCAAGTTTTTCGGTTAATTCTTCGTTTGCGTCTGCCAAAACAGCCGCTATTTTGGCGGACATCCTCGCCAAAGTACCAGTTTTATAAGCGCACATCTGCAAGTAATCCGCTTCTCCCAGCGTGTCTGCGTTTGCCATGCCCTTGTGCCACGCAATGTCCATGGCTTGACCAAGGCTTAGGCTAATCATTTCCTGCACGTATATCTCGTAGATTCTGCAGAGCCTCTCCAATGAAATTTTGTCTTTGTTTTTTATTAGTGGGAGAAGCGGAAGGTAATAAAGGGCGTTTCCAACGTTTATGGCTATGTCCAAACCGTAAAGCCTATACGTGCATGGTTTTCCCCTCCGAAGCTCAGACATGTCTTCTATGTCATCTATAATCAAAGTTCCATTGTGTATTAATTCTGGAATTATTGCGAAATCAACAAACTCATCCGAGTTTTTGCCCAAAGCCTCAGTTATCAAGAGGAAAAGGGCTGGACGCCACCTTTTTCCGCCTCTGTCGAGAAATTCCCAAATTGGCTCTGCAACAGCCCTGTTCAAAGCCTCTAAATTATATGCGTAACGTGGCGGATTCAACCTAAAAACAACAGCATCTTCCGTAAATTTCCTTGGAATGTACTTTTCAATTGCCTTATTTATTAAAGCGGCTTTTTCCTCAAGAAACTTTTCCACGTCGAAAATGGTTTACTCCTCCCTTCCCCTTCGTGCATACCTTTCTATGTTGAAACCTCTCATCCTAAGCCACTCGGCTGTTTTACCCGTTA
Source organism: Bathyarchaeia archaeon (assembly GCA_038848525.1). Taxonomy (GTDB): domain Archaea; phylum Thermoproteota; class Bathyarchaeia; order Bathyarchaeales; family Bathycorpusculaceae; genus JAWCNN01. The sequence goes on along the minus strand of JAWCNN010000011.1, from coordinate 46,936 downwards.
TGACAAGCGATTTTTCCCATAAGGCTTTAGTGGAGTCTGCTCCAACAAGAAACATTGTGTTTTTCAATTCTTCAATTAAAAGTGCAAGCAGTTCCTTTGTTTCCTTTACGCCTTTAACAGCCACTTGCAGCACCGGCTGGGAAAGGCTTGTTAGGCTTGCGCCTAAAGCCAAAGCCTTAGCCATTTCCACTCCGCTGCGTATTCCGCCTGAAGCGATTACTGGAATTTTCACTGTTTGGGAAACTTCAACGAGGCTTGCGGCTGTTGGTATGCCCCAATCCCAAAAGGCACAGCCCAAATGCTGCTGAAAGTTGTTTCCATACTTTTTGGCTCGGTAATGTTCAACAGCTGCGAAGCTCGTGCCGCCCGCTCCGCTTACGTCTATGCCCTTCACGCCTGCAACCTCCAATTTTTTGGCTTCTTCTGCGGCTATGCCAGCACCTGTTTCCTTAACGATAACTGGCTTGTTCAATTCCCTTGCGATTTCGCCTATTTTTTCAATTACGCCTTTAAAGTTTGTTTGTCCTTCTGGTTGGATGGCTTCTTGCAGTGGGTTTAAGTGTATTGCTAATGCGTCTGCGTCAATCATTTCTATGGCTTTTTTGGCTTCTCTTAAGCCGTATCCGTGGGTTAGTTGTACTCCGCCGATGTTAGCGATTAAGAAGGCTGTCGGCGCCCTCTTTCTGGTCATTGCAAATGTTTTTTCAAGTTTTTTATCTTCTATGGCTGCGCGTTGGCTTCCAACACCCATTCCCAACTGCAGTTCCTCCACAGCTTCGGCTATTACAGCGTTAATTTTCGCTGCTTCTGGTGTTCCGCCTGTTATGGCGCCGACAATCAACGGCGCAGCAAATTTATGGTTAAAAACGGTTGTTGACAAATCTATTTTTTGTTTGTCAATTTCCGGCAAAGCCCCATGCACAAAATGGATGTCTTCAAATCCAGTTGTGACTTTTCTGGCTTGAACGTTCTGGTTTAAAGAAATTCTTATATGTTCAACTTTGCGTCTTTCCGTTTCCTTAGCCAAATTTACTCCTTCTCTATTAAAGTGCCTTCAACACTTTCTCCTTTTAAAACCTTGTAAATATAGTTTGGCTTTGAAGCGTTTACAATAGCGACTGGAATTCCCATTTCTATGGCTGGCAAAAGCTCAGCTATTTTGCCGAACATTCCGCCAGTAACGTCACAAGCTGTTGACTTTCCAAAGTTATTTTGAAGTTTTTTCAGTTCTTTTAGGGTTAAATGTGTAAACATTTCGGCGTTTTTATCGGTTTTCGGGTCGGCGTTGTATAATCCGTCAACGTCAACGCCCATTATGATGCGTTTTGCGTTGAATTTTGTTGCGAGGTAAGCCACAATCTGGTCGCCTGACAATATTGTAAAGCCCAGTTTTGTGTCTAAAACTGCATTGCCGTAAAGAACTGGCAGAAACCCAATTTTTAACAGTAACGTTAATGGAGCGGTTTCGAAGCATTTTATTCTGCCGTTTTCCGTTATTATGCACGATGAGGGCGTAACGCTTACGGCTGGAACGCCCTGCCAAACTAAAGCGTCCATGAACAAGCCGTTTAGCACGGTCATGATTTGGTGGGTTTCTGCAAAACCAATCATTTGGCTTTTGTCCTTCAATCCCTCTTTTATGGCGTATTTTTGGGCGATGGGGTGCCCAAAACTTCCGCCGCCGTGAACAATTACAAGGTTTTGGACATCTGCCTTTTTTATTTCCTCTGCCAAACGGTTCATTTCCGCCGTGCGTGCTGCGAGTTCTCCGCTTTTGTCGGTAATCACTGAACCGCCAATTTTCAAAATTGTGGGTTTAGGCTCCACGTTCAATTTTTACGCCTTCATCTGTTTTTTTAGCTTGGAAAGCCATTCCACCAGCCCTTTGAACAGCCTCCAAAACCTGTTCAAGCCTTTCATTTTTTGTTAGGGCTATCATGCATCCGCCTCCGCCAGCGCCTGTCAATTTTGCACCTAAGGCTCCAGCCTTGCGTGCAGCGTTTACGAGCCATTCTAGGGATTCATCTGAAACTCCCAATGCGTAAAGCAATGCGTGGTTGATGTTCATAAGTTCTCCGAGGGTTTCAAGGTCATTTTCCTTTAGGGCTTCTATCGCCCTCAAAACAATTTCACGAGCTGCCAACGTTATCGGTTCGATTATCTGCGGATGTTTTTCCCTTAACTCTCTCACTTTTTCAACTTGGGCGCGTGTTGACCTTCCAACGCCTGTGTCCCCTATAACAAGTGGTATGTTTGTGTTGACCATTAAGGGTTTGAATCCTGTGTCCATTTGGAATAGGAGTGTTCCGCCGAATGTTGCGATTGCTGGGTCTATTCCAGATGGGGTGCCATGCACTATTTTTTCAGCTTCGTAGGTTATGCGGAAAACGTCTTCCTTAGAAGTTTTCACGTTTAATAGTGTGCTTACTGCTGATGTGACTGCTGCTACAACGGCTGCTGATGAGCCGAGTCCAGCTGCAACTGGAACTGTAGAGTTAATTTCTATGTTTAATCCCGTTTTTTCTCCGTGTTTTTCCAAAACTTTTTCCACAGCCAATTTAACTGGTTCAAACCTTAATTTTGCCTCTCTAACGTCGCCTTGTTCAACTTTTATGTTTCCATTTTCGTAGTAAGCCGCCAAGTTAAGGTTGAGTGAGCGCATGTAAATGCGTGTGTCGCTGCGGTTTTCTGCTTTTACGTAGGCTCTTTTGTCTATGGCTAAAACTATGGCTGGTTCGCCGTAAACGACGAAGTGTTCTCCGAAAAGTATCACTTTTGCTGGGGCTGAGGCGACAACCTCCATCCTACACCACTATTTTGTGAGGGAAACGGCGACGTACCCAACCACGCTTGAGTAGTCGCCAATTATATCTCCGCTTGTTTTATAACATAACACTTTTGCCTCTTTCACTCCCAAAACTTTTGCAGCAACAATCAAAGCGGATATTGGACCGTAACCGCATGCGCTTATTCCATGCGCCTCAACCGTTGAATGGAATTTTTCCTCGTCCATTTCTTCAACTGCTTTAAGTGCTAATTCATCCTTTTTCGCCGCGCGGTTTTGCGGTTCATAATGTGTCATATCAGAAGAAGCGATAACAACAGCGTTTTTGCCAGTTATGGCTTCAGCAACGGCTTTTCCGATGTCTTTGGCTGTGGCTAAATCCTGCATTAGAAAGCAGACTGGTACAATCTTAAATTTTGAACCGTAAAGGTATTGCAGAAATGGAAGCTGCACTTCGATTGAATGTTCGAAACGGTGAGCAGAATCGTCAACATCAGCTATGCTGGATTTATGCACAATCTTGTTGGCTGTTTCACCGTCCACTTCAACATCGCCTAAAGGCGTGCGCCAAACTCCCTCATTCATAACAGCCAAACCGCTGCCATAACCAGTATGGTTAGGACCAAAAATAACCACGACTTCAGGCGTGCCGTCCAAAGCCAACTTATAGTAGGCGTGAGCAGCAACTGGACCAGAAAACATGTAACCAGCATGGGGACAAACCAAACCTACAATTTTTCGTTGACCAACCGTGGCGGCTTCTGGGATTTTTCCAGGTCCAAACTTGTGGAGGAAACAATTTTCTATTTGTTTTTTTAGGGCTTCAGCTGTTCCTTCATAAAATGCTCCAGCTTGGCATGGACGCCGAATTTTCGCCATTAAGTTTCTTCCTCTTCCTTTGAGATTTTCGCTTCAAAATCTTCGATGGTTAGTGGTAAATCCTTGTCTGATGGCAGTTCACCTCTTTCCCGCAGTATTTGCCTTGCCAAAAGCCAGTAAATAACCGCTAAGGCTCTTCTTCCCTTATTGTTTGTTGGAATAACAAAGTCCACGCCTGAAAATTCGTTGTCTGTGCTGCATAAAGCCACCACGGGTATTCCTTCTGAGGCCGCTTCTTTAACGGCTTGCGAATCCGCCCTAGGGTCGGAAACTATAAGCACTTCTGGTTCCATACGGTTTGGATACAATGGATTTGACAAAAGTCCAGGGATGAATCGTCCAATTATGGGTGTTGCGCCTATTACTTGGCAGAATTTGCTAACTGGCTCTTGTGCGTAAAGTCTGGCTGCAGCCGCAGCAATTTTTGACGGTGTAAATCTTGCCAGAAATTTGGCGGCAATCCTTATGCGGTCATCTGTTTTTTTAACGTCTAAAACGAATAAGCCGTCTGGTCTAACACGGTATATGAATTGTTCCATATCCCCAGTTTTCATTCTTGTTCCAATGTGTATTCCAGCAGACAAAAGTGTGTCGCGTGGCAGCAAAAGTTCTTCTGGAATCGCTGCGGTTTCTTCATCAGCCACGGGTTTTATCCTCCCTTAAGGATTGGGATTTCCGCCATTTTGGCTCTTTCTCCAAGATATTCTTCAATCCTTATTAGCTCGTTCAGTTTTGCTATGCGTGTTCCCTCAACAATTCCAGTCTTTATTATTGGGCATTTGAGGGCAACAGCCAAATGGGCTATGTGCCAATCGCATGTGTCACCTGAACGATGAGACATTACGGGCGTATAGCCATTTTTCTTCGCCAATTCAACGGTTTCCCAAGCATCCGTAAGCGCGCCAATTTGGTTTATTTTGATTATGATGGCGTTGCCTGCACGCATTTTTATTCCACGTTTTAGTCTTTCACTGTTTGTGACGAAAATGTCGTCGCCGCAAATGAGGCACTTTTTAACTTTTTTGGTTAGTTCTGCAAAACTTTCGTAGTCTTCTTCGTGGAATGGATCTTCAACATATGCCAAATGGTACTTTTCAATAATTTCCCTTATAAATTCCAGTTGCTCGCCTGAATCCCGTTTTTTCCCGTCTCTGTAAACGTAAACTTTTTCTTTCTCATCCCATATGGAAGACGCTGCAACGTCAACGCCGAAACTGCATTCAAAACCCATTTCGTTGCCCACTTCCTCGCATGCTTCAGATAAAACTTCAAAAGCGTCAGAATTGCCTATGTTGGCAATCCACGCTCCTTCGTCGCTTCTTCCGCCGCTGAAAAGCGCGTCTTTCTTTTTGAGGATTGCCCCCGCTTTTTTGTGAATTTTAGCGTTGGCGGTTACAGCCTCAAGCAGGGATTCAGCCCCATAGGGAAGGGCTAAAAACTCTTGGATGTCCGGAGCTTTTCCACGGGTGTGTTTTCCACCACTTATTGTGTTTCCAAGCGGATACGGCAATTCGTTGGCAACATGCCCGCCTAAATATTGAAATAGCGGTAAACCATAAGAGTTTGCGGCTGCCTCTGCAACGGCTAGGGAAATGGCTAAAGCCGTGTTTCCACCTATCACTCTAAAATCTTTGGAACCGTCAATTTCATGTAGTGTTCTGTCAATTTCCTCTTGAAAATCAGCGTTTAACCCGATAATTTCTGGAGCGATAACCTCTTCAACCTTTTTTATTGCTTGGTCCACTCCGCCTTGTGGATAATAAACCACTTCGGCTTTTCCACGGCTTTCCCCAGCTGGAGCCGAAGCCCTTCCAAAACCAGAAGTTGTTATGATGTCTACCTCTATTGTTTCGTCTCCGCGGGTGTTGAAAACTTTTCTGGCTATTATATCCTCAATTACAGTTGACATGTTCTCTCCTTTTACGCTTTTTGTCAATATAACCTTGCCTCCTTTCTTTTTTCAGCTTCCTCGTAAAAACGTAAAACTTCATCAATTATATCCACATGCGAAAGCAACATGCGCCTGCAACAGTAACGCTTAATCCCTAAACTGTCCAAAATCTCAGCCGCATTTTCTCCAGCCTTAACTCTCCTTGCAAATTCCTCCCACAAATCCCCAATAAGTTTACCGCACGTAAAACATCTTACAGGTATAATCACCATTTTCACCTTCTTTTATCTATAACTTTTCTGGTCTCTAGCTCGTGCGCCTGGTCCTCCAAACTTTTTGGTTTCTTTTCTTCTTGGGTCTCCAACAACCATTGTTCTATCATACTCGGTGAAAACTTTGCGTAAATGTGCGCTTTTCGTCCACCTTAATAGGGCGTTGGCTATAGCCATCCGTGCGGCTTCTGCCTGTCCCATGTAGCCTCCTCCTGAAACTTTTATGTCTATGTCAAGTTGTTTCCAAACCTCGTCGCCTGCTTGTAACAGTGGCTCCATGATTTTTCTGCGGGCGATTTCGGGTTCAAAAACTTCTATTGGAGTTTTGTTTATGCGTACCCTTCCAATTCCAGGCTTAACAATTGCTCTTGCAGTGGCTGTTTTCCTTTTTCCACTTACAATCAAAACCTTTTTTGTTGGCATAACCCCTATTCACCTTTCCATCCTATTTCCTTTGCCAACTCACCAAGCGTAATGAAGGGACACTTTAGCTTTTCAGCTTGTGCATCGGCTAAAGTTTCGATTTTTTGGTTTTTGAGGTTCTCTGGCACTCCAATAAACACTTTAAGCCTTTTATACGCTTGCTTGCCTTTTGGTTGCTTGTATGGAAGCATCCCCCTAATAGCCCTTCGCAATAATCTGTCAGATCTTCTATAATGAAATGGACCTTTCCGTGGGTATCCAACCTCTAAAAACTCTCTTGCCTCTTTTATTTTGCTTTCCCTTTTCCCAGAAAGCACGGCTTTTTCAGCGTTTACAATTATTATTTCTTCGCCTTTCAGCAGTCGCTTGGCGATTGTGCTTGCCATTCTGCCAAGAATAAGCCCATCCGCATCAATAATTGTCGCTTGTTTCTCCATTTTTTCACCCAATTATTTTGACGTTTGAACCTTTAGGGTTCTTTTTAACTAACTCAAAATATGAAAGGCATTTTCCCCTTGCAGATTTTATTTTCTCTTTTGCCTTCTCAGAAAAAGCGAAGGCTGCCACCGTTATCGGATGGCTTATTGTACCTGCGCCTAAAACCTTACCTGGAACAACCACAACCTCATTTCTTTTTGTATGTCTGTTTAGGCGGCTGAGGTTCACGGCTACTCGTTTTCTGCTCGGTTTCATTAGGCGTTCAGCTACATCCAGCCAAATTTTCGCTTTATTTTCTCTGCTTTGCCTTTTTAAGAAGCGAATAAGCTCTATGAGTTGTGGATTTGTCGTCTTAACTTTCTTCACTCTTTTCCACCTTAATTTGGCTTTCCAACTCGCTTAACTGCTTATCCAAGATTTTTGCGGCTTCCATCAATATTCTTTCTGATGGAAGCGCATTTGTGGATTCAAGGCTAAATATGAAGGTGTTTTCCTCCCAGCCTATTTCTATTGCTGGTGGGTTCTGCGGGCAAGCGTCAACGCAGTCTTGGCAGAGGATGCAAGCCATTAAATCACGAACTTCTATCTTGTTGCCATCAGTTTTCACCAAAACTTTTCTTGGGCATATTTCCACACATTTTCCACACGCATCACATTTTTCGCTGATTTTTATTTTTGGAAAATATTTGTATGCACACATGGAAACAGGCTGCCATTTAGCGTGGTTCTTGCCTTTTCCAAGCCTCGCGTAAGCTTCAAGCCTTAATTTTTGTCCCTTCGCCAATTTTATTATTGGAATTTTGTCGCTTACAGGCACTATTGCTGGGTTTTCCGATTTCAACTCGCCAGAATAAACGGTTCTTGTTCCCTCTTTCGCTTCAACATCCAATGTAAGCGTAACTCTACAGAGGTTGCATCCAAACTCGCTTTTGCATGGGCATTCTTCTGGCAGGTTATAACCGTCCAAATTGGTTTTTAATGGGATAAGCCCAAGCCTATGCGCTATTATCTCATCTTGGAGAATGGAAGAATTTTCAAGCATTACAACCTCGTCGATAGCCATAACTGGAACTTCAGCAATTATTAGTCTTCGCAGTGCATTCATAAATGAAGTGTCAACTCCCTGAACCAGCAAACGCACGTTTCTCTCGTCTTTTTCAAGCACTTCTACCTTCACATTCAACACTCCATAGGCAGTGCCGTTCAATAGAATATTAATGCATTATTTCAATTTTTCCCTTACATCATGCATACATTACACTTTCTATTAACAGCGACTAACAGAAGTAAACATGATATGCTTAAGTCTTAATTTTTTCTTTTAGTTCTTGTAATTTTTTCATGAATTTTTCGATCTCTTCTTTACTTTTGAAGTAGCCTTCATATCCTGTATATTCTGGTGGGGCGTTTTTGTAGAATTTCCATTCTTTTTTGTGTGGAGGTAATATGCTCTCAGCTTCAGTTTCTGGTATGTTAAAGTATTTTGCAAATCTCTTTAAGTATACTTGGAATTTTAATCCGTCTTGCTTGCTGCTTTGGCTTGGCACTATGCTAAATATGGTGTTTTTCTTTCCATTTTGATGCCCAATAAAAGCTACAGAACTTAGTGTTGTCCACCAATCGTCAAAAATGGATGCAAGCCCATTCACTAGGATGGAATAGAGTTCACCGGCACCATTATCTTGGGCTATTTTTCTCAACTCCTCTTCGGAAAGATAATATCTTTTCTTGGTTTTTCGCACTTCTTCAGCGCTTTTTGGAATTAACATTACTCTTGCTACGAATTCCTGGTCGCCTTTTCTGAAATAGTTAAATGTTACAGCGTTAATTCGAATTCCATATTCAGAAAGATAATGGATTACCCTTTCTCCTTGATCGTCTAAATCTGTCGCCACTATAAGCATTTCGTGAGACTCGTTTAAGACGTCAGGAAGTTGCTCTCCAAACTTTCTTTCAAAAGCTTCATCAAAAGTGATTCCTCTCTCTTTCAGGTAATTATTTGCAATGTCCACAATTTCATCGTAGGATAGATCGTCCACCCATGATGCATACTCCAAAATTTGGGCTATAACCTCACGTGGAGCCTTATCCCTTTTTAACTCAACTATAACTAAGTCGCCATTCCGCTTAATACAAAGAAGATCAATGTATTTCTCAAAAGCCGTCTTAACTTGTCGACCAATCACAAGCAAATCATCGGATACCATAGAAATATCATGCTCCAACCAGTCCTCCAAGCGCTCCTCTAAACTAAGTTTGTCCTTTGGGATTTCCACCAGTTCCTTATTCTTCACTTCCCACATTCGAATCTCTTGAGGCATGAACTATACTAACCCACCTTATTAGAGATAAGAATTTCTATTAGCCAGTTTCTTCTGTTAGCGATGATTAACGGAATGTTTGTGTGTTTCGTTTGTTAGACTCTTCTTCCTCTTCTGCCGCCTGGTATCCGTGTGCCGTCATGTGGAATAGGCGTAACCTCTTCAATTCTGCCTATTTGGAACCCCGCTCTCGCTAGGGCTCTTATTGCGGCTTGTGCGCCTGGACCAGGCGTTCTCGGTCCAGAACCGCCTGGCGCTCTGACTTTTATGTGTATGGCTGTTATTCCCTTGTCTTTGGCTATTTCTGCTGCTGCGGATGCTGCCCGCATGGCTGCGTAAGGCGAAGATTCCAGCCTATCCGCCTTCACAAACATTCCGCCGGATGTTCTGGCTATGGTTTCTGCGCCTGAAATGTCCGTTATGTGAACTAACGTGTTGTTGTAGGAGCTGTAAATGTGGACGACGCCCCATTTCTCAGGTTTTTTGCCGCTACTGCTGCTCATTCGCTTTTCTCCTCGCTGGATTTCGTTTCAGATGTGGCTGCAACTATCAATGCTTGGCGAATCGGGTGGGTTTCATTTGCAAGCGGGCTTGTCGGTGCATAGCCTATTTGGCTTTCCTCTTCCCTTGTCACCATATAGCCTGGCACCGTAACCCGCCTGTTTCCTATTGCTATATGTCCATGAGTTATTAATTGGCGGGCTTGGTGGATTGTTTTGGCTAAGCCTTTTCGGAAAATGACTGTTTGTAATCGACGTTCAAGGATGTCCTCCACAGTCAAGTCTAATACGTCGTCTAAAACCGCCGTTTCTGGAAGAACCCCCAGCCTTTTCAGGCGGGTTAGGAGTTCCCTCTCCATTTTTCCACGTTCTTCAGCTGGCTTGCCTATAAGCGAGCGGGCTATACCCCTAAATTTTGAAAGCATTGTTTCGTGGCGCCACAACTCATGCTTGTTTCTTAAGCCGTACTGTCCCAAAAGTTTGAGTTCTTCTTGAAGGATGCTTGTCCGCCATGGAAAACGTGGCGTTGCATACTTTTTTCTCTGTTTTTTCGGGTCGCCCACGCTATTTGCCTCCTCCGCCTCCCGCTTTCCTCGCCGCCTCTTTCTTTTTAACTCCTAAGGCTTTTCCCTTTCTCCCAGTGGTTCTAGTCCTTTGTCCACGCACCTTCAACCCGTAAGCGTGGCGGTACCCCCTCCAAGACTTTATTTCCTTCATCTGTTCTATATCCATTTTCGTCCTCAAAACAAGGTCTGCACTTATTAAGTGCATGTCCTTTCCAGTTTCCAAATCCTTTCGCCTATTAAGAAGCCAATCTGGCAAGCCAAACCTTGTCGGTTCCTTAATTATTTCCTCTATCCTTTCAACATCAGCCTCTGTCAGAAAACCCGCTCTCACATCGGGGTTTATCCCAGCCTTCTTCAAAATTGCATTTGCAAGATTTAGGCTTATGCCCTTAATTTTTCTTAGGGCGTAAGGCGCTTTCAAAGTGCCATCTACATCAGCATCCACTATTCTTAGTATGTGACGGAATTCGCTTGACATCGCTTCTCATCCATTTATGGTTAACTACGAAGTAAACCATATTTTATTTAAACCTTACTGGTTCAACTTCTAGTATGGTGGGGTCTACTAAGTAGGGGTGAGTCTACCAAATAAAACTTGCAAAAGCATAAACTCGCAGTTAAATGTCGCCATCGAAAAACCAGCAAAAAAGACTACATTTAAACCACCCAAATGTTGTCATTATTTTTCCCTTAAAAACAACAACACTTACAGTGAAAATTAAGTGCAAATAACCCACAACCTGCTTGTCATATTATCCAAGAAATATGACATGAATCGTAATATAGGTTAAATCTTTTAAGGAGTAAAGCTAATAACAGAAACTGGTAGGTTGAATGTGCAATGGTTAAGAGTGGAGAAGAGGAGAAGATTAAACGCATCTTGACAGACCCGAAACTGGCGGCGGTAAAAGCCATGCTTGAAAAAGACCATGCCATAGACTGCATTTTCCTGCTTTACATAAACCGTGGGAAATGGAAGGAAGCCAAAGAGTTCATGCGCGAAAACGGCTTAACTCTAAGCGACGGCACCTTCAGAGCTAGGATGATAGAAATTGAAGATTTAGGCTTGGCTAAGGGCGAACGCATAGACCCCCTAAAAAAGTATTATGTCAAAACAGAGTTCGGCGAGAAAGTGGCTAAACTTCTGCTGGAATTCTTCGACAAACTTGGCGTTTAATCCTTTAGATGAACTAACAGAAATAACAGTTGCCGCCACATTTTGATAGCTATCTTTATCTTGTAAGTTGCGTAAAAGCAATCTCAAACGTTTTTAACCGTTTTCTTTTCGCTTTTTTCCAACATATTCCTCTAGGATTTGGTCAACTGTTTTGGGTTTTAATTTTGGAATCACCGATGATTTTTCTATTTCTTTTATATACCAGTTGCGTCTCTTATCATAATGAACGGCTAGGGCGAATCCAGCTGAGAGTATTGCAAATCCGGTTATTGCCAAGGCGAATCCGAAATAGGCTGGTGACACTTGCATGGGTGTATACGGAAAATTAAGCCAGCTCTGTTCTCCAGAGGCAATAATTATCGTAAGTAATCCGCCAACGAGAAGATTTGCACCCAAAATCATAACTAGAAAAGCCAAGATTTCGTTGTGAGCATTTTCCTCAGCTTTGCGATGCATCCAATCCTCAATTAACAACCTACACGCCCTTCTTCAATAAGCACTAATCCTAAAATAGTGTAAGGTTTACGGCTTACAAATAAAGATTGAAAAACCATTAACCAAGTGGCAACCCCTCACATTATTAAGCAAATAGAAGTGTAGTGGGGCTGCCCGGATTTGAACCGGGGTCCTTCCCGCATGAGGCTTCTGCCAACACGCTTAGAGAGCCCAAGTCTCCAAGCCTAGACCAAGCTAGCCGACAGCCCCAGCTGTGAAATAAAATTTGTGGGTGATAATTAAAAATGTTCCTCTTGTGGGGGTGTTACTTTCTTTTGATGGTGCATTGGAGTATTTTTGGGCAGATTAGGCATTCGTCTGGTATTGTTGTGTTTTTTGGGAGTGTGTTTAGGAATCCAAAGTAGTGGGCGCATTTTGCTGGGGTGTCGAGGACTTTTGGGTATTCTGTTGGTTTTACTTTTATGATTTTCATGTTTTCGACTATTATGTCTAGTTTTGACATGCAGTGGGGACAGGCGTAGTATGTTTGTCTTGGTATTGTTGTGTTGTCTGTTAGGATTGTTGGTTTTTCGAATGTTTTTTCGCATCCTTTGTAGGGGCATTTGAGTTTTTGGTTTGTGTGGGTGTGTATGTGAAGTGGGGGTGGCATGGTTTTTCCTTCGCTTCGATATGTATATAGAATCGTGATATTTAATAAATATTTCTGTTCACATGCACAACAAAAACACACAAAAACTAGGCTTCCCGTTTTTCACTTTTAAGCTTAGCTATTATTTCTTTGATTTTCTTTTCTTCGTTTGACAGTCCAGTTTGAGAGTAAATTTCAGCGGCTTTTTCGAGAAGCTGTATTGCCCCGTCCCGTTGGTTTTCACTTAAAAGGATAACACTAATATTCCTATAATCAGCCGCCATTCCTAGTTTGTTTCCAATCTCCTCATCAATCGCTAGTGCTTTTTTGTGGTGTTCTAGAGCCTCATTTGGCTTACCAAGGTCTGCGAGAATTAAACCAATGTTGCCTAGTGCAGCAGCCATTCCTAGTTTGTTTCCAATCTCCTCATCAATCGCTAGTGCTTTTTTGTGGTGTTCTAGAGCCTCATTTGGCTTACCAAGGTCTGCGAGAATTAAACCAATGTTGCCTAGTGCAGCAGCCATTTCTGACGTGCCTTCTTTGGCAAGGTTCAAACACATTTCCAACTTTTCCTTCGCCTTTCCAAAATCACTAAAAACAATGTAAATTGTACCCATATTATTGCAAATTGCCAACCTCAAAGAATCCCTAACCCTCTTATTTTTCAACAACTCCTCATATTCCCCTAAAGCATCCTTATATCTGCCCATTTTACTTAACAAGTAAGCATGCAGAAAACCAGCACGCATCCGAATCTCTAAATCCACACAATCCCTTAAAATATTTTCAACAATTTTCATCGCTTCAGCAGAAACGCACAGCTCTATCAGAACAGACGCCTTCAACAACTGCGCCCTAAAAACGCTGTTCTCCGCCACTTCACGTATTTTCAAAACTTCTTCAAGCTCCAAAAGACTCTCTTTACGCTTCCCAAGCCCATAATACGCATAAGCCAAACTCAAACGATACTCAAAAACAAGCGCTGGACTTTTTCCAACAGGCTTATTCGCCTTCAAAACCTCCAAAGCCCTCTTGGGCGGAAGAATCCTCGCAAGCCCAACAGCCAAAGCACACCTCAAATCCAAAACCTTTTCATCACTTTCCGAAAGCTTATGCAACTCCTCCAAACACCCACCTAAAACCTCAAGATCCCCCTTAAAAACCTCAAAATCAGAAAAAACATCTTCAACATAAAACAGGCTTTCCTGCCGCTTAAAAACATCCAATACTTTCGCCGCCAATTTCTTACTAAAACCTCTAGGATAGGCGCTAACCACATGATTAATCAATTCTTTAACGTACTCACGCAACTCCTTTGGAAAAGCTTCAACCCTTGCCACACCATCCAAACTAACCTGCCCAAACGGAGTGCTAACAACACTCGGCGCAGGCTTCCCCCATTTCCAAAACCAATTCACCACTTTGTCGGCCAACTCCTCCTTATCCTTAAACGATCTTATCTGCTGTCTCTCACTAACTTCTGAAAAATGTCTCCTAAACTCCTCCGCATCAACGTTGCTTTCAAGACAAGGCAATATGACTTTACGCTTTTCCAAAGCATACTCAATTTCATTTTTAACTTCCTCCGACTTAAGCGCCAAATTAGTCACAATAAAAACAACAACTTCACACTTCCTAAGCACAGAATACCGATATTCCCTTTCCTTCTCCCCCGCTGGAACATCATCAGGCGCAACAAAGGCACTCACCTTCAATTTTTCCAAAGCCTTTTTAAGATGCAAAGCAAAATGGTGACCAGTAGTGTTTTCATGGCAAACAAAAACATCAAATTCCCGTTTTGAACCAGCCGTTTCCACACAACCCCCACAACAACAAAACTATAATAAACAACAACAAAATTTTAACCTTTGCCAACAACCGCAACATAAAAGCCTCGGGCGGGCTTTGAACCCACGACCTGCGGTTTACGAGACCGCCGCTCTACCAGGCTGAGCTACCGAGGCACACATAATGTAAAAGAGAACAATCAACCTTAAATCTTCTTTTCTACATGAAAACCACCGAGGATTTTTATGGGTTGTCACGGCATATTAACCTTGAAAAGGTGTAGGCTTGTGACTCATTTAGAAAATATTGGAGAGCGAAAAATAATCGAATTAATATTAGATAAACTTGATAAAATGCCACATATGCTAATACCATTCGGCGACGACGTTTCCGCCTACCCCATAGGCAACAACCAACTAGCAATTTTGAAAACAGACATGTTAGTGAGCAAAACAGATGTCCCAAAAGGCATGAACCTTTGGCAAGCAGCCCGCAAAGCAGTTTTAATGAATGTCAGCGACTTCGCCGCAAAAGGAGTCAAGCCAAAAGCCATCCTCGTTTCTTTGGGATTGCCAAGAAAATTTACCAGAAAAGATGTGCAGGAAATCGCAGCGGGGTTAAACGCTGGAGCACGAGAATATAGCGCATATATCATTGGCGGAGACACTGGAGAAGCCTCAGACCTTATAATTAGCATTTCACTTTTTGGAATAGCCAGAAAAAATATGATTATGTTGCGGAGCGGGGCAAAACACGGCGACATCGTGGCTGTTACTGGCGTTTTTGGCAAAACAGCGGCGGGATTAAAGATTCTTCTTGAAGGTTTTGAGGCGCCGGTTAACATCCGCAAAACTCTTGTCAATTCGGTTCTGATGCCCACTGCACGGTTAAAGGAGGGTTTAGCCCTAAACCAAACAAAAGCCGTAACAGCCTCCATAGATTCAAGCGACGGTTTAGCATGGAGTCTCCATGAAATTGCAAGGGCAAGCAATGTTGGCTTCTTAATCGATAGGCTTCCCACAGCTGAAGAAGCGAAAAAGTTCGCTGAAATTAACAATCTTGACCCGTTGGAATTGACGCTTTATGGTGGGGAGGAATACGAACTTGTTTTGACTGTTAAGCCCGAACTGTGGAAAAAAGCGGAAAAAACCATTAAAGCAGTTGGCAGTGAACTTTTGCCAATTGGCAAAGTAACCGCTGAAAGACAAATTCTCTTGGAAATAGACGACAAAACAATTGCCATTGAACCTCGAGGTTGGGAACACTTCAAAAACGCAAGGGACTAATTGAATGGTAATGCACGATTTAACCGCTTGCCCAACAGTTCGGAAAGCAAAATTTTATGAAAAACTAGCTAATGATAGGGTTAGATGTATCCTATGCGAAAGAAAATGCGAAATTCCAGTTGGCTTTAAAGGATTTTGCAAAACGCGGATAAACATAAATGGCAACTTATACACGATTGTTTATGGCGACGTAAGCGCTGTTGAAAGCCGTCCAATAGAGATTAAACCCTTTTTCCATTATTGGCCGGATTCAACAGCCCTCACATTTTCAACTTGGTCTTGCAATTTTGATTGCGTTTGGTGTCAAAACTTTCACCTTTCAAAGGCTGAGCCGAAACCAGCCGAAGCAGTTTATTACCCACCAGAGAAAATCGTTAACTTGGCAATTTCCAGCGGCGATACGGGTTTATGCGCAAGCTTTCAGGAGCCCACGCTTTTGTCTGAGTGGGCTATTCCGCTTTTTAAGCTTGGCAAGGAAAGGGAAATAAAATATTGCTGTTATGTTTCAAATGGTTACATGACTTTAGAGGTTCTTGAAGCGCTTTATAATGTTGGGATGGATGGACTTAAAATTGACGTGAAGGGCGACAATGAAGTTTACATTAAATATTGTGGAGGTGCGGATGTTGAAAAGGTTTGGCGGAACGCCGTCGAAGCCAAACGGTTAGGGTTACACGTGGAAATTGTGAATTTGGTTGTTTCTGGCGTTAATGATGATGAAGCATCTTTGAAGTGGATTGTTGAAAGGCATTTGCGAGCTGTTGGAGCTGAAACTCCGCTTCATTTTACGCGGTATTTCCCAGCATACAAATTTAAAAATCCGCCAACAAAAGTTGAAGTTTTAGAGAAAGCCTATGAAATAGCAAAAAAGGAAGGTGTCCTTTACCCATATATTGGAAATGTTAATGGGCACAAGTATGAGCATACTTACTGTCCAAACTGCGGAGAAATTTTGATTAAACGGTTTGGGTTTTACGTGGTTAAATATTCAATTACAAAAGACAAGAAATGCCCAAAATGCGGACTGCAGATTCCCTTAATGGGTATGTTTATGTCTAGGGCGAAAATGTAATGTTTCCGCTACTTTCTTGCAGATTTTTTCTTTTTATTTTTTCTTGCTATAGTTACTGTTTGCGCTGGCGTTGTCTGTCGGATTTGGGCGTTTGGAAATAGCCGCTCTATTTCCTTTTTAATCTGCGTGAGGTCCACCTTGCCATAAGTTTTTATGTTTACTATTGGCTTTTCATTTTCATCATAATTTACTGAAACCGTATATCCTGAACCAACCTCCACTTGCGTTGGCTCCAAAATAAAGCTTGCATCTTCAGGTTCAACTTCAACAATGTTTGCATCTCTTTTAGATTTTCTCTCCGCCAAATTAAACACCGCCTTTATAGAGAAGCCTCTTCAAGATTAAAGGTTTGTTAATTTTAAGTATTAATTTATAATTATTGGATGTGCTGTAAATGTTAAATATTGCTGTGTAAATAACGCTTTTAGATGGAGATGAGCGAGGAAAAGTTTGCCTGTCCCAGATGCGGTTCGCTTGTTTCTAAAGGCGATAAATTTTGCAGTAATTGCGGATTAAGCCTTGCCGAGGTCGGAGCGCCTTCCACTCAGCCGCAGTCCGAAGTTATTTCTGAGAAGCCCTATGAGAGGAAATTTTCCTTTTTTGCAAGACTCCTTAAGGTTTTGTTTTCGCCTTCTGAGGGTATGAGAGATGCGGCTTTGGCGCCTAATTATGGCGAGGTTTTTGGTGTTCTTGCTTTTGAAATCCTCTTGGCTTCTGTTGTTATTGCTTTGGTTTTTACGAAAGTTCAGTTTGTTGACTCTATACCGCCTAGTTTTTGGGGTATCTTGGCTATTGCCATAGTTTTTGCCTTGATTTTGGCTTTTGGTTTGCTTGTTGTCCGTTGGTTAATAAAATCCTTGATTGTTAAGGCAGCTTGCAACGCTGGAAGCAGCTGGGATTTTAGGACTGCCGCTTCGATTACTGGCTACGCATACTTAGCCGAGGTTACCACAAGTTTGCTTGGGCTTTTAATATCATGGTTTTTTATTCCTTCCATGAAAATTAATGTTAGGGACGCTGAGGCTGCGCAACGGGCGATTGCCGATTTCCAGGCGCAACTTGGTTTGGTTCGTTTTTGGTATAGTCTACCAATTTCATTTGTGGGACTTGCTTGGAAATCCTACCTTGGAGGGTTAGGAACCTATTTTGGTACACGCGGCAAGTGTTCGTTGAGTTTGGGTTTTGCTGTTTTCTTTTGTTTAGGTTTGATAAGCCTGCTAATTTCACTTATCCTTTCTATCTAAAATATAGTTTAAGATTGTTATGCATGTAGCGGCTAAGTAAGGCTTGTTTCCCAAGGAGATTTTCTCGCCGTAACGCATGGCAAATACCTCAACCTTCCTTGGCAAACCCACATGATCGCCCAATACAAAAACGGGTTTTTCGCCAATTTCAGTTTGGCTTATATCCGCTCCGCCCTCTTCTAAAATGTAGATTTGCGCTTGATTTGCCTTCGCTTTTATTAACGCTTCAAAACTTGTTTTCGTTGTGGTTACGCCTGGATGCGCCTTACCAGACAACACCCCTTTTAAGATTTTTGTCCATGTCTGCTGGTCCGTGCGAACATCATGCAGTGTTGCGCCATTTATTTCCAAGTGTAAAGGCGGACTGGGCGGACCATTTAACATTGCGTGGAAAACCGTGTCTTTTCTTATTGCATGGCTTAGGAATAAGCTGGCAATTGCACATTCGTAAACTATGTCTAAGCGTCCAGCATCATGCAAATTAGCCCATTTCGTGTCTGTTCTGCCAGTGCGTGAATATAAAATGAACTCGCGCATTTACTTTGAATATAAAGCATGTGTATATTTAATGTTACTGAATTTCCAAAATGAGCTTTGCAACTAAAGTCGAATTAACAGCTAATATTGGCGCTTTTCGCAACCAAAAATTAGAATGGAGCCTCGGGCGGGCTTCGATCCCGCGACCTACGGCTTACAAGGCCGTTGCTCAACCAGGCTGAGCTACCGAGGCACACATCATAACACTTTTCCAACAACAAAAATAAAAGTGTTCCCAACAGCAAAAACACTTATTTACACCCGACGCAATACTTATATTTGCGGAAACCGCTTCAGAAATATTTTAGCTATAGCTTAGGCTATCTGCGATATGCAACTCCCAATCGCAATAATTGGGGGTGAAGGGTGAAATGAGCCCTTAAAAGCTCATAATGAAACCATGCACAAGCCCAAAAGTGGTTCACCCAAAACGTCAAACAGACGCCACAACAAAGCCCGACATGCTACGTCGTCTGGGGAATGGCTTGGCTTGAGCGCTGAAGAAGGGCGTGGCAAGCCGCGAAAGGCCTCGGGTAGGCGCATGCAGCCTTAGAACCGAGGGTTCCCTAATGGGACTTCCTACTGCAAGTTCCTTCGGGAACTTGCGGTGCTCCCAAAAGGGAGCGGGAACCCCCCGAACTGAAGCATCTTAGTAGGGGGAGGAAAAGAAACCAAAACGGGATTCCCCGAGTAGCAGCGAGCGAAAAGGGAAGAGTCCAAATCGAATCCCGTATGGAAACTTACGGGAGATGTAAGGTTAAGGGTCCAGCTTCCTCCTCGTTGGTGAAGCTGAAGTGGCCTGGAAAGGCCTGCCAAAGAGGGTGAAAGCCCCGTAAGCGCAAGCCAACAGGAGTTGAGCTGGAACTCCAGAGTACCGCACCCTGGTTTGGGTGCGGAAAGTTGGGAGACACTAACTCCCAAGACTAAATACGCCTCAAGACCGATAGCGCACTAGTACGGTGACGGAAAACTGAAAAGAACCCCGGAAGGGGGGTGAAAAGAGCCTGAAACCAGACGGTTACAGACGTGTGCAGCCCGGAAGGGTAGATCCCTCCCAAAGGAAACCGCCGCGAGGCGGAAGTACGAGGGAGGGGGACCAGGGTTGCACGTTCCGTCTAGAAACACGGGCCGGGGAGTTCACAGCTGTGGCAAGCCTAAGGGTCTAGAAGCCTGAAGGCAAAGGGAAACCAACATGCACGCAGTTGGGCGCACGCCCAGTGAGGTGCGGGGTCTGAAAGGGCCCGAAGTCACAGCTGTGAGACTAGAAACCGGGCGATCTAGCCCTGGGCAGGGCGAAGCTAGGCGAAAGCCTAGTGGAGGCCCGAAAGGGTGCTGACGTGCAATTCGTTCCCCAGACCTGGGGCTAGGGGCTAAAGACTAATCTAGCCTGGTGATAGCTAGTTCCCTCCGAAGTGGGTCGCAGCCCAGTCCCGGGCGAGGCGGCTGGTGGGGTAGAGCACTGATTGGAAGGCCAAGGGGTCGAAAGGCTCCACCTTCCTTTCAAACTCCGAATCCATCAGCGCCGTAGACCCTGGGAGACGGGTTACGGGGGGTAAGCTCCCGGACCGAGAGGGGGACAACCCAGACTGGGGTTAAGGCCCCAAAGTGCTGGCTAAATGTCAAACCGAAGGGCGTCGTCAGCCTTAGACAGCGGGGAGGTAGGCTTAGAAGCAGCCACCCTTTAAAGAAAGCGTAACAGCTCACCCGCCGAGGCTGACGGCCTCGAAAATGGACGGGACTAAGCCAGCCGCCGACACCCCAGAACACAGCGTTAAGCTGTGTTGGTAGGAGGGCGTCCTGACTGGGCAGAAGCTGGGCTGTGAGGTCCAGTGGACCGGTTCAGGATTGCAGATCCCGGCGGTAGTAACAGCAAAGAGGGGTGAGAATCCCCTCCGCCGAAGGGGCCAGGGTTCCCCGGCAACGATCGTCAGCCGGGGGTAAGTCGGTCCTAAGGCACGGCCTAACCGACCGTGCCGAAAGGGAATCCGGTTAAAATTCCGGAACCACGAAGGTACGATTGCGGCAACGCAAGCTCAACACCTAACGCTTCGGGGTAAGCTGAGCAGGGCTGTCGCCCTGTTTAACCGCATAAGCCTGGGAAGTGCCGTAATGGCGAGAACCAGGTGAAAACGGGAATAGCCGCCCGTTTAGGGCGGTTCAGCTGATCCTTGGAGCCAGTGAAAAGGGCGTTGGGAAGAAGCCTTCGTGACCGTACCTAGAACCGACACAGGTGTCCCTAGGCGAGAAACCTAAGGCGTGTCGGGTATACACTAATGCGAGGGAACTCGGCAATTTAGCCCCGTACCTTCGGTACAAGGGGTGCCTGCTGTTTTAGCCTCTGGCTGGAACAGCAGGTCGCAGTGGCAAAGGGGTCCCGACTGTTTAATAAAAACACAGGAAGCCGCAAGCCCGAAAGGGTGTGAACGGCTTCTGAATCCTGGCCAGTACAGGTACCTGAAACCCGGGTTCAACCGGGCTAAGGGCCTGCAAACGCCGGGAGTAACTCTGACTCTCTCAAATCCTACAAGCTTGCCTTGTGGGAGAGAAAGGTAGCCAAATGCCTTGTCGGGTAAGTTCCGACGTGCATGAATGGATCAACGAGGGCCCCGCTGTCCCCGCGTAGTACCCGGTGAACCCACGTAACGTGGACGAACAGTCCACGAACTCCCAGCGGGAAAAGAAGTCCCTGTGGAGTTTTACTGCAGCCTGCCGCTGGAATACGGCTGTGGATGCAGAGTGTAGACGGGAGCCGTCGATCTTGGCTTCTCCGGGAGCCAGGGGAGGCGCCAATGGAACACCGTCCTTCTGCAACCGTGTTTCTAACCGGCGCCTTTGAGCGCTGAGACAACGGCAGGTGGGCAGTTCGGCTGGGGCGGCACGTCCTTGAAAAGATATCAAGGACGCCCTAAGGTCGGCTCAGACGGGACAGAAACCCGTCGTAGAGTGCAAAGGCAAAAGCCGGCCTGACTGAATCCTCCACAGTAAGGGATTCAGGGGCGAAAGCCGGGCTTAGCGATCATCCATGTCCCCTTTAGTGGGGGCTGGATGTGTCAGAAAAATTACCCCAGGGATAACAGGCTCGTCGCGGGCGAGAGTCCCCATCGACCCCGCGGCTTGGTACCTCGATGTCGGCTCTTCCTATCCTGGCCCTGCATAAGGGGCCAAGGGTGAGGCTGCTCGCCTATTAAAAGGGAACGTGAGCTGGGTTTAGACCGTCGTGAGACAGGTCGGACTTTATCTGCTGGGAGTGCTGGCTGCCTGAGGGGAAAGGGTCCCCAGTACGAGAGGAACGGGACGCTGCGGCCTCTAGTTTACCGGTTGTCCGACAGGGCAAACGCCGGGCAGCCACGCCGTTGAGGATAAGGGCTGAAAGCATCTAAGCCCGAAGCCTCTCCCGAAAATAGGCAGCCAATCCCACAAAACGGCTGGGTTGGCAACAACCCGAGCCCGTGGGACGAGGGCTCCCATAGAAGATGGGTTTGATGGGACCGGGGTGTACGCCGGAAGGCTTCGGCCGACCGGTTCAGCCTGCGGTTCCCAACCGCCCGAGGTGTCGGGCTAAAGTGGTGTCTGGACGAAATTTAAACGGGTAAACCGCCAAAAAAGGGCTTGTACATGGCAATTAAAATGGTTAAACGGTTGTTTTGAAAAGGGTATTTTCGAAAATTTTAAGCTTTTAAAGGGTTTAAACTGTTTGTTGAAGGTGTTTGTTAATGGATGAGGAGGCGAAGCGTTTGGGGATGTTGCCACCGGAGGAAAAGGTTTTGCTGGCGGTTGACATGAGCGATTTTGTGGTTCGTGTTTGTGCTGAGGGCATTAAGGCGCAGTTTCCAAAGGTTAGTGGTGAAAAGCTTTTGGAACTGCTTATAAAAAGGCTTGAGTGGAGCAAACGCTTGCGTAAGCGTGGTGTTTAGGTTTTGGAAACTTTTTACGATTTTGTTAAACGTCTCATAAAGGGTTTTGAAAAAGCTGAGTTGGATTATGCCTTTACTGGTGCTTTGGCATCAAGCTTTTATGGTGTTCCGCGAACTACTGTGGATGTTGATGTTATTGTTTGGTTTTCCATGGAAAAGGATAAAGCCAAACTTGTTGATGCTTTGCGGAGGGCGGAGGTAATTGTTAATGAAAGGGAAATCGACAAAGCCTTGAAATCAGGCTATGGAATAGCCACATTTAAGGACGGCAAAACACCCTACAGTGTTGACATAGTGCTTTCGGATAAAAAATTTGAGAGGAAAATTGGAAAAATAGCAAATTTAAAAACTTTTTTTCAAGCACCCGAGGATTTGATTCTGGCGAAGTTGCGAATGATTAAGGCAACAATGTCACGGGAAAGGGCATTAAAAGACATGGAAGATGTGAAGGCAATTTTAAAATTCACAAAGGTGAATGTGGAAGTAATAAAGAGTCGAGCGAAAAAAGAGAATACCCTTGAAATTTTTGAGGATATAATAGCGAGTTAAGTTAACTGATGTTTTGTGTCCATTCTGGGGTTTTGGCGTTTGGAACAGCGTCTGTTTTTGGGTTGTATGGTTTTATGTCAATTATCGGCGAATCCTTTAAAGCGTCAAGCCCTTTAACCGTTAAAACACATTTTTCAACTTTCAAAAGTTCCACGATGCATAGTCCTATCGGGTTTGGACGTGAAGGGCTTCGGCAAGCGAAAACGCCAGTTTTAATGTTCACTTTATGTTTTTTAGGGAAAACCAACAGTGTATTCCTGCCTTTTTCGTTGTTTCGCAAATGAATCCAGTAAAGGACGATGAGGTGCGAATAGTTTTCTATGCCTTTTAGTCCATCGCAGAACTCGGGAAAAATGCGGATTTTGGCTTCTTGTTCGCCTTCTTGCTCAACAACTCCGATGAAAAGTAATTTCGCCTTTTTATTCATCCTTTTACTCCTTTCGAAATGTTGATTTAGAATATTGTTTTCAAATTCATAAGTGTTTTAATGTTTACTGGTGAAGTGTTTTGTTGCAGAGTGGGATTGCCTTGAGCGAACAAATCCTTCAAGCTTGCAAGGAATTAATTGACGACGCAAAAATGGGTTGCGCCGACCTCGTTTTTAAAGAAATTTGCCTAGAAATTCTGTCGAGAGCACGTCTTGTGCTTAGTGAAAAACAGTTTAAGCGGTTAGTTGCCTACGCCTCTGAAAGAATGAAAGAAAAAATCCCTTTCGAGTTTCAGCACGAGTTACTGGCTCGCAAATGAAAGCGTAAAATCAGCTTGCACCCCACTGTTAACAGGGCAATTCCGCCCTGCTTCGCCCAATTCTATCCAAGTTTATATCCTATTTTCCGCAGAAACTCCTTCCTCGCTTTTACGTCTTCTTCGGTTTCTATACCCTTACTCTTAAAACCGTCAACAACACCAATGACACCTCTGCCATGTTCAGTTTCCACAACAACAATTTCCAAGGGATTCGCAGTTGCAGCGTAAATTGTGCAAACCTCTGGAGCTTTCTTAATTTTGTCTAAAACGTTTATTGGATAAGCATTTTTAATGAAAATTATGAAGCTGTGACCGCAAGCAATTTCTAAGGATTTTTCAGCCGCCAAACGCCTTAACTCTTCATCGTTTCCCTCATGCCTTACAAGGCAAGGTCCAGAACTTTCGCAGAAGGCTAAGCCAAATTTTATGTTTGGAACGCTGTTCACCAGGGCTTCATAAAGGTCTTCAACCGTTTTGATGAAGTGAGCCATTCCAAAAACGACGTTGCAATCCTCTGGCACATCAACTTTTACAGTTTTAAATTCAAGCATCACCGAACACCAAAATGCCAATATTACACACTTGTTTTTAAGATTTAAGCAGTTTTGGTTTTGACAACAAAACCTAAAAATATTGCTAACACAAGCATTCATTGAGCAAACGTGGGCCGGTAGTTCAGTTGGTATGAACGCCTGACTTGCACTCAGGAGGTCGGGGGTTCAAATCCCCCCCGGTCCACTTTTCCATAAAATCTAAATATGTATTAGCGATGCCAAACAATCTTGTTGAAATGTAGAGGGAAAGTGTTATTAGTGTTATCCCATTGTAACTAGCACTGTATGTTTCTTTCCGTCAGCGAAAGATGGTATTAAATTATCCTTTATTTTTTTGCCGTTAACAGTCACTTCCCTTATTCCCTTAGACGTTTGGCTTGGATTTTCAACCCTTATTTCGTAAGTGGTGTTTCTGAAGCGTCGTGTAACCGTGAATTTTGTCCATGTTTTTGGTATGCATGGGTCTACTAGCAACCCGTGATATTGAGGTCTTATGCCTAATATCCAGTTGGTGGCTACTTTCATCATCCATGAGGCGGTTCCCGTAAGCCATGAATTACGAGCCATTCCAAAATTGGGATGATCTTTGCCAGCAATCGTCTGCGCATACACGTACGGCTCGGTTTGGTGTATTTCTGCTATTTTGTTTTTTGTTGTTGGGGCAAGCTTTTTGTAGTATTCGTAGGCTTGGTCTCCCCGTCCAAGCATGCACTCAGCTAGGATTGCCCATGCATTAACGTGGCTCCATATAGAAGCATTTTCTTTCAGTCCAGGAATGTAGCCAGTTAAATCTCCTATTTCAGGATAATGCCTTGAATAGGCTGGAGCAAGAAGCATCAATCCATATTGAGTGTCAAGGTGTTTCTTCACTGAATCCATGCATTGTATTGCTCGTTCTTTTGGAGCGATTTGGCTGATAACCGCCCAAGATTGAGCATTAATGTAGATTTTTCCCTCTTTACGTTTCGAACTTCCAATAGGATTTCCCGAATCGTCAAAAGCGCGAATGTACCATTCACCGTCCCACGCCACCTCGTTCACACGAGTTTTAACCTTGTTGGCTATAGCTGCAAACTTTTTAGCGTCATCTTCCCGCTTGCATTCTCCGCAGAGGTCTACCAGTTCCAAAAGGGCTTTATGAAGCAACATTGCAGAAAAAACGCTTTCAGCGGCGTTGTTTGGTCCAGGCAAATGCTGAGGATCGTTCCAGTCTGCTGTTCCAAGCAACGGCAAACCATGGTTGCCCATGTGATTAAGCGTGAAATCTATAGACCTTTTTAGGTGTTCGTATAGGCCTGCGCTTGAGCCCTCAACGAATTCAACGTTTTCGTTTAGAATGTTTATGTCTCCTGTTTCTTTAATGTATTCGCACGTTGAGAGTATCAGCCAAAGATGGTCGTCGCTGAAGAACGGCATATCCTTTTTCGTGTAGTACGGAAAGCCTCCTTCTTCAGTTAATGGGAAGTACAGGTGGTACACGTGTCCGTCTTCAAACTGGAGTTTGGCAAGGTCTAAAATGCGTTGACGAACCCTTTTCGGCAAAGCGTGAACTACGCCCAACGAATCTTGGTTGCAATCTCGAAAGCCTATTCCCCTTCCCGTACCAGTTTCATAAAGCGAGGCGTATCTGGACCATTCAAAGGTGGTTCTGCATTGGTATGGATTCCAAACGTTAATTACCGTGTTAAACTCTTTGTCTGGGGTGTCCGCTTGGAAATTGCTGAGATAGGCATCCCAAAATTCCCCCAACCTTTGAAATTCAGCGTCTACATTAGCTTTTTCTTTATATTTCTGAACATATTTCTTTGCTTCAGACTTTTCTTTTGCCACACCTAAAACGAAAATTATTGTTTTTGTTTCTCCTGGACTGAGTTTCACAAGATTGCTGGTTGCCGCTATTGGATTTCCGCCAATGCTCTCCGAGTTGAAACATTGTCCCCTTTCAACTGCTAAGGGGTTCGATTCGCTATGGTATAAACCTATAAACTTTTCCCTGTTGCAATCATATCCCGTGACTACGCCGTTGGAGGCGAAAAAGGTATATCCCGTGCTAAGATCAAAGAAATGCTGAAAAATTATGCCATCCTCATATTTAGCTATGCCTCTAAACTGAATCCATTGAAGGTCGTTTTGGTCTTGCTCAGCCAACCAAAGGCAAAATTCAGCGTACGAAAACACTGTTAATTCGCTTTCTTTGTTGGAAACATTTTTTAATGTTAACATCCAAATTTCCAAGTTCTCATCTAAAGGCACAAAATATGTGACTTCAGCCTCAATATTGGAATAGGAGGAACATATTCTGGTATATCCCAGTCCATGTCTACATTCGTATTTACTAAGTTGTTTGAGCATGGGTTGCCATGTTGGAGACCAGTATTCACCAGTTTTGTTGTCTCTGATGTAGAGATACCTTCCCGGCCTGTCCACAGGCACATTATTATACCGATATCTAAGTATCCGCCTGTCTTTGGGATCTATGTGGAAGCTGTATCCGCCAGCCGTGTTGGAAATTATGGCGCAGTATTCGCCGTTGCTTAGATAGTTGATCCATGGTGTTGGGGTGTCTGGTCTAACGATTATGTATTCCTTATTATCTTGTGAAAAGTATCCGTACTCCATGTTTTTGCACCTTTTGGGTTTTTGCGTGTAGTATGTACAAGTGTCATTTATACTTTTTTGGGGTTTCTTTTTTGGAACATTATCTTATGTATTGCTAAACAATATATTTATATGAAAATCAATACTATTAATTCATATATGTTAAATATACACCCTCAAAAAATATTCCTTCGAGTGTGATGTGCTTGGATACAGACACTACAGCCAAAATCAATAGCTTAAAAACTTTTAAAATGGCTGAGAGGTGATAATATGTCGCCTGAATCTTCATTAAGCGGAGATGCCAAGTTAAAAATGCTTTCAGTTACTTTTACACCAGAATGGGCTGGTCTTGATTTTTTGGAGACATTGAAAAGAGGGTTTGAAGAAACATACCGTGACACCGTAATAAATCTCAGGTATACGCGATATCACAGTTTGTATGATGAGATTGTTGCTGCAATGAAAAGAATGGAAAATTATGACATTTTTCCAGTGGATAATATTTGGGTGCCAGAATTTGTAGAAGCGGGCTGGCTTGCAGACATAACCGATTATGTAACAGATGAAGTTAAAAGCAGCTTTTTTCCAGAGGCTTTAAAATCAGCAGAATATCCGGCGAGTTCAGGAAGGTATTATGGGCTACCTTGGTATATAGACACGAAATACTTATTTTATAACAAAACGATGCTTAGCAAGGCGGGAATTAAGGAACCTCCGAAAACTTTGGATGAACTTTGGAATCAAGCATTAATCTTAAAGAGGAACAACATAGCTAAGCATCCAATTGTTTGGAGTTGGGCGCAGCAAGAATGCCTAATTTGCGACTATACAATTTTGACAACGCTTTTCGGCGGTAGACTTGTAGATGAAAATGGTAAACCCGCTTTTCACGAAGGCGGCGGCGTTAAAGCCTTAGAATGGATGGTTGAATCCATATCAACACGTATCACAGGCTGGGAATCTCTTGCGTTTGCAGAGCCAGATGTAGCCCGCGTTTTCGGTGATGGAGACTCCGCATTCGCATTCTTGTGGTTATCCTCATATGAAGTGGTGAATAGTCCACAACGGCTTGCCGGCGTATGTGGGATTGCTCCCATTCCGGGAAGCGACATTTTGCCAGAAGGAGTGTCTGTTAATGGTTCGATGCTTTTTGGTGTGTCGCCAAAATGTGAAAATAAGGAGGCAGCAGTGGAACTCATAAAGTTCTGGTCTGGTTTGGGTTCAGGAAAAAGCTATGTTAGGTGGCTGTTTCCGATATGGATGCGCTTGTTTGATGCTCCTAAAATGTTTCAAGATGGTATATACGATATTTTGGATGTTGTGAAATATCAATATGCACACATGATTATCCGACCGAGGATTCCCAAATACGCACTTCTTTCGAAGGAACTGCAACGTGCCGTTCATGAAGCCTTAACAAAAGCGAAAACTCCACAAGAAGCATTGAATGACGCTGCTAGGAGGTTTATGTCACATTAATTTGGAGGTGTTAAAGTATGGAAAGTTTAAGTGTGGCAGCAGTGAGAAAACGTGTTCCAACAGGAATCGACGGCTTAGACGATTTAATTGAAGGTGGTTTCCCTGAAGGAAGCGTTATTCTTTTGGCTGGTGGGGCAGGAAGCGGCAAAACCATCTTTTCAACGCAGTTTATCTACAACGGCGCAGTTCAATACGGCGAAAAAGGCGTTTATGTAACATTTGAAGAAGATGCAAAAACATTGAAACGAAACATGCTGAACTTCGGCTTTGACCTTGAAAAACTAGAACGTGAAGGACTCATAAAAGTCATCGACCTTGAGGTGTTAAAGGGCGAAGGATTAAACACTAACATTGAATGCATTTTGAATGCGATTGACGAGTTAGACGCTAAAAGGTTGGTTATAGACTCTTTAACGGCGTTTTTAGCTTCATGTCCAGAAAAGCTTGAGTACAGAATAATCATGCATCTAATCTACAAGATATTGAAGACTCGCGACTGCACAACCATTATGACTTGCAGCGTCCCATTAGGCGCTAAAACGCTTGGGCTTGGCATTGAAGAGTTCATAGCTGACTCCCTAATATTTCTCGAAAATATAGTTAGCGATTTAGAATTAAAAACAAGGTTGCTGATACATAAAATGCGTGGAACAAATCACAGTAAAAGATATCATAATGTGCTCATGACTGAAAAGGGAATACAAATTGTATCGTTCGCTGTAACCTAACGGTGAAAAAATGACTTCACTTATTCTTATGGCGATTTTAATGAAGAATGGTGACAACACCTTAAATAATGCGGAGATGGTGACCGACTAATGATAGAGGTGCTTTATGCCATCATCATCGGGATTATTGCTTCTTTTGTAGGTATAAGCATTTATATTACTAGGCGCTATTTAAAAACTAAAGACAAAACTGACCTTTATTTTGGCACTACTTGTTCTTTATGGGCGTTAGCCGCAATTTTTGGCGCTACTGCACAGCTTACATTCTCTCTTAGCAATAATTTGTTTTTGCTTAAGAGCTTTTATCGAACTATGATTACACTGGTGTCGCTTGGCTACTTATTTTTAAACTTTTTCGCTCTCGCTTCGACAAAAGACGGTGACAAAAAAGGAAGCATCATAGTTTATTCAGCAACCATTTTTGTTGTGATGTGTTTTGTTTGGGTTTTTGACCTAGCAGTAACATTTGATGCTATAACAATATTTGAGTTACCAAGCATATATAAGCAACCTATTGGACCGCCAGTAACAGAGGCTGTTGTTGTATTGTTTGGTGTGTTAGCTTTTTATCCAACTTACTTGTTTCTCAAAGCCTTTGAAAACGCAAAAGAAAGAAACATAAAAATGAAGTCTTTTCTGATGGGTTTCGCCATAGCTTTTGGAACGCTTGGTTTTGCTATGGAAGTAGCTAACGCAGTTCACTATTTGCTTTATAGATTCATGATATTTCTCGCATGTTTTGTGGGGTTTTTATCCCAAATTGCATTCCCAACAGTACCAACCATACCAAGCACGGCATATGCGTTTTCAAAAACTCTTAAATTAGACCATAAACAAATGATTGGCAGAAAATTACTATTTGAATTTGACCCAGCATCAAATTATGAAAAGGCTATCACGAATTTCGTCGCCGAAGCTGTAGCCAACACTGAACAAATATTCGTTTTCACAAGGAAAGGAAGCGCTATACACTCGGTTTTACGTGAACACAAAAATGTAAAGTTTTTCTATTTAACGCAACAGCTTTCAATACCAAAGGAGATTTCTGAGAACGAGTTACTTTTACCTTCAACAGACACTTCTCTAATGCTCGGCATTCTGGACAAAACCTTAAGAATCTATCCTTACAGCGTCATCAATGTGGCTTTTGACAATTTATCTGACTTAATATTATCCGTCGGTTTTGATAAAACCTACAGTTTCCTAAAATATGCTCTTGAAGTGCTTGCATCTCCAAAAACCACAGTTCTATTTCTGCTGAACAAAACAGCCCATGACCTCCAAACCACATCAAACATAAGAAGCCTATTCAGCGACCAAATATCTTATGGAAAAGATGGAGTGCAAATCATTAAATTATCCCCGATAGAAATTACAATGGTGGAAACGGGGGTTATGCCCCTGGAACGGAGGGAATAGCAAAATGGTGGAAAAAACTAAAAGTTTTGATGAAATTCTTGCTGAGGCGGTTGATGAAGGGTTAAAAACTTTGGGTGAAAGTGGCAAACATATGATTTTCTTTTATCTTGAAAAGGACTTCTCCCTCAGAAAAGATGAAATTTCCAAGAATCCAGAAGCGCTCGCTCAAGGACTTGAGAAAATATTTAAAGCGGGCGCTTCAGTGCTTGAAAAAATTATTATAGAAAAGCTATACTTGAAACTAGGTTTAAAATACAGAGAAAGAAGCAACTTTTCATTTATCGATTATGTGAAAAAGGCAAAGGAAGAAGTGCAGAAAAAACCGCTCATGTGATAATCTATGCAAACATTGATTAAAATGACAGGTTGGAGAAATGTCGCTTAAATCACCAGATATTACTAGACTAAAAATGCTCTTGTATAGTCTTATGCCAGAGTGGACCACCGATTTTGAGGAATCACTAAAACAAAAATTTGAAGAAACGCACCCCAATATCGCCGTAGATTTAATTTATTCTGGTTATAGCAGTTTGTACGACTCGATAATCAACGTGTTTAAAGAGGGAAATGAATGTGACCTGTTTCTAGTGGACAATATTTGGGTAGCGGAATTTGTAGAGGCTGGTTGGCTTGCAGACGTAACAGAATATGTAACAGCTGAAATTAAAAATATAACAAATGAAACTAAACGCAAAGTTTTTCTAGAAATTCTAAAAACAACAGAGTATCCAGACAAATCAGGAAAATATTATGCATGGCCTTGGTTTATGGATGCTAAATACTTGTTTTATAACAAGCTTATGCTTAAAAAGGCTGGTTTTGATGAACCTCCGAAAACTTTGGATGAACTTTGGAATCAAGCATTAACCATAAAAAAGAAAGGCATAGTCAAGTACCCGTTTGTTTGGAGTTGGAAACAACAAGAATGCCTAATCTGCGACTACACAATTTTAACGGCGCTTTTCGGCGGCAGATTTATAGACGAAAATGGAAAGCCAGCGTTTAATGAAAGTGGTGCTGTTAAAGCATTAGAGTGGATGGTCAAGTCCATAGATGCAAAACTTACAAGCTGGGCGTCCCTAGCCTTTACAGAGGTTGACGTATCCCGTATTTTCGGCGCTGGTGATGCAGCATTCGCTTTATCTTGGATTTCTTCGTATGAATGTATGAACTATCCACAGATGCTTGCAGGCTCTTGTGGAATTGCGCCTGTTCCGGGAAGCGACATTTTGCCAGAAGGCGTATCCGTTAACGGTGCAATGTCCATTGGCATTTCCTCAAAGTGCAAAAGTAAAGATGTAGCGGTGGAACTTGCAAAATTTTGGGTGGGTTTGGATTCAGAAAGAGTTTATGCCGAGTTTCTATTTCCAACATGGATGCGAATATTTGAGGTCCCCCAGTTTTTCCGTGAGGGCATATACGACATTCTAGAAGTAGTCAAATACCAATATTCACATTTAATTAGTAGACCAAAAATTCCAAATTATGTGACTCTCTCTAAAGAACTGCAGCAAGCCATTCATGAAGCCTTAACAAAGGTGAAATCTCCGCAGAAGGCTTTGGACGATGCTGCCAAACGTTTCATGTTAAATGTGGTTTTGCGGAGTCGCTTACCTGTTGAAGCAAGCGTCAATCAAATCATCTAACTGTGCTGTTGCCACGCACTGGACGGTGTCAGCTCCACCATAGTAAATTTTAACTTCTCCATCCTCTTCAAGTATGGCGCCGCTGGTGAACACAACGTTGTGGGTTAATCCAATCCGCTCGTAGGGTTCTCTGGGCGAAAGAATCGGCGCTTTGGCGCATGCAACAATTTTTGATGGATTGTTTAAGTCTAATAGCATAACGCCCAAATGGTAAACGTATTGGTATCCCGCCATTACATGTACGCCATGCCAAATTTCAAGCCAACCCTTCTTGGTTTTGATGGGAACAACGCCTGCGCCAACTTTTTTCCAGAACCAACCGCCGTGTTGCCCATGCACCAACACGCATTTTGATTTTCCCCAAAAAATTAAATCTGGCGAATAACTCACCCACATGTCGCCGTGGTCGTTCTGCAAAAGCGGTCTGTCAAGCCTAACGTAAAGCCCATTAATTTTTTCTGGAAATAGCACTCCGTTTCTGTTGTCTGGTTCTGATATGAAATCAACAAATTCGAATTCTTCGAAATCCGTTGTTTTGAGCATTCCAATTCTGACGCCATATGAACTGTGCGCAGCGAACAAAACATAGTAGACGCCGTCGATTTCCGTGATTCGCGGGTCATAAATCATCTGGTTTGTGTATTTTTTGAATTCTTCGTCTTTTGGAAGCCTTATAGGTTCTTTTCGAACTTTGAAGTGATATCCGTCCTCGCTGATGGCTGGTATGAAATAGTTTGATATGTCAATGCTTTCAACTCTGCATAACATTAAATATTTTCCATCGAACTTAACTACTCCTGAATTGTAAATTCCTGAACACTCGTAGGGCATATCTTTCGCCGTCAAAATCGGATTTCCTTTATAACGTTTCACAATTTCCTTTTTGGGATAAAGCATGTCCATTCCACCTCTTTCTCGCAGCTCTATTTGATAGTTAATGTTAATTGCTTTAAATGTTAAATTTTGGGGTGTTGAAGTGGGTAACTATGCCGATAAAATATTTAAAAGCCTTGGACGTGAAAAAACGTGTTGACGAAATTGCAGAGACGCTTGACCTATTTCATGTTGTTCCCCAATTTGTTTTTTGTGTAAGAAGTAAAGGTTCAAAATCTACACGAACAGTGGCTCGAATTCACGGTTTGGGCAAAATTTGGCAAGAAACTCTCAATCTTCCGCCCTACTACATAATTGAGGTTATCTCTGAACGTTATGACAAACTGTCAGAAGAGCAGAAAGAAAAAACTTTGATTCACGAACTGTTGCATATTCCCCATGGATTTTCTGGAGGTTTCCGCCCCCATAAAGGCTATATCGACAATGAAATAGTTGAAAGGCTCTACAAAAAACTGAAGAAAAATAAGGTTGCCTGTTCTGGTGAAGGTTTTTAAGTTACTTGAACAATGAAAAAGAAAAACGCAGATAGGGATTTGCCACGGTAAAACGCACGTTGAAGACTTTGCAACATAATGGCGTTTACGTTCCTCCTTATGAGTACAAGGGATTCTCAATAAAAATTATGGGACACACCATAAAGCTAAGTCCAAAAACCGAGCAGATGGCGGTAGCTTGGGTGAAGAAAATTAAGTCAGCGTCGCCTCCAGACAAAATTTTCTACAAAAACTTCATGACTGATTTTATAGAACAGCTTAAGAAGGAGAATAGACAGCTAAATTTTCTTGAGAAATTTCTTGTCGAGCACATGCGTGAAATAGAAAAAGATGATTTCTCAATTCAAAACGCCATCATTGACTTTTCAGAAATTATTGCGTATTTGGAGCAAGAAAAAATAAGAAAGGAAAACATGAGTAAGCGAGAAAAGAAAAAATTTGCAAAACAACGGAAAAAGCAAAGAGAAGCCCTAAAGAAAAAGTTTGGTTATGCAATTGTTGACGGAAAACGGGTTGAAATAGCCAACTGGACAGCCGAGCCATCATGCATTTTTTCTGGAAGGGGCAGTCATCCGAAAAGGGGGAAATGGAAGGAGGGACCAAGCGAAGAAGACATAATCCTAAATCTTTCTCCAGACAGTCCAAAACCAGAGGGAAAATGGAAAGCCATTGTTTGGGAGCCAGACAAGCTCTACATTGCCAAATGGCAAGACAAGCTCACTGGAAAAATAAAGTATGTTTGGTTTTCAGATTCCGCTTTTCTCAAGCAAAGTAAAGAGAAAGAAAAATTTAAAAAGGCTGAAAAACTTGATAGGGTGATTCCAAAAATTGAAGCGCACATAATGAAAAATTTGGACTCGAAAAAGGAGGAAAGGCGTAAAATAGCCACTGTGTGCTGGCTTATACACGCTGTAAACATGAGGGTTGGCGACGAAAAAGACCCAGGCGAAGCCGACACGGTTGGAGCCATCACATTAAGACCCGAACACATAAAAATAGAAGGCAACACTGTTCACTTTGACTTTTTGGGAAAAGATTGTGTCCGATGGGTTAAACAAGTAGAAGCTCCGCCAAACGTCATCAGAAACCTTGAACATTACGCCAAAACATGTAAAGAATACCTCTTTGAGGGAATAGACTCCAGAAAAGCGGCGAGATTTCTCTCGGAAAAAATGGATGGTTTAACAGCCAAAGTTTTTAGGACTTGGAGAACCACAAAAGCCGTTAAAGAGTACTTGGATAACTGCAATGTGAAGAAGGATGATGCGGATTACGTTAAGGTTTTCCATGCAAAAATGGCTAATTTAGAAGGAGCCGAAATTGCCAATCATAAAAGGAAGGTTCCAAACAACTTCGACGAAAGATTAGCCAAAAAAGAAGCTAGGCTTAAACAACTTGAACGAGAGTTAAAAGAGAAGAAGAAGCAAGGCAAGAAAACTGATGCTATTCTTAATAGAATCGAGAAAACCAAACTGGATATTGAATTAATGAAGAATACAAAGGAATATAATTTGACAACTTCTTTAAAATCCTATATTGACCCGAGGGTTTATGCGAAATGGGCTGCTGAAGTGGAAGCGTCCATTGACAAGATATATTCTAAAGCCTTAAGGAAAAAGTACAGTTGGGCTTTAAACAAGCTGCTTAAAGCGTATGACTTAAGGAAAAAATAATGCTTTATTCATTTTGTAGTTTAAATCTGAGGATTGCTGCTATTCCGCCGAAGGAATTTTTGAGCATTTGTCCCTCCTCAGTTTCGCCGGAAATCATTTCAACTTCTGTGTTTGTGTATTCCGCCAACTGCGCAAAATTTTCTATCACCTCTTGTGTTTCAGCTATGGCTAAAGCTGGAGATTTACATTTTGGACAAGGCTTTCCATAAAGGCTTTGTTCAAAGCTTGTTAACATTTGGCTTTTTATTGTTTGCTGTTCTTCGTAACTGCAAGCATTGCATTTCACTTTAACCCTTATTATCTCTAAGCCTTCAGAAAGCAGCAAAACACGGACGGCGCCAGCCTCCAAAGCCTTTCTAACTTCTTCTTCGCCGTATGTTGCCATTCCAGTGTCATGCCCAACCTCGTACAAAAACTGTTGCATTACCTGTTTTTCCTCTATGTAGCGGACTTTCCGCATGATTTCTGGAGCTTTATCCACAACTTCTTTAACGCCTTGCTCATCTACATAAGCCGTGTCAATAACGTCTATAACCTTCTCCTTCAACATATAATTCAAGTAATCGCCCTTTTCAAAGTCGTATTTTGTTGGGCCTGGACCTGCAATTATTAAGCCCTTTAAGTTTTCAATTGCCAAAAACGTTTCGTTGGCGTGTTCGCCTACTCGCCTAAAATATTCTTGCAAGCGCATTTCCCTTAGTCTTTCAAATCTCCTGGCTGACTGCCCCCCAGCACGTGTTTTCCCAGGAACGCCTGATGTCAATTCCCTGATTATTTTGAGTCTTCTGCCCTGCAAAGTGGCAAGCGTTGCCGCTGAAGCGTCTATGAGGAGTATGCCATAAGTTTCCTTTTCCCTAAGCAGTTCTTGTAGGTGTTCTGTGTGGAACCGCGAGTCGCATCTGTAAAGGTATACGTTTATTGGTTCCGGCGGAGTAATAACGTAAGTTTCGATTTTTTCGCTTCCAGCACCATTTTGCGGGACTGCACCGCAAAAGATTACAAGCCCATTTTCTGGAGTTTCCTTAAACAGTTTGAGGCGTTGCTGAACTTTTACAATTGCGTCTTGAACGTTTTTGCGTGTGGTTGTGGATTTAATGTTTGAGGCTGTGCCATACTCGTCTCTGAGCATATTCATAACTTCGCTTATTTGCTTTCCAGGCGGAACATAAAGCGAAATGAGTTCTGTTCCACGCCCCTCTTTGTTAGCCAGTGTACTCAGTACTTTTTTCAGCCTGAACAGTTCTAGGGAAGTTCTTTTTGTGGTGCTCACCGGTTTTTCACTTTGAAATTTTAAGCTTAAACAATAATAAAGCTTCAAATAAGAGTTTAGGAGTGAAAGGGCTGAGTGGTTTCTAAAACTTCTTTTAGAAACACTTTGTATGGACCGAGTTTTCCACCGTAATTGCCAGCCGAAATCATAACAACACCTGAAACGCCCATGGCAGCTTTAACCCCAACGCTCATAGCCTTCTTGATTGCTTCAACTGTTAAACCATTAATAACAATTTCATAAACACAGTTCACGTTTTCTGGCAACTGCGAATCGTTTATGAGCGTTTTTAAGCTTGGACAGAAAGGATGGTTAGTGGAAGCCTTAAGCTTATATTTTAATGAGCCAGCCTTTGAGCCTGAACGGCATATTCCGCCCGGAAAGGGCAAAATAACTTCGCTTGCTTTGGCTTTGATGGCTTGGACGGCTTCTTCTGATGCTTTAAGCCCTGAAGCCTTATCTTTGGCTAATATTAGAAAGTTTCCGCCAGCTATGGCTTCCACCGCTCCAAAAGAATCTTCCACTATAAATTCGCCTTCCATTACTGGTATTCTCCAAACCTTCCTGTTTCCAACAATGCCTTTTCTTTGGAATCCATCGCCGAAATATCTTAGGCTTCTGCCAACCTTTAACTTTCTTTTTGCGTTTGGCAAGGCGTCAAAAGCCGCTGTTGTGGGGCAAGTCATAATGCATTGCCCAATGCGAAGTATCATTTGATTTTTCAGCTCAAATCTGTTACGATTATATATTTGGATTAAAATGCCAACGTGGTTGTCTGGTGTTTCATTTGTTGGTATGAAGCGTTCTATTCCCGCTTCGGCTGGCGACATGATAATGCTTGTTGCAAAGCCAGTGGCTGCTGTTGCTGCAGTTAGAGCCCAATCCGCATTATCCGCAGTTATCAACACTCTTCCAGCCCACATGGGAAACATTTCAGCGAACGTGTCCGCTACTGTGCAAGTGTTTCCTGTTTGGCGGTGTTGAACTTTAAACCATTTATCGCCATGTTCCACAATTTGAAGCTCGTTTTCTGTGGATTTCTGTAACATGCCTAAAACCAGTCTTAAATACCTCGCATCTTCCTTAAGAGTTTTCGCTGTCCTTTCGTGGCATCGGTTATTTAAAGCTAAACTAGTTGCGCAATTCTTATCAATTTAAAGTTTCTTTGTATATAGTTGATTAGAAATGAAAGTTAAGGAGCATCTGAGAAGTGCGGATGAGTTCTACGAGATTGGAATGAAAGAGTATGAAGAAGGAAAAAGGGGCGGAGACCTTACGAGGATGCGAGAGGGATGCGAGAAAGTTTTTCATGCTTACGTTGAAGCTTCAACTGCCTTAATACAGAAGTCTGGGCTTCCAGAGCCTGAATCTCATGCGGATAGATACGAAAGTCTTTACAAACTTAATGAGAAGCGGATGATTGATGTTGGAAAAGATGCATTCTTTTTCCTCCATAAATTTGCTTATTACGATGGCAGAATTTTTCCTGATGTTGAGAAAACATTGAAGGATGTTGATGAAACAATAAGGTATGTTAGAGAAAAGTTGTAAAAGGATGAGTGGAGTAATCTACAAGGAATTGATGAGCAAGCAAAAGCGGTTGTTGCAAGGATAAAATTAACTGTTTATTTTTTGGCTTTTTCAATGATGAGTTTATCGCCTTCTATACGAACTCTTAACTCATCCCCCATCTTAAACGGAAAAGTTCCGTCTTTAGCGACTTGAGTTGCAATATAAATGTAGAATCTATCATAAGTTTTGCCGCCTGTCGTTGAAGGTCTGTTAACAAGCCGTGCTCTTCCCTCTCTAACCATGTTATCATCACCATTTGTATTTACAATTTGAATCCGCAATTTTTTACTGCTTTCCGAACCACAATTTTTATGAACCATTTATTGCCACCTTTATTTGTTCCTATTTTTTGACCAAAATTCTTATAACCAAAAACTCGCATAAATATCTGTTGAGTGTTGCGCAAAATGAAGAAAGCAGTTATCGTAATTAAGCTAATTGAAGAAAGCAAAGAAAAGCCAAACCAAGAAATAGAAAAAGAAATACTCGAACAACTTTCCGAAAACCACGTAATTATCCCTTGGGCTGAAAACATCGAAAAAATCACAGTTCTAAACGACAACAAGTGACGGGAAACATGACCAAATGCAAAGTCGTTCAATTGAGAAAACTGCTCAAAAAGCAGGGTTACTCAGACAAAGCCATAGAGGAAATCCTCAGATGGTATACTTAACCCGGTAAGGATGAAAAGTGAGAGAAACATTCACTGGCGAACTTCGAACAATCGAAAAAACCCTCAAATCATTAGGCTACCACTTTCACAAACGAAAAAGAAACGAAATTCACTTCAAAAAAGGCAAGTGGCACTGCATAATCCGCAAACAAAACGAAACACACACCATCTCACTACACTACGACATATCCGACATCGTAAGCAAACACCACCACACAATAACCACCAGTCAAGAAGTCAAAAATGAATTTAACAAAATCCTCTCCACACTAGAAAACCCAAAACGAACCACGTAACCCCTTACGCTTGTTATTCTCTATTAGGGCAACCACATTTTTTCTGATTCAGTTTTCGGCTTTTTCCCTTCAATTATTATTTTTTTGGCTATTTCATAAGCAATTTTATAATCAAATATTCCCTTCGTTTCTTCCGCAGCCCTTTTAATCATTTCAACTTCCACCTTGTTTTTAAGTTTTCCAATTGCTAATGCACCTATTCCATAAATGTTTGGCAGAAATTCTTCACCATCGACCTTTGATTTCAAGCCTTCCACACCCAACGGCGGAACAGCGTTAATATCCGCCACCACTTTACATTTTCGCCCATACTCCCTAAGCACTTGTAATGGGAGAAGTTGAATCCCAGCAGCCCCAGCCGCCAAAATTATTTCCGCCTCTTCAATGGCTTTTCCAATTTCTTCTGGAGTTTGAGCTTCAACACCTCGAACTCTTTCCGCTTTGATTTCCTCATTTATTTTTGTTGCTAGGGAAGAAGCCTTTTGAAGTTCACGTGAAGTAACAACCACATCAGCCTTTTCAAAAGCATAAAGCCTCGCAGCTGTTTGCCCCACTGGGCCGGTTCCAGCTAAAACCGTAACCGTCTTGTTCTCCAATCCTCCAAAACCCTTTTCAAGCGAAAGCTGCAGGGTTTTTGCAACTGCGGCGCTTGCCGTTGTGTAAGCCCCTCTTGGGTCAACAATTACTGAAAGTTCAAAGGGCGGAAACATGCATTTTTTTATTTTCTCTAAAATGTCGTTTACCCGTGTGAAATCACGTCCATTAAGGAAAATTTTCGTGTGTTTTGCGCCCTCTGTTCCTCTTGGAAACATAGCATCATAAACAATTTTTTCAGCATCTTCGACTGTTACGTTTTCATATTTCAATATTGTTGCTTCTGGGAAAACATCTATTGTGGCTAATATGTCAAATGGACTTGCATGTTTGTCTGTATCCAAAAAAACGAAAACTTTCTTGAATTGCCCCGTCAAGCTTACACCCTCTTTACGCTTCACTATTACTTTTCAAATGTAAATAAAAATTGCCATCGCCGTTGCCCATGCAATCACCGAATATTTTAAATATTGATAACCTACATCTAGCCTTTAATAATTGTGGAAAAGGGTGAAAGGTGTTGACAGAGGTCGTTGAGAAAGGATTGAAAAAAATCGGCATAACGATTTCGAAGCCAGCCTTAGCCATACTATGCATAATCTTCGGCTTAATAGTGATTGTTTGGCAAGAGTCTCTCAACTTAATCGTTGGTCTATTCCTCATAATTGAGGGAGTACTCCTATTAACAGAATACTTGGAGCTTCGAAAACAACAACCAGCAACTTCATAAGTGCAATTTCCCCTTTTTATTGCTTTATCAATTGTGACGAAGTGAAGGTTAACGGTTAATGAAGAATCTTTTAGTGGTTGGAGTCGACAATGTGGCTGTTGCCTCATCTGCAAAAAGGGCAGGCTACAGCGTGTATGCTGCAGATTATTTTGGCGATGTTGACCTTCAAAGAATCTGTTCTGAATGTTTCGCCATGGTTAAACAGGAAAAAGGGAAAAGTTGCGGGCGAATAGCTTCAAATTTTAAACCAGAAACTTTTCTGGAAATGGCAAAAGTTCTCATCAAAAAACATGGAATAGATGGGGTATTACTATCCTCTGGTCTTGACGATCACTTTGGCTTTCTTCATGAGTTGAACGATTTAACTCCAATAGTGGGTAATTCCCCTAGCATCATCCAAAAAGTTCGTGAAAAACCTGAATTTTTTGGTGAGCTTAAACGGTTAAAGGTGCCTCATCCTGAAACTGTGGTTGTAGGGGATGTGTTGGAGGCAAAAGCCGCTACCTCTAAAATTGGGTATCCAGTTGTTGTCAAGCCGATTAAAGGTTTTGGAGGGGCAAACCTGAGATTGGCGCAGAATTCCAGCGAAATTGAAAGGGCATTTTCTGAGGTTTCCGCCGTAAGCGAAAATGTTTTGGTTCAAAAGTTTATTGATGGCGTTCATGCGAGCATTTCCGTTCTTGGCGTAAATGGAAACGTTGAGGTTTTATCCATAAACGAGCAGTTGCTTGGGCTATCCTCAGTCTTTCAGCATGAGCCTTTTGGATATTGCGGCAACATTGTTTCCCTACGTGTTGCGCCCACAATTTTTGAAAAGTGCAAGGTTGTTGCTGAAAAAATTGCTTTGCATTTCGGTCTTAAGGGGTCAAATGGCATTGACATAGTAATTTCAAAAAATGGAACACCGTATGTGGTGGAGGTAAATCCGAGGTTTCAAGGAACTTTGGAATGTGTTGAAAAAGTCTTAGGGATAAACATGGTCGAAGCGCATATCAACGCATGTTTGCATGGTGTGTCGCCGCATGTGATGGATGTGGCATCAGTTTTCTGTACACGGTTGATTTTGTATGCGCCAAAACGTGTTTCCGTTCCAAACTTAACAGTTTTTCAAGAAGCCAGAGACATTCCCGTTCCAGAAAGCATAATCGAAGAAGGAGAACCTCTCTGCTCAATAGTGGCTATTGGAAAAACCCGTGACTCCTCAATTCAAAAAGCTGAGGGAGTTGCCAAATCAGTTTATGACAGGCTCTGTCCAGCTTAAACGGGCAAACTCATCCTTCGAACAATGTTAATTATTGGCGGACCCACCAGAACCGTTACAATAACGGATATTGCCACTTTTATTGGAGTTTCAACGGCGCCCATAGCCCATATGCCCTGAAGAACACTTGCATCCCAACCGTAAAATAGACGGTATGTTTGACACGGTATCAAAATGAATATGCGGAAAAGAACGTCAGCCTCCAAACCAATGAACGTGCTTAATCCAAGAATGTAAACGAGACGAAGTTTCGATTTCACTTCCCACGGATTTTTCCATTTTGTCGCCACAATGGCTGTTACAAGGAGAACTGCAAATGCAAGGTAAACATCCCACATTCCCCAGAAGGGAAGTTGCCATGCAATAGGCGCAACAAAATATCCTCCTAACAAAGCAAAATAGTATGTTAGGGCTATTCCCCATTTCCCTCTGAAAACAAGAGCAGAAATCATAGCTCCAACTGGCGCGCCGAGCGTGAATATAAATTCGTAAACATCCATAAAATTAATGGAGTGCCCAACCATGGCAGCCACAAATGTTGAAAAGAAACCAGCTGAGGGCCCAAGTATTATTCCAGTGATTGATTCAGAAATGAAAATCCAACTATACCAAACACCAGAATAGGGCAAAAAGCAAACTAATGAATCGCAAACAACAATGAATGCAGCGAAAACAGCAACCAAAGAAACAAAAGTTGAACTTTTCATTTTTATACCTAAGGCATCCAACTTTACTGCCTGCCTTAAACCAGCGTCAAACTTTTACACATAAAAATTTTGTTTACTTTTTTGTGAAAATGGAGTTTAGGGAACTGTTAAGTTGAATATCCACTATTCTCTCTATGTTTTCTCTTTGTTAGCTTTTGGGTTTGAAGAGTCCACATTCCTCGGCAATCCACGGTTCTATATACTGCAGTAGTCCCCTGTTCTTTGGACACCGATAAAAAGTCAGACTTTTTCCACTTAAATTCAAAGTTACAGTTTCGAGGAGAGCGCATCCGCCGCACTTCGCCCTTGTTACTGGAACAAGACCCCTCTTCTTAAATTCACTCAAGTCTCTCAAACCCCCTCAAGAGCAATATTAACCTTCTATTTTCCTCAATTATCTTGAAATTTAATAAAAATTTATTCCTTTTTAGAGGCGTGCTTCTCCGCTATGCTCTGAAGAATAGTTGTATGAGGAATATTATTAGTGCTGTGAAGGCGCCTGCGGTTAGCATTGCCACACCGTAAATCCAACCGTTTTCTTTTGCCACTTTTCCAAGGTACAAGCCTAACAGGAAAAGCGTAGATAATGACAGTGTCAGCGAAACCATGTAAGCGTTTTCTATTGTCATCAACTCTGTTAATGCTAGGATGAAGGGTGTCTGGGAAATTAGGGCTGTTAATGCTGGTGATAACCCGTCGATGAGGGCTACGTAAAACGTGATGAACTGTGCCGCTTTGTAATGTATTGGGTCTACGTGGTTTTTTGTTTGTTCTTCCATTTCTTTTAGGTGGCGTTCTCTTTCAGCTTTTTCAGCCATAAAAGCTCCGAAAAACCCTGAAGATCCCATGGCTAGGCTTGCGCCTAAACAAGTCAACATGATTATTTGTGGTTTTGATACGCCAGCTATCCATGAACCTAAAACTATGCCGAAAGCTGTCATGGCTCCGTCGAACCCGTTCATTACAAAGTATCTTCTGGCTATGCCGCTTGCCTTTGTAACGTGGAGGTAAACTCTAACTTTCTCCGAGAGTTTCTTGAAAATTTTATTCAATTGTTATCTCTTCACCGTCGAAGGGATGAAACTTTATTTTTACAGTAACGTTTAATATAAATTTTTGGAATTCTAAATACACTCTTAAAGAGGGATTTGGCATGGCGCTTGTTGAAACTTTGGAGAAACTTTCAAATGCTTGTGGTGTTGCTGGCAGAGAAGACGAAGTTAGAAATTTTATGAAGAAATTCTTAAAACCATACGTAGATGAGGTGCAGGAGGATAAACTTGGAAACCTTATTGGAATAAAAAGAGGTAGTAAAAATGCGCTTAAGGTTATGCTTGCCGCCCACATGGATGAAATAGGCTTGTTAGTGAAAACCATTACAAAAGAGGGGTTTTTGCAATTTGCGAAAATAGGCGGTATAGACGACCGCATCCTATTAGCTCAAAAAGTTATTGTTTATACGGAAAAGGGTATGGTGTATGGAATAGTAGGTTCTAAGCCTCCTCACATCCAAAAAGAGGAGGAACGGAAAAGGGTTCTAGGCTGTGACGAACTTTTCATAGACGTTGGAGCTGAAAGTCAAGAGCAAGCCAGAGAGATGGGTGTGAAAATAGGCGATCCAGTTGGTTTTGACATTAAATTCGTCAGAATCGGCGAAGACATCGTTATTGGTAAGGCTTTTGATGACCGTGTTGGATGCGCTGTAATGATTGAGGCAATGAAAAGATTGAGAAAAACTGACTGCACGGTTTACGCTGTGGGAACGGTACAGGAAGAGGTGGGCTTAAGAGGGGCGACAACAGCTGCTTTTGGAATATACCCAGACATTGGCATAGCTCTCGACGTGACCGTGGCTGGCGACGTGCCAAATGTAAAAGAGGTTGAGGCGCCGATAAAACTGCGTAAGGGTCCATCCATAGAAATAGCTGATATGGGG
The DNA here is from genome assembly GCA_038848525.1 of Bathyarchaeia archaeon. Classification (GTDB taxonomy): domain Archaea; phylum Thermoproteota; class Bathyarchaeia; order Bathyarchaeales; family Bathycorpusculaceae; genus JAWCNN01. The sequence continues at coordinate 2,936 of JAWCNN010000011.1, read as the reverse complement.
TTGATTACTCATCCGAAGGTTTTGCGTTTGTTGGTTGAGGCGGCTGAAGAAAACAAAATTCCATACCAGCTTGAAACTGGTTTGCCCGGCTCAACTGATGCAGCACGCATATCGCTTACCAGAGAAGGTGTGCCAAGCGGCGTCATTTCGGTGCCTACTCGTTACATTCACAGTCCAGCTTCGCTTCTCAGCTTAAAAGATGCGGAAAACGCCGTTAAATTGACTGTTGCTGCAATCCGAAAAATTCCAAAGTACTTTCAACATTAGCTGAAAGTAAAAACCGTTTTTAAATGGCATTTTCAATTGTTATGTGGTTGAGGGGTTATGGTTAACAAGAGGGGTTATGAGTTTTTGGAGCATATGGCGGATGCTTACATTGCTTCTTATGGGCGGAGTTTGGCTGAGGCTTTTGAGAATGCGGCTGTTGCCATGTTTGATGTTATGACTGAGGTGGAAAAGGTTAACCCGATAGTTAGGGAGGAAGTGGAAGTTTCAGCTGGGGATGAGTATGCACTTCTTTATGGTTGGCTTGAAAATTTGCTTGTAAAATTTGAAATTGAAGGGATGCTTTACTCGAAATTTAGGGTTTTGAGTTTGGAGCAAACTGCGGGTGGTTTTAGGCTTAAGGCTGAAGCTTGGGGAGAAAAGTTTAATCCGGAAAGGCATACGCAGAAGGTTGGTGTTAAGGCTGTTACGTATCATTGCATGGAAATAGTTAAAGAGCCAGAGAAGGTTACTGTGAAGTTTATTCTTGATTTGTGAAGCTGTTTTATGTTAGTCCTAGCTTTTTTAGTTTTTCATGGATTTCTTCTACGATGGTTTCTGGTGGTGTGTCTACGCTTTCGCATTTTGATTGTATGATGGGTGTGCCTTTTTCTTTGTAGTATTGGAGGATTGGTTGGGTTTGTTGTTCGTAGATTTGTATTCGTTTTTTTATTGTTTCTGGTGTGTCGTCTGGGCGTTGGTATAGTTGTCCGCCGCATTTGTCGCATTTCATGTCTGTTTTTGGTTTTAGAAAGCGTAGGTTGTAGATTGCACCGCAGTTTTGGCATATGCGTCTTGCGGATAGGCGTTCGATTATGACTTGTTCGGGTACGATTAGTTGGATTATGGCGTTTATTTTTGTTATTTTTTCTAGGGTTTTTGCTTGTTCTATGGTGCGTGGGTAACCGTCTAGGATGAAGCCTTTTTCTTTTGGGATTTTTTTTAAGTGTTGTTTTAGGATTTGGGTTGTGATGTTGTCTGGGACGAGTAAGCCTTTTTCTATGTATGCTTTTACTTTTTTGCTGAGCGGAGTGTTTTCTTTTGTGATTTGTCTGAAGATGTCGCCTGTGGCGATTACTTCAATGTTGAGTTTGGCTTGTAGTTGTGAGGCGTATGTGCCTTTGCCTGAGCCTGGTGCGCCGAAAATTATGGCTTTGAGCATTTTGTTCTCCTTGGTTGAATTTATTTTGGAGTGTTTGTTGGTGAGGTTGTATTTTTGTTTTTTGAGTGTCGTCGTTTTTGTGGGTTTTTTGACGACGACATTTGGAGTGTGGAAAATTGTGTTTAAATGTTGTTGTGGTTGGTTTTCTTGGAACAACAACGTTTGATGGATAAAACGGGTTGGAGGTAACAAATAAAAATGGTTGTGTGTATTTGATGTTTTAGTTGTGTTGGGAATGTGCAAATACGAGCGTGAATATTATGATTATGAGGAAAAGGAGATTATTTTGTTTAGGTGTGGGGAGGAAGCCGTCAAAGATGGTTTTTGCGTTTTTCATCATCCAACGTATTGGAAGGAAAAACCAGAAGATGTTGCCAAAAAGTTTTATGAAAAAGTTGAAAAAGCAATAAAAAACAATGAAAAGCTTCTATGCATAGGATACAACCTACCCAAAATAGATTTAAGCGGAAAAAAATTCCCAAAACCAACATATTTCAGCTGGGCAACATTTAACGAAACCGCATATTTCAGATGGGCAACATTTAAAACCGCATATTTCAGCTGGGCAACATTTAAAACCGCATATTTCAGATGGGCAACATTTAAAACCGCATATTTCAGCGGGGCAACATTTAACGAAACCGCAGATTTCAGATTGGCAACATTTAAAACCGCATATTTCAGCGGGGCAACATTTAAAACCGCATATTTCAGCGGGGCAACATTTAAAACCGCATATTTCAGCTGGGCAACATTTAAAACCGCATATTTCAGCTGGGCAACATTTAAAACCGCATATTTCAGCGGGGCAACATTTAACGAAACCGCAGATTTCAGATTGGCAACATTTAAAACCGCATATTTCAGCGGGGCAACATTTAAAACCGCATATTTCAGCGGGG
>JAWCNN010000011.1:0-508 GCA_038848525.1 Bathyarchaeia archaeon | reverse complement strand
CAACATTTAACGAAACCGCATATTTCAGATGGGCAACATTTAAAACCGCAGATTTCAGCGGGGCAACATTTAAAACCGCATATTTCAGCGGGGCAACATTTAACGAAACCGCATATTTCAGCGGGGCAACATTTAACGAAACCGCATATTTCAGCGGGGCAACATTTAACGAAACCGCATATTTCAGATGGGCAACATTTGATGGTGAGGCAACGTTTATCTCTCTTAAGGAGGCACCCACCATTCTTTTTGAGGGTGTTTCATTTAAAAATCCCGAAAAAGTTGTGTTTGACGATTTTGATTTGAGCAACGTCTCATTTGTTTATACTGACATAAGCAAGGTAAATTTCGGCGAGAGAATCCGCTGGGACAAAAACAAAAAACACATAGACGAAAGACGAGCAGACAAAGGCGAAGTTCCATACGAGGTTGTTGCTACTGTTTACCGCAGATTAAGGCAAAACCTCGAATCCAAAATGCGCTACACGGAAGCTGGACGCTTCTTCAT
>JAWCNN010000010.1:51781-64302 GCA_038848525.1 Bathyarchaeia archaeon | reverse complement strand
AGGTCGCCGGTTCAAATCCGGTCCGGCCCACTACCATGTTTTTCCGTAGTTTTTCTTTATTTCTAATATGTCCATTAGGTCTACTTTTCCGTTGCCAGTTACAGTTTTTGGAGGATTGCCAATCACGTATGTTGGGGCTATGTCGCATGTATAGTCCCATCTTGGGTGGCATGGGTAGCTGCCGTAGGCTGTTTTGGCTGTTAGTATGTCTATTAGTTCGACTACGTGGTTGTTGTCTATGTCTGCGTAGGCGCCTGGCGCCGATGAGCCTAGGGCTAATAGCATAAAGTGTAGGTTAGCGGTTTGGCTACTTCCACCATAGGGGCTGCATGGCAAGTGCGGGTGGTCTTGGTGGGGCCAACGCATCCAATACTGCGTAGAGTAAGTGTACCAGTCGCCTTCGCAATAATACGGCGGATTAGCCAAATAAGCATGTAGGAGATCATATTCTTGTAGGACATATTCTAAGTTGAGGGGGTAGCCGCACCAGTCTATGTTACCGAGATCTAAGCCTGGGTTGCTGTCGTAGTAGTTTATGTAGCCTATGTAGTTTGGCGCTGGAGTTCTCTTAAAGATGTATCTGCCCCACCATAATGGGTTCTTCTTCATTGTTGTGTATGCGGGATTTTGGTTTGCAATGTGTATCCACGGTAGATACATGCTTGAGGCTACTCGCAAACTGGCGGGGAAATCTGGGTTTGTCCATTCATTTGTGAATTCTGCTGGATGTGGGATTTGTTGCCAGATATCAAACGGCATTATAAGGTAGCTGCTTGTTAATGTTTGCCATACTGTTTGGCTGTAGGCGTATTCTGGTTTTAGACGTATAATTATTGTTTTGTCGTCGGCTGTTATGAAGCCGTTCCAGCCTTTTTCCAAGCAGTTTGCGAAGCCGTTTAATCCTACATAATAGTTATAGATCATAAAACTGTATTTGATGTCTGTTGTGTTTATCTGCCTATAATATTCTACGCCGCTTATGCCATATTCCTCCCAAGCAGTCCAATCTGTGATTTTAACCCAGTAAGGCGCATATTTGCCGCCGCCAATATCCTTCTTACGAAGCATTATCTTTAGGCATGTGCTGTTTAGCCATTCTATGTTTTCGCCAAGCCATTTGATAAGCTGACCGCCTGCGCGGTCCCAGCCGAATAGGGGCTCGTACATGATGTATGTGTCAAAGCCTTGACCGTAATCCATAAAGATTGGGTTAAAGCTTGTTGGGAGGGTTGGTGTTGGTGAGGTTGGCTCTGTTGGTTGTGGTTGTTGTTGGATGGCGTTTCTTGCGTTTATTCTTCCGTAGCCGTAATATTGGTCGAAGCCCGCATCGCCTAAATCGTCTGCTGTGTTGATTAGACAAAGTCTGACATCAATGTTTGAAATGAAGGGGTGATGACTCCATACGAGGGCGGCTACGCCAGCAACAAAAGGACAAGCCATAGAAGTGCCGCTTCTGGTTGCATAGTCGCCGTTCAAAGTTGTCGAATATATATCGCTGCTTGGAGCAGCTAATTCAACTCAATCACCAAAATTCGAAGCGTGATCCGAGTCCCAAACAGCTCTACTGTCGTTTTGATCTGTGGCTGTTACAGCGATAACTTCGTCCCACGCTGCTGGATAAAACCTTTCATTTGTGTTCTCGTTTCCAGCAGCAGCGACAAGAAGCACTCCAACATCATAAGCGTATTTGATGGCGTCGTGGAGTTCGGGTAGATGTGAGTCTTCGTACCAGCCGAGGCTCATGCTAATTATGTTTGCGCCCATTTTAACTGCATAAAAGATTGCGTGAGCCGCCTGCATTGGATTGCCAAAGCCTACGCTATTAAGAACTTTTAATGGCATTATTTGGACTTGGGCTGTTCCAGCAATGCCTATGCCGTTATTTATTATTGCGGCTATTATGCCAGCACAGCGTGTTCCATGGCCGTAATCATCCATTGGGTCGTCGTCATACCAAAATTGGCTTTCGTGCCAGTGTGTATTGCCTGGAGCAGAATTTGTGAAGTCTACGCCTCTAACGTCGTCTATATAGCCATTATTGTCGTCGTCTACGTTGGCTTCGCCATTCAACTCGGCAAAGTTTGTCCATATGTTGGCTTGTAGGTCTGGGTGGTTGTAGTCTACGCCTGTGTCTATGACCGCCACTATTGTTGAGCGTCTGCCAGCGCTTATACGCCATGCTTGGTCTGCCTCAATCCTTTGTATTGCCCACTGCTAGTTTGGGTCGTAGTCGTTTGGGTCGTTGTCTAAGCGGGTTTCGGGTATGAGGTTGCCAGCCAATAGGGTTTGGTCTCTTGGAGTTTGACTCCACTGTGCATATGCGTAGGGAATATTTAAAAAACATAGTAATACAGCAAAAATTAACAGTTTCCGTTTAAACGCCATGTTTCAAGTCTCCTTTTCCCTCTTCTAGCGTATTATTTTATTTGGAATTTTAAGTTTTATGGATTAAAATTCTAGAAAACACAAAATTTAAATGTTATTAAAGTGCATTATGTATTTAGGAAAGTGTATGCGCAAGCTTACTTATAGTTTAATAGTTGTTGGAGTTGTAGCGGTAGCGCTGGAATAGTACTAGCACTAACACCAACAAAAAGCAACGATGATGGGACAATATGGGTTAAGACTGTTCCACGTTCTAATTATCAGCTGAGCTATTGGGAAGAGAATGGAATATCATACATCAACGTTACATTTCATCTCCCTCGTACTGGATTTAATATTAGTTGGGGAACACCCGTAAGAAATGGCGATAACATAGAGGTTAACGCTGAAATCTGGGATGCAAGAGGCGGTCTTACAGAGATAGTTACTTGGCGTCATACTTATGATTTGGGCGTTTTACCGTCTGGCAATCACACCTTCGCATTTAAAGTGTGGGATACACCAGTAAAAAGCCTCACTTTTACAGTTCCTTGAAAAGTTGGTTGATAACCGAAAGGTCGCCGGCCCACCACTTTTTTATATTTTACTAGTTTTGTTTTATTCCAGTTTCCAGAGTGAATTGTCTCTTTATAATTTGGATGTTATGTAGACATCTTTGAGCATGCCCAGTTCAAGAGGATACGCGTGCAAAATATTTTAGTTGTTAGAAGGCGAATATAGTTGAATAATTTAGGAATTCTAAAACTTTTTTTGGGCTGAAAACTGTTAGGGTTATGTTGCGTAGTTTTTCGCCGATTTTGGGGATTAATCCAGCAGCGTCTGTTCCGAGTTTGCATACAAGGGCGTTTTCAAACAAGCTTAATTGTTCGATGCCTATAACGTCGCGGTTGGCTCTTACCCTTTTTAAAGTCAGCTTGACCTCTAAAGGTGTTGCGCCTATGATTATTAACCTATCCAAGAGCGATTTTGTCCAGTTTTTGTATTGGGTGATTTGGCTTTCTGAAAGTGTGGCTTCTATGCGCTTTTCTTCTTTGTTTACATTCAAAATTTTGATGGTTAATGGTAGGTTTTCGCAGAAACCATATAATTCAATGAATTTTTTTATGGCAATTTTTCTTCCATCGGCGAGTTGTGTTTGTAAATATTGGATTGGTATTGTAGCGTTGATGGTGGTTGGCGTGTAGACTCCAATGTTTATGTAAAGTTCGTTTGCGCTTTTGTTAAGGGCTGTTATGTACCCTTTAAATTCTGAGTTTTTCTTCAGTTGCTCCAGAGATGTGGGGCATACGCCTACTTTTTCAGTTAGGTAACGTAGAGCCACATTTTCATCTTCGCCAGAAACTCCTATCTGAACCATTCCGTTTGGGGTACTCCCGCAAATTTTTGCTTCAACATTTAAGCCTTTTAGGGTGAATTTTAAGAATTTTTCAACAAACCTTATTTGGTGTTCGTTGTAGATTTTTGTGGAAAGGGTTACTGTAGGCATTTGCGGTCGCCGATTAAAGCCAGCATTTCATCGTGTAGCCTTTGTATTCTTGTGATGGCGGAGGGTGGCAACTCTTTAGAGAAGTTTTTGATTGTTTCTTCTATTGGCACACGCCTTGAACCTTCAATTAATTTGTCAGCGTATGCAACGATCTTTTCTTCTAGGGTTTGTGGAATGTAAATGTCTTTGGGCCATCCCAATTTTTTCGCTTCTTTCGATGTTATTCCTCCGCCTACATGCCTTTTTATTATTGAAATTATGGTGTCTGGTAAACCCAGCGATTTTGCAATTTCTGCGCCTATAACTGCGTGGTGGACGCTGTGGGTTTTTGCACGTCCTATGTCATGTAAAAGCGCTCCTATTTCCACAAGTTCCAAATCAACGTTTAATCCTTTTTCTTTGCAGGCTTTGGCTATTTCCACGGCGGTTTCAGCCACTGCCATGCAATGTTTTATTACGTTTGGTGAGCATCCGCTTTTGCGTAGAAGTTCTAATGCTTGGTTTCGTGATGGAACTGTTTCACTCACCTAATTCCTTCCTTAACTGTTCAATTTTTTCGGTTAGCACTTGGATGATTCTGCTGTTATTATAATGCGCTAGGGGTTTGCCGCATGTTGGGCATCGAAATACCAGTTCAACGGCTTCTTCGAATGGGATTCGTTTGCATCCCGGCGTGTAACAGTAGTAAAAGTCATGGTTTTTTTCGTAGTCAAGTCGAATGTTTAATTTTTCCAGCACCCGCCTTTTTTGGCTTAGTATGAAACCTTCAAGTTGGTCTGGTTGGAGTTTCCAGTGGAATATGAACCAGCCTGTTTTTGGGTCTCGTGTTCTTTTTAGGCTTACAAGCGAATGGTCATAAAGTTTGTAGAGGATTTTGCGGACGTCGTTGAGTTTTATGCCTGTTTTGTTTGCTATTTCGTCATCTGTTATTTCATCTGAGTTTTTGAGAATCTCGATTAGTTTAACTGCTTCTTCGTTGCCTAATGCTTGGGCAACTTTCATTAATGTTGTGTCATCTGGTGTTGACAATACGATGCCCTTGCTTAATTGTTTGTACAACTTTAGCCTTCTCGCAACAGCTTTCTAATAAATATATTTGTAGACTTTATTTAAATCTCTTTATGAAATCTGAATCTGAACTAACATTTCCTTAGTATTTTCTTGCCCCTTTTTTGAGGAATTATCCTTATTTTTGCATTCTTGAAGGTTTTTTCCAGTTCTTTTCCTTGGAAGAAACAGTCTAGGAAGATGGCTAGGCTTGCGCATTCGGAGTGGGGTTGGTTTCCAATTGCTACGTTAAAGTCTGAAACTTCCTTGGAAAAGAATTCGTTTGGAACTTTTTGGCTACCAACGATAACTAAAACACTTTTTTCGCAGGCTTTAATTCTTTCCAGCACGTCGCTTGTCTGGATGTTTTCGCCGTAGGCTGTTAAATGCACAGTTATTCCGCCATTCTTCCGCCATTCTTCCACGGCTTTTTTCCATGGAACGCCCATCTCAAAAAAGAATGGTCCTCCCCAGTTCGCCGTAACCTTTTCGATTGTTTCTTTTATTTTTTCGTCTTTTACGTCTGAGAGTATTATGCCTGATGCGCCCAATGCGCGTGCGGTTAATGCCACATGCGTTGTGAGTCTAGCGTCTCGGCGTGGTCTGTGTCCCCACCTTAAAACCACAATTTTAGGTGTGGGCTTTCTCAAGTTTCCCACCAAATTCTCCTAAACAGTTTTTAACTTTATCTATGAACCATGGAACAGCTTCAAAAATAACGTGAGCGCAATCGTCGGCGTATTTTATTGTTTGCACGTCGGCGCTTTTGAAAAGCCATGATATGAACGGCATTGTTTCGTTTGTTAATGGTATGGTGCATGAAACTTTAATTTGGTTTTTTAAAATTTCCAGTATTTTCTGTTTGAGCGGTTCAATGTTGGTTTTGTGTAACGCTGATATTGGAATGGCGTTTGGTGCTTTCTCTCTTAAAATTTCAAGTTTTTGGTAAACTTCCTTTTCTGTTAGCATGTCAATTTTGTTTAGGGCTATTATTAATGGGATGCCAGCAGCGCCAATATGTTCTATTGTTTCTAGGCAAACGGCGAGTTTCTTTTCGATTATGGCTGTTGGTTCGCTCATGTCCACAACCAATAGTATTAGGTCTGAGTAAATGGTTTCTTCAAGGGTTGAGTGGAAAGCCTCTATCAGCGTTAATGGTAAACGGTCTATGAAGCCTACTGTATCCGTTAATAGGAACTTTTTCTTTGCGATTTTTACGAGGCGTGTTGTAGTGGAAAGCGTTGTGAATAGGGATGCGTCCACAGGCACCTCCTCTTCTGTTAAAGCGTTAAAAAGCGAGCTTTTTCCAGCGTTTGTATATCCAGCCAAAGAAATTGATGAAAAGCCCAGTTCCGCTCTCCGTTGGCGGTGCAACTGCCTTTTTTCACGGATTTTCCTTAACTTTTTACGGAGCGTATGCACTTGCTTTTTTACTGCTTCGTAGTAAACGTCCACTTCGTATGCGCCTAAACCCATGAATCCGGGTTGTTCTCCTTTTTTGGCTAATCGCACTTTCTCTTTTGCGTGTGCCAGTTCATATCCCAATTTTGCGAGTTGAATTTGCAGTTTCGCTTCGGTTGTGCTAGCTCGCTTCGTGAAGATTTCAAGGATTAGTTGGAAACGGTCGATTGCTTCGACGCCTGTTGCCTTTGCTAAATTGTATGCTTGAACTGGCTTTAACATGTTGTCAAAAATTATTTTTTGGGCGCCTGTTTCCTTGACAAGTTTTGCAAGTTCCTCCACTTTTCCAGCGCCTATTTGGTAACGTGAATCCGGCTCTCGAACTTGCTCTATTTTGCCAACTACCGTATACCCTGCAGATTCAGCCAAGCTTTTAAGTTCTTCTAGGCTTGAGTTTTCGTGGGGTTGTCGCCTTTGAACTATGATTGCCCTCGTTCTTGCGGTTCCTCCTTCTTATTCAGTTGGATTAAATCTCCTAATGTTAATTCACGGTTTGTAGGCTTCGAAACCGTTAACGGCGTTTTCTCTTCTGTTTTTGGAACAAGCAGTTTAACCTTCAACAACCTTTCAAGTTTAACGGCAAGTTTGTTGTCAGGCGTCATTTTTTCGGCTTCAATTTTTTTGAGAAGCGACGCTTTCTCGTTTAATTTTTTCCCCAATTCTCCATGGGAAAGCCCAAGTTTTTCCCTTGCCTGCTTTATTTTTAAGCCAAAACCATCCACAAGCTCAAGATTTGTTTCAGTTATTGTTTCTGGCTGTTTAGTGCTTTCGGTTTTTGGCAGTTGGAGAATGGCTGTTTTGGTTTTCGCCGATGGTTTTTCTAGTTTTGGTTCTTCTTCCCATGTGGCTACTCCATGTTTTGAGCATCGACTACACACCGTGAGTTTTGCCCCTTCAATCACAACCCTATAAGGTTTGCCGTGAATTTTGCCTCCACAAACTTCACATCGCAACTGCCATTTACACCCTAATGTTATTTTAATTTGGTTATGTTTATAGTTGTCGAATTGTAAACATGGTTTGACGGTGTAAAGGCTTGGAAAACGCCCTAAAACGGATTAGAAGCGTAGCGAACTACCAATTCGGAAAAGGCGTAGGCGCCATTCTTTTCCCAGAAAATGTTGAAATAACCTATTCGAAAAGAACTGGCAGAATACGCCACATATATCTAAACGGTAAAAGGCTTGCCACAATGCGTCCAACAGACGGTTTATTCTCCCTAAGCATTGAAGGTGCAAAACGCATCGCCGAAAACCCAAAAACCGCAAAATGTTTTGTCACTGTACAAAATAAAGTTTCAAAGTTTGTTGGTGAGGGCGGCGACGTTTTTGCGGCGCACGTCGTTCGGGCTGACGAAGAAATCCGCCCAAAAGACGAAGTTATCGTTTTAGACGAGAACGGAAACGTTTTAGCTGTTGGAAAAGCCGTTTTGTCTGGCACTGAAATGAAAGCCTTTAAGGTTGGCGTCGCCGTCAAAGTTAGACATGGGTTCAAAGAAGAAAATCACGAATAAGCCAAATGTCGTCGTCATTTTCCCCACAAACCAGACGACATTTAAACCACCCAAATGTTGTTATTATTTTTCCATCAAAAACAACAACACTTAAACGTTGCCTAGCTAAAAACACGATACTCTATAATTAGACATCAGAAATGTAATATTTGAGCGTTAACAGTATAGTTAACGTAGGGTTGAGGTGGAGTTGTATGCAGAGACGCATAAGCCCCCGTGAAGCAAGACGCCTAATGCAGCGCATGGGTTTGAGCATGGACGCCATCCCAAACGTGGAACAAGTAACAATCAAAACAAGCAATAAAGAAATAACCATAGAAGCGCCAGAAGTAGCTATTATGGAAATGCAAGGACAAAAAATTTTCCAAGTGGCTGGTGGAAAAATCACCGAAAAAACTTTAGAACCAAAATTGGCTATACCAGAAGAGGACATTCGGCTTGTGGCAGACCAAACAGGAAAAAGCTTGGAAGAGGCTAAAAGGGCATTAGAAGAGTGCGGAGGAGACTTGGCAAAGGCTATTCTTCTGCTTCAATCAAAAATTTAATATGCCATACGGATTTTGTGGTTTCTTTGAGCATTTTTGATGTTAGTGTTGTTGGTCACTTTTCCATAGACTCCATCTTTCTTCCAAACAAACGTGCGCCCTACGTTGTTTTGGGCGGTTCTGCAGCATACACTTCTTTAATCCTTAAACGTTTAGGCTTAACCGTGTCTGTTGTTTCAAAGGTTGGCGGTGATTTTCCAAACGCCTATCTATGGTGGCTTAAGAAAGAAGGCATCAACTTGGATGGGGTGGCAAAAGTGGAAAATGCAGAGACAACACGTTTTGAACTGAAATATAACGCTGATTTGTCGAGGCGAATTTTACAGTTAAAAAGTAAGGCGCCGCCCATAAACATGGAGGATTTGCCGAAACCTCTTAGGGCTAAAGCTGTTCACATCGCTCCAATCGCCAACGAAACACCACCCGAAGTAATTGATAAGCTAAGAAGCTGCGCTGAAATCTTGTCCATCGACCCGCAGGGACTTGTGCGAAACTTTGACAGCAAAGGGCACTTCACATACAGTTCACTTAAAGATAAACACCTCTTAGAGCTTGTAAACATTTACAAGTCTTCATCAAAAGAAATTAAAGCAGTAACCCGCCTATCAGACATAAGCTCAGCCATAAAAGCAATTCACGATTATGGCGTGGAAATTGTCATTGTCACTTTTGGGGTGAAGGGCACTTTACTCTCTGCAGAAGAAACCAAATACCAAATTCCAGCCTATAAAACCGAAAAAATTGTTGACCCAACAGGAGCTGGAGATGTTTTTATTGGTGGTTTCCTAGCTGAACATGTTAAGGGTAAGAATGCATTTTGGTGCGCGTGTGTTGGTTCTGCAGCGGCTTCCGTCAGCGTTGAAGCCATCGGTCCTACATTCCAACATGATAAAACAGAAATTTATAGAAGAGCGAATGCGTTGTATGAAAAAGGAATTAAGGGATAATGATGCATATTCTATCACGTTAAAACTGCACGTGTTCAAGAGGCGTTGAATTTGGGACGTGTCGCAAAAGGTGTGAAATGCAGCATAGTCGGCTGCGGTAACGAAGCCGTTCGGTCGCTTTCGGCCGAAAAAGTCAAAACTGCAGGTTTAACCGTCGGCAGCGAAAAACGTGCCTACATGTGCAAGGAACATTATAAGGAGTATAAGAAGAGGACGAAAAAGGATAAGATGCTTGAAAAATGGCGACATTTAGGCTAAAAGAGGAGGAAGCAGTTCCATGCGAATATTACAGTTGCACTCAAACTTCATCGAATACCTGCCAATTCAAAAAGAAATAGCCACTGCTGAAAAAGCTGAAAAGAAATCGGTTCGCCTAGAAGAAATTGTTGTTTTGTTCATGGCTGTTGAAGAAGGCGACGACTTAACAGTTGCGGAAAAAGCCGTAAACGAAGTTTGCGATTTTCTGGAAAAGTTAAAGGTGAAAAGAATCTTAATTTATCCATACGCTCACTTAAGCAGTAAACTGGCAAAACCCGCAGAAGCGCTTAAAATAATTAGGGCTATGGAAGAAAAAGCCAAGGAAAAGGGCTTAGAGGTTTATCGAGCGCCTTTCGGCTGGAACAAACAGTTCACAATATCAATTAAGGGACACCCACTTGCTGAGCAGTCCCGCGTGTTTTTGCCAGCTGAAGCCGCGGCTGAAGCGGAAAGAGTTTCTGAAGCCTTAAAAGCCGAGGAAAAACTTGAGTCTTTCTGGTACATTCTGCAGCCAGACGGCGCAATGACGCCAGTTGAAGAATTCAATTTTAAGGGACATGAAAACCTTGAAAAGTTTGCAAAATACGAAATTTCAAAGGTTAGGGCAAGCCAGCAGATGCCTCCGCATGTTCCGCTTATGAAAAGGCTTGAAATCGCCGATTACGAGTTTGGAAGCGACCCTGGAAACATCCGCTGGTACCCAAAAGGGCGGTTGATAAAATCTTTGCTTGAGCAGTTTGTAACTGCTAAAATAGTAGAGTACGGCGCCATGGAAGTTGAAACTCCAGTCATGTATGATTTTAACCATCCAAGTCTCGCCGACTACCTAAACCGTTTCCCAGCGAGGCAGTACGTGCTAAAAACAGAGGATAAAGAGCTTTTCTTGCGTTTTGCCGCGTGTTTCGGACAGTTTTTAATGGTTCATGACACGCAGTTTTCTTATAGGCACATGCCCTTGCGAGTTTATGAGTTAACCCGTTACAGCTTTAGGCGAGAAAAAAGCGGGGAAGTTGTGGGTTTAAGGCGTTTAAGAGCTTTTACCATGCCTGACTGCCACGCCTTCTGCACAGATTTGGAACAAGCCAAAAAAGAATTTCTAACAAGGTTTCAGTTGTGCATGAAAGTTCTTAAGGAAATAGGCTTGTCTAAAAGCGATTATGAAGCGGCGATACGCTTCACCAAAGACTTCTACGAGGAAAACAAGGAGTTTATCTGCGAGTTGGCGCGGTTATTCGGCAAACCCGCTTTGGTGGAAATGTGGAAGGAACGCTTCTTCTATTTTAGGCTTAAGTGGGATTTCAACTTCGTGGACAATCAAGATAAGGCTGCAGCCCTCTCAACAGACCAAATAGACGTTGAAAACGCAAAAAGATACGAAATAACCTATGTGGACGAGAAAGGCGAAAGGCAGTACCCTCTAATCCTGCATTGTTCTCCAAGCGGCGCAATTGAAAGGTGCATATATGCGCTGTTGGAAAAAGCCTACAGAGAACAACAAAGCGGCAAACCGCCGATGATTCCGCTGTGGCTTTCGCCAACTCAAATACGCATAATCCCAATATCAGACAAATACATGGAACACTGCGAGGAACTAGCCAAAACATTGGAAGCGCATTGTATACGCGTTGACATAGATGATAGGACGCTTACTTTGCAAAAGCGGGTGCGTGAAGCAGAAATGGAGTGGATTCCATACATAATCGTGGTCGGCGAAAAAGAAGCGGAAACAAAGGTGTTGGCTGTGAGAGATAGGAAAGCCCAGAAAATACGGAAGATGAAGTTTGAGGAATTGATAAGCGAAATTACAAAGCTAAGTGAAGGCAAACCTTTCAAGCCTTTGCCTTTGCCGAAGCACCTTTCAAAAAGACCCCAATTCTACGGCTAAACAGCCAGAAAGTTTAATCTAGAATTAGCAAATTATGTGCGGTGAATTGAATGGATAAACCCGTCCATGTAATTTCCTCCAAATGTGTTCAGTGTAAACATGTACCTTGTATTGACTTCTTTAAAAGTTGGGGAGAATTGGAAGGAGGCGAATTATTCCTCTTCAACAAAATTATTGAAGATCGGAAATTCGTTCCTTGCATTGTTGGAGCGTCTATATATACACTTTGCCAATGTACATTAAATTTAAGCAATAATGAGGAGACCACCGATTTACCCATAACTCATGTTTTATTGCAATGTATTAGGGATTTAAAATGTAGTGTATTTCTGGCGATTTTTGGGCACTATAGACATGCTATGCAGACTCTTAGGCCCGTGTTTGAAAATTTCTTGGCCGGTTTATTTTTTACTTACTTAGAAGACTACGACTCTTATATGAAATGGCTGGATGGAGAATATATTATTCCTCGCTATCTTTGGAAGGAGATTATGGGTGATAGGAAACCATTGAAGAAAAAATTGGATTATGAATTTTGTTTGGAATTTATGGGGAAAAGGTGCATCCATTCAAAGTATTTGAGGAAATGGGAGAAACAGAAACAGAAAATCAAGGAAAAGATAATTGGTCCTCTAAATAAATACTTGCACCCGTATTTTCCTTCTTTTGAGATAGCACTTGGCAAGAGATGTGCTGGTTGTCCAGCTGCGGTTAAATACGATGAAGAAAAACTAAAGAAATGGATAGAAGTTTTTCAGAGAATCCTATTTCTGATATTCGACTTTATCCTACAGAATTACTGGGAACAACTTGTAGCTGATAAAGATACCCGAACCGCTCTCCTATTCCTAGTAGAACCTCCAGATGTCAAAAAGGAATTTATGCAATATGAAGAGTATAGAAAATTGGTTGAAGTTATCGAAAATTACCTCAGCAGAATTAACGATAACTGATTTATTCTTTTGCATGCCTTGCAAAAAGTATATCAATTATG
>JAWCNN010000010.1:36010-51683 GCA_038848525.1 Bathyarchaeia archaeon | reverse complement strand
AAACATTACGCCAACAGCCCTTTTCACGGCTGACGAAGCCTTCTTTACAGGAACAGCCGCTGAAATCATCCCAATAGTTGAGGTTAACCGCCGAATTATAGGCGAAGGCAAACCCGGACCAGTTACACGCCACTTAATGAGCGAATTTGCAAAGCTTCTAGGCGACCCAAAAGAGGGAACACCCATCTACCAATAAAGCCTAAACTATTTCGAGGAATCTTCCCACGCCGTTTTTAACTGCTTTGTCATAGGCTATTTTCGCCGTAATAGCATCTTGAACAGCCAAACCCGTAGATGTGAAAACCGTTATTTCATTTGAGTTTTCTCTGCCAGACTTTAAACCAGCAACAACCTCGCCAATTTCGCCATAAACATTTTTCTCGGTTATTATTCCTTGGCTTAATGGAACATTTATTTCTCCGCTGTGAATGGCTTGCTCCCAATCGTCCACAACTATTTTCGCCCTTTTCAGAATAGCCGAATCCAACTCCTCTTTTCCCGGTGCGTCCGCTCCTATACAGTTAAAATGTGTTCCCGGAGAAACCATATTATCCATGACTAGGGGTTTTCTTGATGGAGTTGTTGTTACAACTATGTCTGCCCCTTCAACAGCTTCTTCCACGTTTTCAACTGAAGCAAACTTGCACAAATGCCCATACGCATGTTCCACTTCAACCATAAAATTTTGCTTTGTTTCCATGCTTCGACTCCAAACTCTAACCTCTTTCAGTTTTCCATAAACCTCCAAAAGAGCCATAAGCTGCGTCCTCGCTTGGGCTCCAGCTCCAACAAACGCCACAACCTTCGAGTCTTTTCTGGCAAGATATTTTGCAGCTACGCCTCCAGCTGCGCCGGTTCTCATGTCTGTTATGGTTTTTCCACCCATTATCGCCAATGGAAAACCACTTTTCGGGTCTATTAGGACTATTATTGCCATAACTGTTGGAAGATTATGCCTTACTCGGTTGTCTGGATGCGAATTCACAATTTTTACTGCTGAAATATCCAGTTCCTCAAGGTAGGATGGCATCGCCCGTAAATCGCCATTATACCGTTCATAGAACAAGTAAATTTTTGCTGGCATCTGAACCCGTTTTAGGCTTTTCTCTTTAAAGGCTATTTCAACAGCATCCATAACCTCACGCATTAGAAGAAGCTCTTTCACTTCCTCATCAGTTAATAACAATGTTTCCAAACCGTTTTCCTCGAATTGCCAAAACATTTTTAACTTAAATATTTTTTCAGTTGGTGAAAACAAAATTTTCCATGGAAAATGGAGGTTAGGAACCGTTCCATGTCCTTGATACTTGAAAACCTTCCGCTGTGTAAACCGTAACTGTTATGGGTTCTAGGGTGAGATAGCTTTCATAGTTCCATGAGCAAACAAATGTTACGTTTTCCCCTATTTTGAGGGGATAACCGATTGGACCGTATTCATTTGGGCGCAGACGAGGATATAGGACATCATTGTTTTGGTGGTAGGTGGCATTATCGTAAATTATGTGTGTTTGGTTTCCCGTTTTGATGATGATTTGCACTATTGTGACATTGTAAAGGGAGTTGTTTGAATTTGAAATTGTAATGTTAATATATGGGCTTAGAATGCCAGTGGTTATGTCTTCTAACTCACCGAAAAAGGGATAACCATCAAACAGTTTGAGTTGGACAGCGGGTATCTCCACGATTGTTGAGGTGCTTAATCCTTCGGCGGTTATTACCGTAACATTTACGGTTTTTCCTATGTAATCTCTCCAAGAAATTGAGCAGTTAAACGTGGCTTGGGTGCCATTAGCCAAAATGGCGGACGCTGGTTCCATGGTCACTTCTGTTCCGTTGAGCAGTATTTTATTAACTGTTATGCTTTGGAGGGAACACGGCGTATTTGTCACATTAACTAAAAAGTAATCCGTATAATCTAAGTCAAATTTTACATCAGTTATATTCCAAACAATTTCTGGGGGCGTGTTCACAGTCATGCTGAACACCGTGAAGCCCTCTTTAGTGTAAACGTTAACCGTAATTGTTTTGTTGCGGTATTCATGCTCACTCCAATCCCAACTACATTTAATAGTTAATGAACAGTTTTTTGTAATGGGAATTGGCATTACGTTTATTGGCGGCAAAGTCACGTTAAGCGTAATTGGAGGTTCATTTTCCAATGTAAGGTTCACTCTGTTTAAACTTGGGGTTGCAGTGGAAAGCCATGAACTAATAACAGTCAAATTAAAATATGATGCATCTGCGTAGTCAAATTTTATTTCATCTATGTAAAGGTAAGCGCCTGGAAGCTCGTTTGTTGTGTATTTTGCCTCGTATCCCTCCTCTGTTTTCACGGTGATTGTGAAGTTTTGCCTTCCCATTCTAGTCCAGTCCCAACTCCAATCGCACCTGAATATTTCACTTTGGCTGGGAGATAACACATACGGCAAGGGTGGCGTGACGTTTTCTTTTATTGACTCCCAATCTATTTGGATGTCTGAAATTGTGAGGTTCATTATGGATTCCGCCGAATTATTTATTGTCAAGTTAAAGTATTCTACGCTTGTTGTTTCATCGAAGGTCGGCGTCAACTCCAACTTCACTTTTGGCACGGTGCATAGGGGAC
Organism: Bathyarchaeia archaeon; assembly: GCA_038848525.1. Lineage (GTDB taxonomy): Archaea > Thermoproteota > Bathyarchaeia > Bathyarchaeales > Bathycorpusculaceae > JAWCNN01. The sequence continues at coordinate 49,078 of JAWCNN010000010.1, read as the reverse complement.
TTAACGTTGAAACATCAGCAGCCACAGGTTCTATTTTCACAGTTTCACCAGCGAAAATGCCCCAATTTTGTAAACATTTGAAAGTTTGTTTTGTTCCATGTTTGATTAAGCCCAGCTCAGGCTCAGTTTCTGTAACACTATAAGTTTCGCTTTTTCCCATTATGTTTATGCGGATTGCGGTTATGTTTACGTCTGAAGCTGAGTTTGAGGGATTAAGAATTGTTACGTTAAAATATGTTACGGTGGAATCTGGAAAAACAACATCTTCCACTATGAGCATTGTGGCGTTTTCTGGCATGTTGTAGTAGTTTGCCATAACAAGCAAGTAGGATATAACTGCTCCAAAAACTGTTGCGCATAAAAGTAATATTATGAGGATGAAAGTTGAAATTGCTTTTTTGTCTGTTAACATGCGCATTTTCTCACCATCTGCTTTTACTCTCATACTTCGTGGAAATAGATAAGTGTTCCCTTTAAATGTAGGCGTTGCGGCTTTTGCATCACTAATTTTATTTACTTCAAATTGCAATTACATAAGTTACCTAGGGATGGTTGGTTCATGTATGGTTGGACTGGCAAGTTCCTATATGTAAACTTGAGTAAAGCTAAGGCTACTGTAAAACAATACGATGCAAGCATTGCCAAAAACTTTCTCGGCGGAAGAGGGTTTGCGACTAAAATCTTGTGGGATGAGCTTAAGCCCGGCGTTGACCCGTTGTCGCCTGAAAACAAGCTTGTTTTCGCTGTCGGTCCATTGACGGGTTTTGCGTTGCCCAGCAGCGGCAAAATGGTTGTGGCGGCGAAAAGCCCGTTGACTGGCGGTTACGGCGACGGAAATGTTGGTTCTTACGCGGCTGTTCAAATGCGCAAGGCTGGTTATGACGCTGCGGTCATAGAGGGCAAAGCTGAAAAGCCAGTGGTGTTGCTTGTCCAAGATGAAACTGTTGATTTTCTTGATGCAAAGGATTTGTGGGGACTTTCGTCTTTTGAAGCTGAGAGAAAACTTCGAGAAGTTTATGGACCCACAGCGGGTATCGTCTGTATTGGTCCGGCTGGAGAAAACCTTGTGAAGTTTGCAAATGTTGTTTCGCAAGAGGGGCGTGCTGGTGGAAGACCTGGCATGGGTGCTGTTATGGGGTCGAAGAATTTGAAGGCTGTGGTTTTTGTTGGATCTGGCAGTTTGTCAGCCGCCTATCCGAAGGAGATGAAGGAGTTGGGCGCTGAAGCTTACAGGGATGTTTTAACTAAGCCTAACTATGCTTTTTGGAAGCGTCAAGGAACAATGTCAACTTTGGAATGGAGCCAAGAAAATAGCTGTTTGCCAACGTGCAATTACCGTGAGGGCGTTTTTGAGGAGGCTGATGCCATAGGCGGTTTTGCCATGGAAAAATTGAAAGTTTCCAACAGGGGATGTCCACAATGCAACATGACCTGTGGAAACGTTGTAAAGGACAACAGCCGAAAAGAGTCGGAGCTTGATTATGAAAATGTTACAATGTTGGGTTCAAACATTGGGTTGGGTAATTTGAAGCAAGTTGCAGCGCTTAACAGAATTGCCGACGAGCTTGGTTTGGACACGATTTCTTTGGGTAATGTTTTGGGTTTTGCCATGGAAGCGTCTGAAAAGGGCTTGATTAAGGAAAGAATTTCATGGGGTAAATTCAAGGAGTGTGAAGCTTTGATTGAAGATATAGCTTATAGGCGTGGTTTGGGCGGTTTGTTGGCTGAGGGCGTCCGTTTTGCCAGTGAAAAAATAGGCGGCGAATCAAACCGTTGGGCTATGCATGTGAAAGGCTTGGAAATTTCAGCTTATGATTGTCACGCTGCGCCAGCCATGGCATTAGCTTATGGAACAAGCGCTGTTGGCGCCCACCATAAAGATGCTTGGGTTATTTCTTGGGAAGTCAAGGCTGGACGTGAAGGCTACGGCGAAGAAAAAGTTGATAAGGTGATTGAACTTCAACGTCTCCGCGGTGGACTTTTCGAATGCCTAACCGTTTGTAGGCTTCCATGGGTTGAAATCGGCTTTGAACTTGAATGGTATCCAAAGTTTTTGCATGCGGCAACTGGCTTGGAAATGACATGGGATGCTCTAAACACAATTGCCGATAGGGTGTTCACTTTAATTCGTGCCTTTTGGATTCGTGAATTCGGCAAAAACTGGAGTAAACAGATGGATGTTCCGCCAGCGCGGTGGTTTGAAGAACCGTTGACAAAAGGACCATTTAAGGGTGCAAAGCTTGACATGACAAAATATGATGTTATGTTGCAAAAGTATTATCACAAGCGTGGTTGGGATGAAAGGGGGATACCGACCAAAACAACCTTGAAAAGGCTGGGGTTAGAAGATGTTGCAAAACAGCTTGGAAAACACGTGAAACTTTACGAGTAAGCCCATTTTTAGTATGCCCTAGCGAAATATGCAACATCTTTTGCTTCTTCTCCGCAGTACACGCATCTTGCGAATTTTTCCTCTTTTTCAAATGGTATTGTCCTAATAGTTGCTCCAGTTTCCTCTTTTATTTTTTCTTCACATGTGGAGTTGGCGCACCAACAAGCCCTAATAAATCCGCCTTTGCTTTTCAAAACGTCCTTAAATTCATCATAGGTTTTCACTGCAGTGACATGCTCGTCTAAGAACTTTTTCGCTTTGTTGAAAAGGTTTTTTTGGATTTCCTCAAGCAATTTGGCTACTGTTTCCACTATTTCTTCCTCCTTTACAATGATTCTTTCGAAAGTGTCTCGTCTGGCTATTGTCACTTGCTTCTGCCTTACGTCTCTTGGTCCGACTTCTATTCTTATTGGTACGCCTTTTAGCTCCCACTCGTTAAATTTCCATCCAGGCGTGTATTCTGTTCTGTCGTCTAAAACGGCTGATATGCCATTACTTTTCAGTTTTTCATGGATTTCTCTGGTTTTTGCCATTATCGCTTCAGAATCGGCTTCTTTGTATGGTATTGGCACTATTACGGCTTGTATTGGCGCTATTTTTGGCGGTAAAACTAGTCCCTTATCGTCGCCGTGTACCATCACCATGGCGCCTATCATTCGTGTTGAAAAGCCCCATGATGTTTGCCAAACATACTTTTCCTTTTCATCCTTGTCTAGAAATTTTATTTCAAAAGCTTTTGAGAAGTTTTGCCCAAGCTGGTGTGAGGTTGCCATTTGCAGGGCTTTGCCGTCTGGCATTAAAGCCTCTAAAGTTGTTGTGTATAATGCGCCTTTGAATTTTTCGTTTTCGCTTTTTCTTCCAGCGATTACTGGAATAGCCAAATAACCCTCAATTATTTCCTTATACATGCCTAAAATTTCCATTACTTCTTTGTCTGCCTCTTCCTTCGTGGCATGAGCCGTGTGTCCCTCTTGCCACAGAAATTCTCTTGTTCTAAGGAAAAGTTTGGTTGCTTCTGTTTCCCACCTTACAACGCTGTTCCACTGGTTAAGCTTTAACGGTAGGTCGCGCCAACTTCTAATCCATTTGGCGTATGTCTCATACATTATCGTTTCAGATGTTGGTCTTATGGCAAGTTTTTCCTCAAGCGGACGGTCTCCGCCGACTGTAACCCATGCAACCTGCGGAACAAACCCTTCGAAGTGTTCAGCCTCTTTTTTAAGGAAGCTTTCTGGTATAAACAATGGGAAATACACGTTTTTGTGTCCAGTCGCCCTAATTTTCTCGTTAAAGACCTCTTGGATTTTTTCCCAAATGGCATACGAAAGCTCACGGAATATCATACAGCCCTTAACTGGCGCATAATCCGCTAACCCAGATTTTACAACAACCTGCGTGTACCACTCTGAAAAGTCTTCAGCTTTTTTAACGGTAACTCCCACATCTGACATTTTCATCTCTCCCTTTTCTTTTTCACTGTCAAATATAATCCTATTGGAGAACAGTGGGCTGTAAAATGCGGGAATTTAGTGGTGTGGAACGCAATCGCCCATTTTCCATCACCGCCAAACGACAATACAGAACCCCGCTATAAACATTTTCCATGAATAGACTGCACGCTGGCTTTTGGCGTTTGACTGCTGAACGCTTATAAATCTGAAATTGCCTTTCAAGTGAGAAAAAGGATGTGTTAGAATGAAGGCAATATTGTTTATTGCGGATGGAATGGCTGACCGCCCTGTAAAAGAATTGGGCGGAAAAACACCTTTAGAAGCAGCTCACAAACCATCATTAAATGAAGTTGCACGGTCCGGCGTTTGCGGCATAATTGACCCAATAGCGCCCGGCGTTCCGCCTGGAAGCGACACCGCAACGCTTTCGCTTCTTGGTTATGACGCCATAAAAGTTTATTCTGGACGTGGCGCCTTCGAAGTTTTGGGTTCTGGCATGGAAGTTTTGCCCGGCGACGTCTGCTTTAGGTGTAATTTTGCGACGGTGAATGAGGATTTTGTTGTTTTGGATAGGCGTGCTGGCAGAATCTCAAACGAGGATGCAAGTAAACTCGCTGAAACAATACAGCGAGAAGTTGTTGTTAACCCAGCTTTAAACGTTAATTTCCTGTTTAAAAATACAATTCAGCATCGTGCAGTGCTTGTCCTCCGCGGAGCTAAACTTTCAACTGCCATTAGCGATGCTGACCCTGGACATGTTGGAGAAAAAGTTTTGACAGTGAAACCATTAGACAAAACACAAGAAGCCAAACGAACAGCTGAAATCGTTAATGTGCTTACCAACGAATTCTATAAAGTTTTAAAAGACCACGAAGTTAACGTGGAAAGGGTTAAACGTGGCTTGCCCGCTGCAAACATAGTTTTATGCAGAGGCGCCGGTTCAATACCGAAAATTCAGCCCTTAACAGAAAAATACGGCGTGAAAGCTGCGTGCATAAGCGCTGCACCTTTGATTAAAGGCGTTTGTAAAGTCGCTGGATTGGATTTGATAGATGTTGAAGGCGCCACTGGAACACCCCAAACCAACTATTTGGGTAAAGCCAAAGCGGCTGTCCAAGCACTGACGCATTATGACTTTGTGTTTTTACACGTGAAAGCGACTGATGCCGCCAGCCACGACAAAAACTTCAAACAAAAAATCGAAATAATCGAAAAAATTGATGGCATGTTTGAATATTTACTAAAAAACATTAATACGGATTCCACTTATTTGGCTGTAACCGCCGACCACACAACTCCAGTGATGACTGGAAACCACGAGGCTGACCCTGTTCCAGTGGCCATAACAGGTCCAGGCGTCCGCTCTGATGATGTGGCGGAATTTAGCGAGAGAGCTTGCGCCAAAGGTGGGCTTAATAGAATAAGGGGCATGGATTTAATGCCAATTTTGATGAATTTCCTCGGCAAAACCAAAAAGTTTGGAGCATAGCTTGTGGCTCTTGTTTTTTGCGGAACCTTTTCTATACTGGCTGTGTCGCATGACCTTGGCTTGTTAGGTGTTGCTGTTGCTTCTGGTTCTGCACATGTAGGCGACAGAGTTCCACATGCAAAACCTGGAATAGGTGTGATAGCAACTCAAGCATACACAAACATTGTTTATGGCGTTAAAGGATTGGAAATGCTTCGGAAAGGTTTGTCTCCAACAAAAGCGCTAAACAAACTTTTGAGCGGGGATTCTGAAAGCGAAAAGAGGCAAGTAGCAATAATGGATTTTAAAGGGCGAAAAGCCGTTTTCACAGGCGCAAACGTTCCCGCATACAGCGCAGAAATTGTTGGGAAAGATTATATTGTTATTGGGAATTCGCTTTCAACAGAAAATGTGGCTGTCCACATGGCAGAGGCTTTTGAAAGTTCCAGCGGAAACTTGGCTTTAAGACTTGTGAAGGCTTTGGAAGCTGGAAGCAAAAACGGAGGAGACAGACGAGGCGAATTTTCAGCAGCACTAAGAGTGATAAGCGCTGAGAAGGTTGAGGTTGAAATAAAAGTTGATTTCCACGAAAACCCAATTGAAGAATTATTTCAAAAATTAAAGTTGCAACAATGACATTCGCTTAAAAACCTTTAATAATTTTGAAACCTAACATTTTGTTCCGCTAACAGTGCAGAAAGAGGCAAGCGGAAATGGTTAAAGTAGGATTGATTGGATATGGAAGAATTGGAAGGGAAATAGAAAAAAGGGTGCTTGAAAGAGGTTGGGAAATATCCGTAGTTGCGCGGTCTTCTGGAATATATAACTCCCGAAAGGAAAAAATTGACGAACTTTCCAATTGGCTGGGACATTTCAAGGATGTGAATGTTGCCGTTTTGTGTATTCCAACCTTTGATGATGGCGCAACAGCCTACAACTACATTAAAACGCTTGTGGAAAACCGAATACCAACAGTAACAACCGAAAAAGGCGCCATGGGAAACTATTTCCCAGAACTAAAAGATTGGGTGGCTAAGGGCAAAATTGGGGTTTCCGCCGTGGTTGGCGGCGGCACAAGGCTACTGCACTGGGTGAAGTGGCGCTTATCCCCAAGAACAGCCGCTGTTCTCCTAATCATTAATGGCACTTTAAACTATATCTTCGACGGCTTAGCTCGTGGCAGACCCCTAGAAGAGGTTGTTGAAGAAGCAAAAATATTGGGTTACGCTGAACCGGGTGCCCAAACACCACTTGAAGTTATCAATACAGAAGCGTGCAGAGACGTACCAATGAAAATTGCAGCCGTCATTAACATTTGCGGTTTTGGGGAAGTCCGCGCCAAAGAAATCCAAGTGAAAAGCATAAGCGAAAAAGATGAGAAAAGGCTTGTGCGTGAAGCAGCCTTCCGCAGGTACATTGTTTCAATCACGAAAGGGGAAGACGAAGAAGACATAATTGGCGGTTTCAAATTTAAACTGGACGACTGGTATGTTTCAGGAGGATTCAAAAATCGCAACCATAATCCGCTGTTTCTTCAACTGGTGCCGCCGGGAGTAAACAACGCAGCGCTGATTTATGGCGATGATGGCACTTATATCCTCACTGGTCCAGGCGCTGGGGCTCAAGCAACCGTTTTAGGCGCTGTTATGTGGGACCTTGAAAACTTATCAAAGTCTTTCTGAAAGATTTAAAACTTCTTCCGCCACTCCTTTATTGGGTTTCAATGAGTGTACCTTCAAAAAAGCAGTTGTTGCGGGAAGCTGTTTGGAGTAAAATGGAACGGCTTGGAATAGCCATTTTTCCTTTGCCATGTAAAGGTAGAATTCCAAACTTTGTTGGGGTGGATGTCGCCGCGGAAAAACTGCGCCAGCTGGAAGAATGGAAAAAAGCGAAGGTTGTTTTTGTTAATCCGGATTCGCCGCAACGCAAAGTACGCGAAAATGCATTAAAAGATGGGAAAATTTTGGTTATGGCTTCTCCAAAGCTTGAAAAAGGGTTTATTTTGCTTAACCCCGTCAGTGTGAAGGGCAGAGAAGGTTTTGCATCAACGATTAAAGGCGCTTTTAAATTTGGTGTTTTAACCCAAGATTTTCCAAAACCAGACTTGATTGTTGAAGGTTCTGTGGCTGTTGATTTGCGTGGGCATAGGCTTGGCAAGGGACATGGTTATGGCGATGTGGAAATAGCCCTTTTAAAGAGGAAGTTTGGAGAAATTCCCATAGCGACTACCGTTCACGACATACAAGTTGTTGAAAGTGTTCCATTCGAAGAAAAAGACGAAAAAGTTTCGATAATTGTCACGCCGACAAAAACAATCCGCATAGAATAGGAAAAGGGTAATGTCCACAAACCTTGCATTTTCTAATTACTCTTATGCACTTCCATTCTTTTGATTAATTAACTTTTGTTTAAGTATAACTCTCTGTTTAAGTAATTCATTTAAAACCTTTTTGGTTTTTTCTGCTGTCATTTTTCGTCCCTTCTTTTCAAAATAGGTTTGAGGGCGGTACACCTCAAAGATTTCTCCATAACCACATACAAGTATCAGCCAATCCTTACTGAGCATTTTCTTTAACCATTTTTTCTTTTCAGGCTCGATAGGATTTTTCTCCACAATTTCAACCCAAATATAAGAACAGTCAAGATCTTCCATCAAAGGAATTGAACATGTCAAGTCTACCACAAAATCATTCTTGTAGTACAATGGCTTAGCTTTATTACTTTTTTCGTCTTGGGAAACTAAAGCACCATAAAATTCCCAAAACTTTTTCCATGCCTCAACTTTCCCTTCATGATAGTTTCTGGCAGACATTAAGGTGTTTGCCCCCTTATATTCGTCATAGTGATTGGCATTTATGAATTACGGAAAAAGAGAAGCTAACAAAAAAGACTTAAAAACAATTATAGAGAATAGGATATGCCAATTTCAACGCAGTTTTTCCAATGCTTTATCAACGTCGTCTAACCCGAGTTTTCTAAGGGTGTCTGATTTTGGTATGCCGTTTTCGTCCCAGCCAGCCGCCTCGTAATATTTACGCTTACTCTCTTCAAATTTTGCTTTGTCAACGGCTTTTCCCTTGTATGGTCCAGTGGGTAACGGCTCATAAAACCTTGATGGGTTTTCATCGTGAACCTTTGGGTTCCATTTTATGTCTGGACCGCCTAAAAGCAGCATTGCCCTCTGCAGTTGCAGAATCCTTAACGCTTTGGTTTCCATCCACTCTTTTTGTGCTAGCTTTATGCCAGTTACCACCTCATACATGTCAAATTTGAGTTGGCTTGGCACTTCGAAAAGGTTAAAGTAGCAGTAAACGGCTGAATCGTTAAAAATCATTGAAAGTTCACTTCTGAAATCGTCTAGCGGCAGGCAAGCGGTTGAAGTGTGGTCTCCACCTTGAACTGAACAAGCATAAGCGTAAATTTCTGGGAAGTCTTTTCCACTTCGGACTCCATGGGCGCCGACGCCTATCCCCTTACATTGAACACCATAACGCAAAGCGTCTGTACCCTTTATTTCGCTGATTTTTACGGCTGCACGGTAAGTTCCCTCGGCAAGCAAATCGCCTATGCCTTCCCTAAAAGCAATTTTCCGTATTAAAGCAGCAAACGCTTCAGCGTCGTTCCATTTGAGTTCTATGCCGTCCAAATCTTCTTTGGTTAGTATCCCCCTCTGGAAAAGTTCAGCGGCGAACCCTAACACGTTTCCAGTTTGGATGCCGCAAAGCCCCAAATCGTCAATAAGCGAAACCAAAAACACGTTTTCTTCTGGAGTGAAAATTCCAAGGTTTGTGCCCAAATACGCTTGCAATTCATAGTCTGGATTGTCCGTTAACGCCCCTTTAAACCGTCCGTTTTTGACCATGGCAATTTTTAGGCAAGTGGTTGGACAGTTAAAGTCGCCCCAATACTGTTTTATCCAAACCCTATTTTCAAACTGGTCAACACCGAAGCCTTTTTCATCATGCCACTCCTCCTGCCAATTCCGCACCGGCTCAGCGCTTACCTTTGCGCCAACCTCATAACCCGAAGCCCCAGTTCCCCAACACCTCCACAAATCATTCATATAAACATGTTTGCATACTTTCTGCATCACCATTTTCGCTTTCGCTATGTCTGCCGCTTTTGGAAGGGGACCCGTACCCTTAACAACAACAGCCTTAAGCTTTTTCGCTCCCATAACCGCGCCGTAACCGCCATAGCCAGCCGCGTGTGTCCACTTTGCCGCAACCACAGCCGTTCGCACCTTGTTTTCGCCAGCTGGCCCCACATACAAAATTGCTGGTTCACGCCACTCGCCAAACCCTGAATAACGCTCGTTCAATAGGCTTCTGCACTCTTTGGTAAGCGTCGTGAGAGTTTGTTTTCCATCTTTACCCCAAACGTGGCTTGCACTTCTAACTTCAACATCCGAATCCTTAATGAAAAGGTAAACTGGCTTTTCCGCCTCGCCGCTTACGATTATGCCGTCATAACCAGCACATTTAAGCTCAACACCAAATTCGCCAGCAATAGTCGAACCCACAACGCCGCTGCTTTGGGGCGATTTTCCAGAGACACAAATCCGAGCGCCGGGGTAATACCCCGTTAACGGACCAGCCAAAAACAAAAGCAGGTTTTCCGGTCCAAGCGGGTTCACGGTTTCCCATTTTCTTCCAAGTCTATCCCAAAGGATTTTCGTTGCCAGTCCTCTGCCGCCGATGTAATCCCTCAAAACATCCTCGTTGATAGCTGTTTCTTTAACGTTTTTTTCTGAAAGGTTGACTTCGAGGAGTTTTCCAGCGTATCCGTAAATCATGGGTATTCCCTTCCTTGTTCTCCATAAAATTTGGTGGCCAAGTTGCGTGTTATTTCCTCTGGAGTTCGGGCATAAACTTTGTAGGCTCTATCTCCCTTGGAAACTGTTTTCAAAACGTTCCATCCGCCTTCTTGGCAAACTTTTACGCACTGGGGGTTTCCGCCGCACAAGTCGCAAATTAAAATGTAATTTTCTTTTGGGTGCATATGCGGTATTTTGCCTGGGCAAGCTTCAATGCATTTTCCGCAGCCAATACACGCTTCTTTTTTCACTAAAACTGCGCCTGTTTTTCTGCTTATGGATAAGGCGTTTACTGGACAAGCCTTCACGCATGGATAATCTTCGCATTGCGCGCAGAAATGTGGAAACTCCAAGCCTGGAACCAGCATAAAAACTCTTATGCGTGAGGCTTCTGGCCAAATTTGTTTTTCATGGAAAAGCGAACATGCCACTTCGCATTTTCTGCAGCCGCTGCATTTCGCTAATTCTCTTGCTATCCAAATGGGCTCTTTTTTGGCTGTCAACTTGCATTTCTCCTAAGCTTGTGAAAACCTTTTGTGAATTTGCAACGATTTAAAGGTGACGCTTGACTGGAGCAACGACAACTCTTTAAGCATAAAACCCTAAATCAGATAGGAAAAAGGGGAGACACTTTCAGTTGCAACTGCAAGACATTATTGACTGGATGCGGAATCTCTCGCTAACTTATGGCTATTTTGGAATTTTCCTCATCAGCCTAATCGGCGCCATGTCAATTTTTTTCCCAATCCCCTACACGGTAATCATTTTTTGGCTTGGGGGACTTAAAAGTGGGGATTCATGGGTTTTTGAGCCTTTGTGGATTGCCGTAGCCGCTGGGTTAGGCTCTGCTGTCGGCGAGTTTTCGGGATATTTGCTTGGCGTTGGAGGACGCAGAATCATCAGCGAAAAATATAGGCGTAAAATGGATTTTCTAGTGAAGGTTTTTAACAGGTTCGGCGTGGTTGCCATTTTCCTCTTTGCCTTAACGCCTTTGCCTGACGATTTGCTCTTTATCCCGTTGGGTGTTATGCGTTACAGCATCCTTAAAGCCTTCATTCCAGCCTTGATTGGAAAGTTTTGCATGAATTTGATTGTGGCTTACAGCGGACGCTTTTCAATACAGTTTATAGAAGAAATTTTTGGTGTGGAAAGCGAGTGGATTTCCGCCTTAATCGGCATGGTTATCGCCATAATCCTCCTAATAATTGTTTTTGTGGTTATGTTTAAGGTTGACTGGGAGAAACGTTTTGGGAAATACGTGGCTAAAGAAGCGGACAGTGAATGAAAAATGCGGGTAATAGCTGACTTGCACATTCATGGGCGTTACAGTCGTGCCACAAGCCAAAAAATGTGTGTTGAAGAGATAGCACGTTTTGCAAGGATTAAAGGCTTAAACCTTGTAGGCACAGGCGATTTCACACATCCCAAATGGCTTAAGGAATTACAGGAAACCCTAACAGAGAAATCGGACAGTGGCTTATACACGGTTGCGAAACTTCCAGAATCGCCAGTACACTTTATGATAACAACCGAAGTAAGCACAATATTCAATTTTGAAGGTAAAACCAAAAAGGTTCACCACGTAATTTTGACGCCTAATATAGAAACCGCTATTCAAATCAACGATAGACTAGCGCGGTACGGCGATTTAGCAGTGGATGGCCGTCCAACATTAGACATGAGCGCTCCGCATTTAGTTGAGGAAGTTATGGAAGTTTCAAGCAGAAACATGGTTTTTCCAGCACACGCTTGGACGCCGTGGTTCAGCATTTTCGGAGCCTTCAGCGGATTCAACAGCATAGAAGAATGCTACCAAGAAATGACAAAACACATACACGCCCTAGAAACTGGGCTTTCCTCAGACCCGCCCATGAACTGGCGTTTAAGCAAACTTGACAGGTTCGCATTAGTTTCCAACAGCGACAGCCACAGTTTTTGGCCTTGGCGCATTGGAAGGGAAGCTAACGTTTTTGAGTTGGAAAGGTTAAGTTACGATGAGGTTGTGGATGCCATTCGTTTTAAGGATGGGAGACGGTTTAAATTTACAATTGAAACTGACCCAGCTTATGGGAAATATCATTGGACTGGTCATAGAAATTGTCATGTGTCGCTTCCGCCAGCAGAGGCAATCAAACTTGGAAACATCTGTCCAGTTTGTCGTAGAAAGTTTACGAAGGGCGTGGAACAGCGTGTGGAGGAGTTGGCTGACCGCCCAGCTGGCTTCAAACCTGAAGGTGCTGTTGGTTTTATGCGTTTGCTTCCGCTTTCTGAGATTATTGCTACTGTTTTGGGTGTTGATTCTTCGTCCACCCAGCATGTGTGGAGCGTTTACAATTCGCTTGTTGCACGGTTCGGTGACGAATACAGCGTGTTGATCGATGCTTCACGGGAAGCATTAACCACGGTAGTTGACGAAAAAATTGCTGATGCAATAGTTAGGGTTAGGGAAGGGCGTGTTAGGGTTATGCCTGGCTATGATGGTGTTTATGGGCAACTTGTTATTTACGATGGGGAAACTGTGCAGAAGATGAATGTAGAAAGAGTTCAACAGTTGAATCTTACCGATTTCATGTAGCCATGTGGTTTTATGGTTTTTGTTTGTATATGTGTTTTGCAGATATACGACAAAGCTTATTAAGTCGCAAGACAAACGATATGTCAAGAGGCAAACACCATGCAAATCGCAACAAACCAAACAACAAAAAAAGAAAATAAAATATCAAAAATTATCGATAAAGTTCTCAAACAAGTCTTCGGAGAAGAAGCCGCTCTAATGATTTACAGGTATTTAGAAGCTACCTACTCCCTGAAACAAGATGAAATAGCTGAAAAAATTGACGTGTTTGCCAAAGGTCTTGAGGAGTTTTTGCGTTCAGGCGCTTATGTTGTTGAAAAGAAAATTTTGGAGGACATATACTCCACTTACGGTTTGCTCCGCAGA
>JAWCNN010000010.1:0-35911 GCA_038848525.1 Bathyarchaeia archaeon | reverse complement strand
AAGATGAAATAGCTGAAAAAATTGACGTGTTTGCCAAAGGTCTTGAGGAGTTTTTGCGTTCAGGCGCTTATGTTGTTGAAAAGAAAATTTTGGAGGACATATACTCCACTTACGGTTTGCTCCGCAGACTGGAACTTGAGAAAACCCGTGAAAATGATTTTGTCAGCCAAGTAAAACTGCTAATGCAAAAAGCATAATGGCTATAAATACATTTATGTTAAAATGATGGTTTTTTGTTATACACTTACATAACAAAATTATAACAAAATGAGTTTTGCTGACATTTTCTACTTTTGCCCTATGGAAATTTTCTACTTTTTTCCATGCCTTTCATGGAAAGTAGAAAAATTGCTAAAATTTTCCACTTTATAACAAAACCCTAAACCTCAACTCATCGCATTGTTTTTTAACACATTTTTAAAAAAGCTCTTTGCTTTCCCTATGTTTACGCTAAAATCTCCGTGTTTACGCCCTCAGATTCTTTTTGTAAACACAAAAGTTATAAACAAAATCAATAAATGATAAATAATGATGTTTTATGAAACAAAAAATAATCAGTTTAAGAGTCAATGCCGAAACATATAATGAATTTGTCAGAAAAGCCAAAGAACAAAACCAATCCATAAGCGATTACCTACGCAACTTCATATTCCAAAACATGACCAAAGAAAAACCATTAACCCTAAATGAATGTTTGAACCGCTTAGAATATGACATCGCAGTTCTTAATATTGCCTTACAACAAATTCCAGACATAACCTTTCAAATCGAAAAAATCATAGCATAAAAAACCATTGAACAACTCCAATCACCTCAATCATCTTAATCACCTCAATCATTCTAACTTTTTGTGTGTGCGTGTGTGTGTTCTAACATCAAAAAACCTTAAAAATAAACATATAGTATAGTATTCTGAGGTTTTGAAAAATGGAAATAGAACCATACAAAGCAACTATAATTTTACTCATTGCATTTTTGATAATTGGTATAAGCTATTCAGTATATATAAACTACATCAAAATCTCAAGTCAAGGAATAATCAAAACAATAAACTTAAAAGCCTATCAAGACTCAGCATGTACAATACCGCTAACAAAAATAGATTGGGGAACATTAACTCCCGACACCATTGCAACGTACAATATTTATTTGTTAAATGATGGAAATACAAACACGACATTAACAATGACTACGGAAGATTGGAATCCTTCTAATGCCATAAACTATATAAGCCTAACATGGGATGCGGAAGGCAAAACTTTAGAACCAAACAAACCATTACAAGTAACATTTACATTAACAATATCCAAAGATATAGAAAGGATAAACAGCTTTTCCTTTTATATAATCATACTTGCATCTTAGCTACACTCAAACAACATACACGCACACACACAAAATTTATTAATCAATTGGACGCTGTAACGTGGACAGTTTATTATTATGTTATATATGCGCCTTATCCAAACTTATGCACTTTTAAATGGGGTACAACAACCTATAACAGTCGCATAGAAGGGTTTAATTGGTCAAGTGGCACAGTAAAACAATGGCATGATATGGATTTCTTTAACATTACCACAAAACAATGGAATCCAATAGACTCTTTAACATTACAAATTTTAACTAAAAAATGGCAAAACATAAGTCAATGGAATTTAAATTTAATTGTTTATGGATGGCATAACATTTCCATTTTAACATTTACCATTACAACTGAAATCACAAGGAGATTTCCATTTATAATAATCGTAACGGGAATAATAATTTTAGCAATTGCTTATAAGCTTGTAAGCAAATGAACGCTCACGAAAGTCTTCAAATGAACCTCTCCACTTTTTCCAGCATGGCAGTTAACTCTTCATCGCCGATTTTCAATGCAACATGTAAAGCTCGAGGCAAAACTTCCCGCAACCTGTCAACATAAAAATCTTTGTCGCCTTTACCTTTGTCCAACGCATCTAAAATGTTAGTTAAATCTTGTTTGACAAGTTTTAACTCTAACTTTTGCGCTATGTTTACTTTAGCTTTAACGTTTTGAACATTAATTTGCGGTTTATAAAAAAGCGTGGTCTGAACAATTTTGGGAACTTTGAAACAGTCTATGAACATTCTCATTAAAACTTCAACAGTTAATCCAACATTGCCATAAACACGATAATGATTGTCAAGTAAAGTATTTATGAAGTCCTCATATATAGTAGAATCTACTTTGAAAGTTACAGCTTTAACATTTCTTCTGTTTCTATTTGAAAAAGTAATATTGTAATATTGTAATATTTCTTTTTTTATTAACTCTTTAACGTTAATCTCGTTTTCAACAGTCATTTTGCATCATCGCCGTATCTATCAGATAAAGTCCGTAAAGAACAAGGAAAAAAGTGCCAATCAAAAAGCAGAGCTTTAACACAAGGTAGACCTCTAGTATAAGGCAGTAGACAAAACTAACAAAACCAATCGTTAGCAGAATTACTCCTGCAAACAACTTGTCCTCAATTGCTTCAACCAAAAAATTAAAGATTTTTTCGGTAGTTCTTTTAACCATGTTCTAAACGTTCGCATTTTTCCGCTTCACATCCACGACGCTATTAATTGCGGGTTTTTTTCTAGAAATTTTATCATGGATGAAACGGTTTCGGGCGATATGTAAATCCACATTCGTTCTCGCCATTGGTTGGCGTCTTTGCTGTTGTAGGCGAGTTTTTCCGTGTGAAAAGTTCCGCTTATGGCAATGCAAAGTTGAATTTTGTCTTTTTCTAGGTAATGTATCCATCTGAGTTGCGCTTGTGGGTTTTCGTTGCCTCGATAAATGCTTTGTCGGTCGCTTATGAATAAAACTTGACTTCCATCCAACAAAATTTCGTTGCTTAAGAATTTGGCAGAATCAATTGGCAAAACGTCGCTTTGCCAAAATTTACTATCATATTTCGGCATTGAAATAAACTCTTGCAAGTTGACAAAGGATGCCTTGAAACTTCCGCAACCACAACTAAGCGTATGCTTTTCATCAAAGATTAACGGTTTACCGCAAATTGAACAGTTCCATTTACGCACATACAAAGTCATGTTTCCGCCTCCTTTCTTCTTTTTGTTGGTGTTAATTGTCCGTTTGGCATGGCATGATGCAACTCAAAATCTTCGCAAACTTTCGCTTTTTTTGCAAGTTCCACGTTAATTTCAAAACCATATTTTTTGCATGCGCCAACATTTCCACGTTTAAAGAAGCATTTACATTTTACGCAGACCCGTTTTGGTTTTCTAAAGATTCAACTTGCATTTTCCTTTTTCACCTTGTTTTTGATTTTGCGGGAGAAACTTTTGCCATGTGTTAAGCGGGGAGAAATCCGCTTCCTCTTCCATTTGGCAAAGTTTCTCCTTTCGCATCCTATTGTTTTATTTTTATTTCGCCGGTGGTTTCGTCGAAAATGATTTCGGCAACTTTATATCCGAATGGGAAAATTTTGGTTTCCAATTCTTTCTGGTCTATCTTGCCTATATAGTGGACGGTTTTGTCAATGCTATGATACAAGATTTCATATTCGCCTGTTTCTTCAATGTAACGGTAAAATAAAGCGCCTTTCTCATGAATCATTTTGAAAAGCAGCTCCTTATCTCTAATGTCCCGAACAACCAACTTCATCCTTTCATATCTCCTTCCAATCTTGTCGTGCATCACCAAAAACGATGAGAATATAATCGCTTTCATCTAATGCTTTATAAATTAACTCACCGAGTTCTTCCATTGATAAATTATTTGCGTCAAATACCTCAACTCGTTTATCGCTTTCCTCTTTAGTTATAAGAAGCAACAATTCATCTTCTTTTAATTTAAGCATTGAAAACTTCACTTCTCTCCATTCCCCCTTTTTTCTTGTTCAATTTTAATCCATACGCCCCAAATCAACCCGTAAGCTGTTACTAAATCCTCAAAGTTTTCAACATCAGTTTTGAAAAGTTGCTCACTGTCTAAATAGAAAGTTATTACGCCATCGTCCTTGTCAACTTCAATTGCGAACTCTTGTTCCTTATCCATTGCAGAGCTAACAACTGGAATGGAAATCCTCATTCTTTCCATTCTCCTTCTGTGCTGCCAAGCGGTTTAGCGCATTTCTCGACAAGCTCATTATACCATTTCTTATCGCTTTCACGTTCTCCAATAGTAGTTCGCCTTTTAGCAACCCAACAAATAATATGTCCATCGTTCTTTGCTATTCCACACAACAGAAACTCTAACCGATAGAAAATCCCATGTTTGTCAATACATTTACCGTAACTGCAATGATGCACTGGTTTCGCCAAGTCAACTTTCGCCTTAAACTCCTCAAAACTATAAACAACCTCCATCATTGAACCTCACTCTCCCTTTCTTTTTGCAATTTTTCCATGGTCAAAACATACGGAGCAACACTGCTTTTCTCGATTTTGCGGATTATAACTGCTTCAACCATGTCGCCCTCTTGAATACCAAGTTTTTCTCGAATTTGTTTGAGAATGGTTATGCGGTATGCCTCTAGGTTATGAAGGACTCGTTCATTCACTATCACACTTCCATTCACGCATCATCTACGTAGTTATAGCGTATAAGCTACGCTTTATAAGACTTTTCAACTCGTTCAAATCAAAATTACGTATAAACTACTTTCCACCTACGTGATTTTTAAATAAATTCTTATTAAGTACAAAATACGTGATTAAAACGGTAACAAAATGGAAAAAGAAAAAAAGAAACAATATTTAGACGTAAACGTTCCAAGGTCATGGGAAATCTTTTTCGAGGAACTTCTTGAACGCCCTGAAATAAAGGTACAAGTGAAAGGTGAAGGTTTCAGGTTAACGTATTCGGGTTTAGGAGTATGGATAATCCACAAATTCCTATTAGACCACGTTCCAGCTTACCGCTTCCAAAGAATAAACACAATGGGCAATCGCATCTCAATTTTTGACTTAAAGATAAGACGCCTCGCCGACATTTACGTAATAGATAAAAAATTGCATTGCCAACTTTGTGATTCCACAGAATGTGAACACATAGAATTTGCCTTAACCCTTCCAGACATAAAAAAGATGTTAAAAGAGAAAGGCATTATTACGTAGCAAATACGTAAAACTTAAATACTTATGTATACACGTATATAATACGATTCCCCATGAAAACAAGAACAATACTAAACAACAATTACAGCGGTAAGGCGGGTTCAAATCAAAGCTTCCCGACCGCCCAAAGCGGTTCTCGGGCGGGATTTGAACCCGCGACCACCGCCTTACCAAGGCGATGCTCCACCAGGCTGAGCTACCGAGGCAACCACACCCACAAAAATAAATTAGTACTCTTATGTTTTAAAGATTCTCATGCTGTATGGTTAAGTAAATATAAAAGAAAATGCATTTTCAACTTTGGATTTAGAGTAGCTGCGGGGGTCGCCAAGCATGGTCAAAGGCGCAAGGCTTAGGACCTTGTCCCGTAGGGGTTCGTGGGTTCAAATCCCACCCCCCGCACTAATTTACTGGTAAATTTGTGCGTAAATCCCACCCCCCGCACCATATTCGCGAATTTCGTTCATTTATAAGCGTAAAACGGCAGAAATCAATTTCAAATTTAAAATGTGCTTTCATTTGACAGAAATGTAACTTCTGAGAAAACTTATTAATCAAAATAGTTTCCTATTTATTTCGGTGTCTAGGTCTTGACAGCCCTGGTAGTATAGTCCGGTCTAGTATAAGCGGCTGTCGCCCGCTAGACCCGGGTTCAAATCCCGGCCAGGGCGCCATAGTTTTATTCCAGAAAGCATATGAACTTGTTTTAACCAGAAGTCTTGATGATAAAATTTGGGTTCTTATAGGCAAGATAGGTGTTCTTCAAACGTTTGGCTACTTGATATTTTAAAGAATTCAAATTTTGGTGTAGACTTGAAATGTGATGAAAATTTGGTTGTTAAAGAAGCCTCAAAAAGTGGTTTATGCGTTGCTTGTAAGGGTTCACGTTTCCTATGTGGCAAAACCCGTTGTCCAATAATTGTTAAGGCTAATTATTTCTTGAGAAGCACTCCTTTAATGCAAAGCGAAGATATTGCTGGAGCTTCGCCTCCAAGCGTTTTTGTTGGGCGAATTGGTTATCCATACGTTTATGCTGGACCACTCGTTCCACCAGTTCAAGAAGACACAAGCCTTTATGACCTGCCAGAATTCTGGTTTGGAAAAACTATAGAGGACATTGTTGGTTTTCGTTCATTGCTTGTTCGTGGGAAACACCGTGTTCACGTGTGCAAGTTTGAAGAGGCTGGAAAAATAATTGAGAAAACTCGTGAATTGGCTTTGGCGACAAAACCAGTTGACGTTGAGCTGATGCTGAAGAAGAAGCCTCGTGGTTTCCTCATTTTAGACGATGAAGTTCAACCTTTTGGTCCTTCAGCGCCGATTCGAGATCTGCATGTGGGCAACGCCCAATGGGACCATCAAATAGAGAAGGCGTATGGCGATGTTGACTTGAGGGCTGCTGATGCTGTTTTGGAATTATATAGCAAAGGTGTTTTGGTTACAAAAATTCAGAGAGCGTTCAGCGTTGGCGCTTTTGGTTTGGAAAAGAATAGGCGTCTTGTACCGACGCGTTGGAGCATAACAGCCGTTGATAGTATACTCTCCAAAGCGTTGATGGAGAAAGTGAAGACTTTTTCTGAAATAAGCGAATTTCGTGTTTATGAATCTCGTTATTTGGATAATGTTTTTGAGGTTTTGATGATTCCAGATAGATGGAGTTATGAGGCGGTTGAGGCGTGGTATCCTGGCACGGTTTGGAATCCCAGTGGCAGGAGCGTTGTTATGTTTTCGGATTGGGAAGGCTACACTGGAAGAACAACATATGCGGAAATCGGCGGGTGCTACTATGCTGCGCGCTTGGCGGTCTGCGAACAACTTGTAAAAGAACAGCGTCAGGCCACGGTCATTGTTTTACGTGAGGCTCATCCGGGTTACATAATGCCAGTTGGCGTTTGGCAGGTGAGGGAAAATGTTAGAAATGCCATGCGCCAAAAACCCTTCATTTTTAAAACTTTGGATGAAGCCTTAAGGTTTATTGCGGATCGATTTGAAATTCCAATTCAAAAATGGATAATGCAAAGCGTACTTTTGAGGAATATGCTTTTTCAAAAGAAAATAACTGATTTTCTGGAGAAGCCGTGGCGGTTAAGTTGAAAGGAGTGGTGGTACGGCGACAAATAAATATCGACGCTTAAAGATAATTAGTTAGTAGATGAGGAAATGTCTAGGATAAAGAATTTCCTTAACACAGTTTATAATGCTCTTTTTGGTTTTGTACTTCACTCGTTTAAAAGCATAAATCGAAGGATTAGGTCGAAACTTCCCAGTTGGCGTATGGAGGAAGAAACCCTAGAACACGTGCGCTCATCAGTTAAAATGTTTAAACGAATAATTCTTCCCATAAGTCTCTTTTACGTGTTTTTGGAGTTTTATTTCTTCGGCGAGAACGCCTTGGATTGTATGTTGTGGGGCATGTTAATCTTCTTTTACAGCAATTTCCTTCCTGATTTGCCATGCATTTACAGGCGAAAAGCGAAAAATGGGAAAGCTGAAGATCTGCCATGGTACAAGAAATACGTCATTTTATTGCTTGCGCCATTGCTTGTTTGGATTTTATTTTCTGGAACTCGTCTAAGCTGGAGAACAACTGAAACCTACCACAACTTCAAATCCCTAGCTGTGTACGGAGTTTTCCTTCTTTCGATGGGCTTTTTTGCTTTTGTAAAATTTCCCATGGAAATTGGAAATTTGATAAAGGTTCTCTTCTTTCCATTTTATGGCGTAACGGGATATTTAACACATTTAAAAGTTGACAAAATTTGGTGAATTCTTGATTATGCGTAGAAAAGTTATTATAGAATTTTAGTGTTAGGTGTTGTGCCGTTGTTATGAGGCGTTTAAATGTTAGAGTTTATCGTTTCAGCTTTGACGTTGCTTGTTTCGTTGGTTGTCTTAGCTGTAGCAAGCTTCTTCACCATTAAATATATTGAGGATTTTATGGAGCTTATCCGCTTAAGCGAAGTTGCCGCTGGATTTGTGATTTTGGCTATTATGACTTGTATGCCTGAATTAACCGTGGCGATTTTTGCGGTGCAACAAGACGTCGTTGGAATCACCATAGGGGACATACTCGGCTCGCACATTTTCAACATAGGCATTGTAGTGGGATTGTTGGCTGCTTTCGGTTCATTAAAAAATTGTAGCACAGCTTCTTTGGTGGAACTCACCGACTTACTTTTTCTAGCTTCTCTAATTCCCCTACTCCTTTTTGCTTATAAAATAGCTAGTCCACTTGTTGGTTTCGCCTTAATTTTAGTGTTTGTCTTCAGCTCTTATAGAATGAGCAAAAAGAAACATCCCCCAACCTCTGACGACGTTAAAGTTAAATCGCGGAGGCAAAAAACACCAATAATTCTTATAGCCATTTTATCCGCAGGGGCGATTGTTGTTTTAGCGGCAAGATTCGCTGTTATTTCAGCTTCTGAAATAGTTGGGTTTCTCGGCATTTCCCACCCGGAAATTGGAGCTAAAATCGTAGCGGTGGGCACATCTCTTCCAGAACTTGCCTTTGGCTTAATCGCAATGAAACGTGGAAGAGTTCACCTTGCATTGGGCGACGCTGTTGGCGCCAACTTGACGACTATAACTTTAGTGCTTGGTTTAGTTCTATTTTTTGCTCCGTTCACCATCGAAACAACCATGTTTGCTGAAATTTTGGCTTTTGTGCTTATAACAAACCTCATCCTTTGGAGATACCTAATAAGGGGTGGAGTAACACAAACTGGCGGGATCATTTTAATAATGACTTATGTCATATTCCAAGCGATATTCTAGACAAAAATTCTTTAAGCCTAACTGTTAAAATAGAGGAGGACAGGTTTAAGGAACATGGACCCAGTTACGCTTGCGTTGATATTGGCTGGTTCAATAATTGTTATAGGGTTTTTAGGCAACTATTTTTTGGAACGCACGGGTTTTCCAGACATGCTGTTCCTAATAGTTTTGGGCATACTGCTTGGACCCGTAACTGGCGTTGTCGACCCAGCCTCAATAATGAATCTCGCTCCGTATTTGGCTGCGTTAGCATTAGTTTTCATTTTATTTGACGGTGGAATGTCCATGAATATTTACCGTGTTTTCTCTGAAAGCCCAAGAGCTGCTGTTCTCGCCGCGGTTGGCTTTGTGTTTAACGTTGTTGTGGTTACGCTTTTTATGATATTTTTTGTGATTCCAGAGTTTCCGCCGCTTTACTCCGTGCTTTTTGGAACCATGTATGGTGGAAGCAGCAGCATTGCAATTATATCCTTAGTCAGCAAGTTAAAGCCAAGCGAGAAATGCACCACCATCCTAAGCTTAGAATCCACTATAACCGACATTTTTCAAATAGTCTTTTCACTTGTAATTATCGAAGTAATATTGACTGGGAAAGTTGACTTGATAAGTGTTGGGCAGTCCGTTGCAAGCAGATTTTCAATCGGCATTGTGCTTGGAGTTTTATTTGGGATTTTCTGGTTAAGCGCTTTAAAAAGAGTTATAAAGACAAGTTACGTTTACATGCTCACTTTGGCTGTTGCACTTTTGGTTTATTCCCTCTCGGAGTTTCTAGGTGGAAGCGGAGCGCTTTGCTCTTTGCTGTTTGGCGTTGTGCTGGGCAACGAAAAAGAGATTTACAAAATGCTTAGAATGGAAAGACCATTAAGCGCTGTTATTGACACTGGATTAAAAAGGTTTGAATCTGAAGTGGCTTTTCTTCTGAGAACATTCTTCTTTGTGTATATAGGCTTGATAGTTACAATAAGCGAAATTAGAACTATTATTTTTGGAGTAATTATTTCGCTGGTGCTGTTACTAGTCCGACTGAGCGCTGTGAAAATAGCAACCACTCGTTCCGCTGAACTTGCAGAAGAACGCCCCATAATGACCGTTATGCTTATAAGGGGTTTAGCCGCTGCCGTGTTAGCAACATTGCCCATGCAATACGCTAACCCAGTAAAATATGGAGAGGCAGGAAGCATTTTTGAGCAGTTAGCCTCTCTTTACATTAACCTTACGGTTTTGGTGATTCTAGCGACCGCAATAATCGCCACGGTAGGCATTCCGATATTAAAGCGAAAAGCCAAAAATAGCTGAAAAATCACTTTTAACCATGCGATAGCCAGATATAAGCGTGCTTCTGAAAACGAGTCAGTATTTACAAACCAACAGAAAATTTTTTATAGAAATTAAGTAGAATTGTAGGTTTGAGGTCGCAACAGTGTCTGGGTCGAAAACAAAGAAGAAAAAGGGGAAAACAACGAAAAAAAAGTGAATAAGCAACAGTGCTAGCCAAATCCCCCATTTTTCCAGCTTTACTTATTTTTCGTAAAACATTTAAATAAATTGCGATTAATTCAACATGGTGAATGTTTGTCTCAAAAAGTTAAGGGATTAATCCTTCCATACTCGGTTTTATCTGAGAATCGGGCAGAGCCATTCTTGGAGGAAATGGAAAAAGCTGCTGTTTACTGTTTCGCTGAGCTAGAACGGGAAAAAGGTGCTGGTTTAATATTAAAGAAGCCTGAAGAAAAAGTAATTTTTCTAGCTGAGTTTGGCTATCCGCTTTGGCTTGTCCCTTGGAATGGACTCAACCTAATCTTTGACGGATTGAAAACAACAGCTTACGCTTTAAGTTATAGAGAAATTCCAAACGTTAAAGCTTTCATGGAAAATTTGCAGAGAAGCTCAAAAACAATAGAAACTTACACGACCTTTCTATCAGACAACATTAACTATTTTCAAATGCCCAGCAAGGAAAAGCCAATAACAATAGATGCCCTTGTTACAGAACCCAACATGCTTAACGAGTTTAACCTATACCTTTCCGAGGCTAAATCCGTTGAAGCTCAATTGTCGGAAACGGTTTTTCTTTCATCGACAATAGATGAAACAACAATTTCATTTGCAACGCAGGAACTTAACAACATAAAAACGGATTTCAAAGAAGACATTGCTGTTCTTTACGAGAGCATGAAACTTCTAAACAAAACAACTCGAAGCTTTGTGAAAGCAATTCGCAGTGAAATAAGAGCCGTCAAAGAGGATTTCAACGGAAAAATCAAGAAACAAACAGAAATCATAACGCCAAAAGTTAACCGCTTAAATGAGGAACACGATGAACAGGTAACAAATCTTACAAAAAAGTTTGAACAGCAACTTCTTTCCCTACGGAAGGAGAAAATTAAACTTGAAAAGACGAGAGAGCAAATTCTCGGCAAGATTGAACATTACAAGAGGGAGGCGGAAACCTGCGCTGTCGACAAGGATTCTGTTGGAGAAAGAGAATGGAAAGAAAAAATTAACGAAAGCAAAAAGGAATTTTCTGAAATTGAGGTTAAAATAGAAGAAATTGAAGAAAGAATAAAAGAGGTGGAACAAAACAAGTCTGTTGAAACGATCAAGCTGAGGGCGGAATGGGAAGCCAAGGTTAAAGAGGCGGAGAAGGATTTGCTTGAACTTGAGGCTTCCCGCGACGCCAAAATCCAGTTTCATACACAAGAAATAGATAAACTGGAAAAACTGGTTTCATCCATAATTGAACAGATGGGCGGACTGGCTAAAATGCGGGAGGCAGACCTCGCCGCTTTTGAAAGGTTGGGAGTTAAGCAAAAATGTGCTGTGAACACCTTGGTTTATGTGCCATTTTATTTGGTTTGTTACCAGTCAGAATCAAAGAGGCGTTATGTGCTTTTTCCGCCGTCTGTTGCAAACAGCATAAGCTTTTCAACAAAACTTAAAGGGGCGTTTGGCAAAGCGAAAGTTAAGCGGCTTCTTGTTCCAAGATTTAGTGCTATAACGTCATTCCTAAACAAGCTTTACGCATTTATCGAACAGAACGCTGTGTTTGAAAGAGAAATAGTTGAGGCTGGTGATAAAGCAAGCATTTTGAAGGCAAGCGTGATGCGCAAACAAATTGGGAACGGCTTAAAGAAGCTTAAGGAGGAAGGTTGGCTTTCAGAAAAGGAATACGACGTTTTCAACCAGAAAATGCAAGAGTACAGTTGAGAAACAACTATTTTAACTTCTTAAACCTTTCAATTGAGTAGTTCACAATTTCCATGGCTTTTCCAGCGTTTCGCCATTCTTTAAATTTAACCCATTTGTGAGGTTCCAGCCGCTTATAAATCTCGAAAAATTCCTGGATTTCCCTAATTTTGTGGGGATGCACATCCACTATGTCGTTGTAACCGTCAAATCTTGCGTCGTTTAAAAGCACAGACAATATTTTTGGGTCCTCGCCTTTCTCGTCTTCAAGTATTAATGCGCCTATAACCCTAACCTTAACTATGCACCCAACCTCGAGCGGTTCATAACTTAAAACCATTATGTCAAGCGGGTCTTCATCGTCAAACCATGTTTGTGGAACAAAACCGTAATCAACTGGAAAGACAACAGGCGAAGGTATGATGCGGTCTAAAACAAATGTTTCCCACTGACGGTTGTATTCGTATTTATCCCTTGAACCCATTACAACTTCAACAACCATGTTAAGCAGTTTAGGCGGTTTATCGCCCGAAGGAATGTCTCTCCAAAGATTCATGTTCCAAACCTTCTTCAGTTTGTGGATTCGTTAATCCTTGTTTCCTTAAATGCTTATTCCTCTCGTAACACACGCTTTTTGCCTTCCACCCTCGCTTCGCCGTATTTTGCATAAAGCTCCTTTCTCAAAGCCTCAAGCGTTTCAATTTTTCTTCCACAAAACTCAGCGGCAGTAACAACACGCACTCCACGTTTCTCCGCAGCTTCGTAAACTGGTTTTATCCGCATTTTATAATTTAAATCCCGCAGAAAATGATGGTCCAAAACAACCGTGTTCACTGCGGTTTCCTCTATGGCTTTCACAAGGTTATTGTTTGAAATTTCCAAGCTTTTGAGGGAGTAGCGATAACCAAGCATATACGTCATCGGTCCATCAACAAATAGAACGTCTGGCTTTTCATTTAAGATAAAGTCTATTTGCTCCCTTAGGGATGGGCCTTCAACGTCTGATGTGTAAAGGAATTTTTCATTGTTTGATTTTATGCTGACTTCTGTTACATAGCCCAAACGTGGGTTTGTTCCGTGGCAAACAGCCCTTGAAAAATTTATGCACGTTTTGCCCAACTGGAAGCTTTTGCCGTCCGCCGTTTCAAGCCTTTTTGGCTTTCCTTTTATGGCGTTAAGGAAAAATTCTGCACGCTCTTTTTGGCTTCTGTTTATGTTCTCTGCTGGATGTTTAATGAAAACGGTTTTCGCCCTATAAAGTTCTGGATAGCTTGGGTCGTGGTGGTCATAATGATAATGTGTAACAACCAAAACTTCGGCTTCTTCTGCATATCGCTTTATGTTTTCCCAAGTTTCGTTAAGCCTCTGCCACTCCAACGGATGAGGCTCCAACCCATAACGTATTGGCGCCAAAGAAACTCCTGGGTCTATTAGAATTTTTAAGTCGCTTGTTTCTATGAAAGTTGCCATGGAACGCACGCCGAAACTGTCAAAGGCTAAAGGAACAATCTGCTGAATCATTGTTTTTCTACTCCGTTGAAAAATGTTTCCAACCTTTTTGTTTCAGACCTCGTTAGGATTTCTGCGCATTTTTTAGGATTTAAAGCCTTAAATTCCAACCCCAAAGTTGCCAATAACCTCTGAACGTCTTTGGCTGTGGCTGGCGCGACGAGAATTCCGCGCACTTCACGATTTGCTTTAGTTTTGATTGCATCAATGTATTTGGCAAGTTGAAACGCCGCTTCTTTGCCGGCGGTTTTGCGTTTAATTTCCACAACAACAAGCCTTCCGTTGTTGTCTACGCCGTAAACATCCACAAATCCGGGTTCAACCTTTTTCTCGAAGCTTATTGGTTTGAATCCTTCTTCCAAAATTGATGGTTCTAGTAAAATGGCTTTTTGCATGTCTTCCTCGCTTGCGTATAATGCGAATTCTCCAGTGTCCCTTAGGCTTAAGGCAGAAACCATGTGGATTTTGTCAAAGAAAACGCTTACTGATTCGGCTGGTCTGCGTCTTACAGCGCGAATTTCCAAAATGTTGTCTTTGGCTTGGACTTGAAAGATGCAGCCTGAAGGTTGCCAGTTAACGGGTTCATAACCGACAGAACGGTGCACGAGAAGCGAACCGTCCGCCTTAATTATTAGTAGGCGCTCACCGGGTTCAAGTTTAGATTTTGCTCTGCCCAAATAGTAAACCCAACATTTACCTACAACAATTATTGTTTTGCGTTGGGAAATACCCTCTTTAACGGCGCTGGCTGCATCCGTAACTTTTGGGCTTACTAGGACATTTAAAGGTTTGGATTCGCCCAATTCTTTTCGCCAATAAACTTTAGAAAGCCATTTTACACATAAGAGTTTGCCATGAATGAATGGGGAAGAAAACGTGTTGTTATGCATCGGTACGATTTAACAGCAGATATGTATGACACGCGTTATGCTGAGGAACAAAAAGCAAAAATTGAGGTGGCGCTGGAAAATTTGGCAATAGAAAAACCCGCTTTAATTTTAGATGTTGGATGCGGAACTGGAATATTGTTTGGTTACATAGTTGAAAAGGCGGACGCCATTGTTGGATTGGACATTTCCAGGAAAAATTTGTTTAAAGCAAAAAAACGTGCAAAAAATTTTGGCAATGCGCATTTAGTTTTGGCTGATGCCGATAATATGCCTTTTAAGGGAAATGTTTTCACTCATGTTTTTGGAGTGACGCTTCTTCAAAACATGCCGAACCCCATAAAAACTTTACGGGAAATTAGGCGGGTTGCGAGGAAAGACGCGGTTGTTGTGGCCACTGGTTTGAAGAAGACTTTTGCTTTGGACGAGTTTCAAGAGTTAATGGCAGACGCTGGCTTTGTTATTGTCGATTTGAAGGGTGAAGGCTTAAAGTGTTATGTGGCTGTTTGCCGAATTTCACCATAAAATCTTGACTTTTAAGGCTAAACTATTATATTGGGGTTGATGTTAGGCTATATTTCAATCACTGTTGCTACTCTGTTGGTGTTCAAATGCCGTTGAAAACGTTGAAGACGGACACGGCTGAAGCGTTAACGTTAGAATGGCGTTTGCATGTAAAAAGTTATAGGTTAAGCCTTGACAGAAAAATCTGCGTTGGCTGTCAAATCTGCGCTTTGGCATGTCCGAAAGAGGCTATTAAAATTGAACGGCAACCCAAAATTCAAGGTGGAAAGGCGAAAAAAGCTAAAGTGGATGTTGATTTGGCAAAATGTAATTTTTGTGGCATATGCGATATGCTCTGTCCCTTCGGAGCCGTAAAAGTAACTGTTAACGGTGAGCATGTTATCCCCGTAGTTGAGAAGGAAAGCTTTCCACAGTTGATACGTGAAATTCAAGTGGACACAAGCAAATGTCTAACAAACTGTGTAAAATGTGAAGAAGCATGTCCACTAAATCTGATTAGGGTGTCGTGGCAAACAGCAGAAAAACCCACAGTTAAGATTAACATTGAAAGGGAACGTTGCCCATGCTGTAGAATCTGCGAGTTTAGATGTCCAGAAAACGCTATACAAGTGCAAAAGTTCTTCCACGGAAAAATACTAATTTACCCAGAAAAATGCCCTGAAGGTTGTACTGACTGCCTAGACGTTTGCCCCATAACTGGAGCCCTTTACTTTTCCGAGAATGATAAAAAGGTTCATGTAAACGAGTTGTTTTGTGTTTACTGTGGCGCATGCAAAATTGTCTGCCCAATTGAAGAAGCTTTAGAGCTTAAAAGAACAAAAATAATTCACACATCAGTCCGTTCGGGAGTTTGGAATAAAACTTTGGAAAAATTGGCTTCGTCAGTTGAGATGACTAAGGAGTTGAAGGCTAAAGGCTCAAGAAAGCTGGTGGAATCCGTGAAGAAAAGGTTTGGATAAACGGGGCGCTTAGCATGAGTGAAGAGCTTAGAATTGGAGTTTTCATTTGTCACTGCGGCTTAAACATAGCTGGAGTTTTAGACATAAAAGAACTTGCTGAATACTCAAGAACTTTGCCAAACGTTGTTTATGTGAAAGATAACCGTTATACGTGCGCTGACCCGGGACAAGAGGAAATTAGAAAAGCCATAAAAGAGCATAAGCTTAACCGTGTTGTTGTTGCGGCATGCTCCCCACGAATGCACGAGCCGACATTTAGAAAATGCGTATCTGAGGCTGGTTTAAACCCTTTCTTTTTTGAAATGGCAAACATCCGTGAATTTTCTTCGTGGTGTCATCCAAGCACGCCTAAAGAGGCGACGGAAAAGGCGAAAGACTTAATAAAAATGGCTATAGCTAAAGCAAGGCTTTTGCAGCCACTTGAGACTATAGAGGTTCCCGTGACGAATAAGGCGTTAGTTATAGGCGGTGGTATAGCTGGGATAAATGCTGCTTTAGATTTGGCTGAAATGGGTTTTAAGGTGTATTTGCTCGAGAAAAGCGAAAGTATAGGCGGTCACATGGCGCAGTTAGACAAAACCTTCCCAACGCTTGACTGTTCCATCTGCATTGAAGGTCCAAAAATGGTTGAGGTTGGAAGGCATCCCAACATTGAAATTATTGCTTATGCTGATTTGTTAAGCGTTAGTGGTTATGTGGGCAATTTTAGGGTTAGAATCCGCAAGAATCTACGGTATGTGATTGCTGAGAACTGCACTGGTTGTGGCGAATGTAAAGAGGTTTGTCCAATTGAATATCCGAATGAGTGGGATGTTGGGTTAGGCGTTAGAAAAGCCATCTCCGTGCCTTTTGACCAAGCTGTTCCACTTGTTTACACCATAAACCGAGATTACTGCATTGAATGTTACAAGTGTGTTGATGCTTGTGGGGCGAGGCAAGCCATAAACTTTGACCAGCAACCAGAAGAAATAGAGTTGGAAGTTGGCACAATAATTGTGGCTACTGGCTATGATATTTACTTGCCCTATGATAATCCGCTTTATGGATATGGCAAATACTCAAACGTGATTACTTCGCTTGAGTTTGAGCGGTTGATACTTGCGGCTGGTCCAACTGGCGGAAAAGTCGTTAGAGCCTCTGATGGACAGAAACCTCACAGTGTAGCCTTTATTCAATGTGTCGGTTCAAGGGATGTAAACAAATACCCCTACTGTTCAAACTTTTGTTGCATGTACACCCTAAAGCATGTTGTTCAACTTAAAGAAAAGTACAAGGACGACGTGGAAGTTTACGTTTTTTACATGGATTTGCGGAGCAACTTTAAGGGTTATGAGGAATTTTACGAACGTGCAAGAGAATTAGGCGTAAACTTTGTTCGTGGAAGAGTGAGCCGCATACTGGAAATTTCAGAAACAAAAAATTTGATTATACATGCCGAAGACATGGCTTTGGGTCAACCAATCGAAGTGGAAGCTGAAATGGTTGTTTTGGCAACTGCAGCCATGCCCAAAAAAGGCACGGAGGAAATAGCCCGCATACTTAACTTGACAAGGGGCGCAGATGGCTTTTTCATGGAAAGCCATCCCAAACTTAAACCGTTAGATGCGCCAACCGACGGAATATTCTTGGCTGGAACATGCCAAGGACCAAAAGACATACCATACAGCGTTTCACAAGGTTGTGGCGCCGCTGCAAGGGCGGCAACCATCCTTTCAAAGTCGACATGGAAGATAGAACCAATAGTTTCTGTTGTTGACCCAAATAAATGCAGAAACATTATAGCTAAATGTGGCATTTGCGCCGAACGCTGTCCCTACGGTGCAATAAAAATTGAGGAGAAAAAGCCAGCGCAAGTGATAACGGCCATGTGCCACGGCTGTGGAACATGCGCGGCAGAGTGTCCCGCAGACGCAATAACGCAGATGCACTTCACGGACGCCCAAATCCTCGCCCAAATTAGAGCCGCACTTGAAACAAATCCAGAAGACAAGATTTTAGCTTTTCTGTGCAACTGGTGCAGTTACGCAGGCGCAGACCTAGCTGGAACAAGCAGGTTTGAATATCCGTCGACAATCCGCCCAATAAGGGTTATGTGTTCTGGAAGGGTTGACCGCGACTTCGTTCTGGAAGCTTTTAGGCTTGGCGTTGGAATGGTTCTTGTGGCTGCTTGTCATTTGCCCTACGATTGCCATTATATAAGTGGGAACTGGAAAATGAAGGCAAGAATGGATGCTTTGGCGCCTATGCTTCACAAACTTGGCTTAAGTCCTGAAAGGTTCCGTGTGGAATATGTTTCCGCTGCGGAAGGCGTGAAATTTGCGGAAATAGTTAGGGAAATGACTGAGCAAATGCGTGTTTTGGGCAAAGATAGAATTCAAGCTGAAAATGAAAAGCTAAAGCCAATACTGGAGAACATTTTGAAGAGAAAGAGATAGCCACGGTTAAGCAAATGAGGGTGTTGCCGAGAAGCTTTTATGAAAGAAGCCCAGAAACCGTTGCAAGAGAGCTTCTTGGAAAAATCCTAGTCAGGCGGATAAACTCTGAATTCCTATCTGGAAAAATTGTTGAAACCGAAGCTTATTACGGCGAAAACGACCCAGCTTCTAAAGCCTACAAAGGCAAGAAGACATTCAACGCCCCAATGTTTTTAGACGCTGGAAAACCTTCATTTACATGGTTCATGGAAACTGGCTTCTCAACATAGTTGTGCATCCAAAAGACAGTGTCGGCGCTGTTCTAATAAGGGCTGTTGAACCGCTTCAAGGCTTGAAAACAATGAAGGAGAACAGAAAAGCCAAAAACGTGCACGATTTAACCAGCGGTCCTGGGAAACTGACAAAGGCATTAGCCATAATGAAGGAGTTGAATGGTGTTGACGTTACGAGGAAAAACAGCCCGTTAATGGTGGTTGAAGGAGAAAAGGAAATTTTTGAAGTTTGCTCTTCCCACAGAATCGGCGTCAAGCTTGACTTGCCCGAGGAACTGAGATTTTTTATTAAGGGCAATAAGTTTGTTTCTAAAGCATGAAAATTTTATGATTGAAAAGTTATATCTGACGGAAAATTTTTAAGTATTTTTGTTATAATATATATTTTTGCCTAGAGGTGAGAAAGGATTGAAGGTATTTTCTGGTGTTATGTTTGTGTTGTTGTTTATGGGCATGTTAGTTTTAGCGTTTAAAATTCAACCAGTTAAGAGCGCATGGACTGGAACAGTTTATATAAGGGCTGATGGAAGCATAGACCCCCCAGAAGCAATGGAAGTGATACAAACTTCTGATAATGTTACTTATACTTTAACTGGAAATATTATGAGTGATGGAGATGGAATCGTCGTAGAGAGAAACAACATAATAATTGATGGACAAAGCCACATAGTTGAGGGTGCAGAAACCCATGAGTCCAAAGGGATATGTCTGGCGACACGTAATAATGTGACAGTGAAAAATGTGAAAGTTACAAATTTCACCTTTGGCATTTATCTTGACGGTTCCTTGAGCTGCAACATCTCTGAGAGTATATTAATGGATAACGGGTTCGGCGTCTACTTGGACTCTTCCAAATACAATAACATTTACGGAAACATTGTAATAAACAATAATTGGGGTATCTGGCTTTGGTGGTCCTCGAACAACACCATACTGAAAAGCGAAGTTATAAAAAATGACCGCCATGGCATTACACTACTGAGCTCTTCAAATAACACTTTACAGGAAAATTATGTGATGGAAAATGGATGGTGCGGCATAAACCTTGAAACACTCGTCGTTCTTGGGGAAATTCTCAACGAGACTTCAAATAATTGTATATTGGGAAATAACTTGGTGAAAAATGGCTGGAATAGCATAAGACTTTCTGATTCTGAGGGTAACCGCATTTCAGAAAATAACATAATAGAAAGCGGTTACATTTCACTTTCTAATTCCAACTACAACGAAATCTCGAGAAACAACATGGTAAAAAACGCCCATGGCATACTACTTGATTTCTCATCAAACAACACCATATTAGAGAATAACATAATGGAAAGTTCGCTTAGTGGCGTTTGGCTTAGACGTTCACCATCCAATTATTTAATAGGGAATACCTTTGTTGGCTGTGGGCTCGACATTTACAGTTGTGACCTCTTTTTTAGGGACTCGTATGTAAGTGGCAACAACAAAGTGAAAGATAACTTTGTAAACGGTAAGCCATTGGTATATCTTGAGAACGTTTCAAACTACACTGTAACGAATGCTGGTCAAGTGATATTAATTAATTGCAGTAATATACGTGTGGAAAACCTCAATCTTTCAAAAGCTTCTGAAGGCATACTGCTGTGGAAAACAAACAACAGTATAATAGCAAAAAACATTATTACGAACAACTGGGTCTGCGTAGACTTATGTCATTCACACAATAACACTATACTTGAAAATACGATATCGACAAACCGTGGCGCTCAGTCAATCAACACCGAGTTGGGTATAATACTTGAGCATTCCCATCAAAACCAAATAATCAAGAATAACATAACAAAATGTTCATATGGTATTTTGCTTAATGCATCTCAAAACAACTTCATATTGCGGAATAACATACAAAATAAAATCGATTTCCGTGAATCCTCAAATAATAATAGTGTAGTAGGAAATAACATAATAAACTCAACTATTTCATTTTATAGCTACTCTTCAAATAACAAATTTTATCATAACAACTTTATAGCCAGTAATGTTGGGTTTTGCGTATCCGAAAATGTTTGGGATGATGGTTATCCTTCCGGCGGGAACTATTGGAGCGATTACGATGGTGTTGACTTTTACAGTGGTTTTGGTCAAGACGAGACTGGAAGTGATGGCATAGGGGATACACCTTACATAATTAATGGGAACAACAGAGACAATTATCCACTTGCAGGGATGTTCTACGACTTTGAAGTTTTTAAACGTGAAAATGAAACATACCATGTCCAAGTGATTAGCAACTCTACCATTTCGGAATTTTATTTCTCTTTTTGGCTTAACTCTCCAAACGAGTATCTGCAGCCTGGACAAGAACTTCTTTTGTTTTATGTGGAGGGAGAAGGATGCACCAGCGGTTTCTGTCGCTTAACATTGCCGAGAGCTTTGCTAAACGGTACATATACGGTGTTGGTGGACCGTAGAGAAGCGCCAGCCTATGAACTTGCAATGTCGAACAGCACACATGCCCTCCTCTACTTTACATACAATCACACAGAACATGAAGTGATAATAATCCCGGAATTTCCATTAGCCCTAATCTTACCGTTGTTTATGTTCCTCACAATGTTTGCTGTTGTATTCGCAAAGAAAAAACTCAACGGAAAACCAGAAAACCCAAATCAAGATTTCTTCAAAATTTGTTACGTGTTAAAATTCTTATTTTAGAAATACGTAATTATAATCGAGATGAAATCTAAATGAGTAGTCAGCAGTCTCAGGCGCTTTCTCAACAACGTGAATACGGCTTTACAAAAACTGTTGGCTTAATATCTGACACGCATATTCCCTTAAGGGCCAGAAAGCTTCCTACAAAAGTTTTCGAAGTTTTCGAAAAAGTTGACTTTATAGTTCATGCAGGCGATTTGGTGGAAATGTCAGTTATTGACGAGTTGGAACAGCTTGCGCCTGTTTTGGCTGTTTATGGAAATATGGACGGCCCGGAAATTCGTGGGAAACTGCCGAAAATAAATTCTTTTAAGGTTTTTGATTGGAAAATTGGGGTCACGCATGACGCTGGAGCTTTATTCGGGATGGGGAAAATGCGTGAAATAGCCAAACAAAACGGTTTTAACGTGTTGGTTCATGGACACACACATAATTCCAGCGTGAAATGGGAAGGAGAAATCCTATTCGTAAACCCTGGAAGCCCAACAAACCCTGTTCCACCATTCATAACAAAACCAACAGTGGCTTTACTGAGGATAACGAAGGAGAAGATAACGCCTGAAATAATCCAAATTTAAAGTTCACTTTAACTTATCTCTCTCCATGGTGTGCAAATGTCGTTTCGCCGTTGGTTTTAAAAAGAAAAAGCGTTTACCTAAGCACTGGAGGTTTACGCTGATGGAACATTGCAAAAATCCATGGGATAAAAAATGCAAGAACGGCGACATCGAAGTTTACATTCTCTTTAGAGGGGAGAAGCTACCCATATGTAAGCAATGCTGGAACCAAATAGCCAACAAGGATTTGGAGTGGTAGTTAATGGAAAGGCTCAGCCTAAACATGGCAAAATCATTTTTAGGGAAAAACGTGAACCTCCATTTGAAAGACGGTTCAGTAATAGTGAACGTTCACCTATTAGAAATTATAAGGGACGAGTTTAAAAGAGAAACATTTGTTAAATGCATTCCATACAAGAGAAGAAATGAGTTTAGAATACCGTTGAAAAGCATAGCTTGGATGGAAACGCTAAACCTAAACATGTTTTTAACTGGCGAAGAAAATTAACAGTTAGTTTACACAAAACCAGCAAATAATCTTAATAATAGTGAAAAGCAATTTTGTCATCGGCGAAAATAAATGCCCTGTACAGTCATAGTTGGAGCTTTCTGGGGAGACGAAGGCAAAGGAAAAATAATCTCCTACCTAGCCCTAAAAGACAAACTGGATGTTTGCGTTAGAACAGGCTCTGTTAATGCTGCCCACACCATTTGGATTGGAGACCAACGCTACGCTTTACACATGGTTCCAGCAGCATTCGTCTACGAAAAATGTCGCTTATTAATAGGCGCAGGCGCAAACGTTCACGTTGCAAAATTCCTTGAAGAAGTTGAAGCCACAAAAGTTAAAAACCGTATAGGCATAGACCATCAAGCCTCCATAATTGAAGAAAAACATTCAGCCCAAGACAAGACAAGTGCGCATTTAAAAGGGATTGGAACAACAGGTTGGGGTGTTGGACCAGCAATTGAAGAACGTGTTAGAAGAACGGCGAAACTTGCAAAAGACATTGCGGAATTGCAGCCATACTTGACGGATGCGGCGACTGAAGTTAATGACGCCATAGACACAAACAAAAAAGTTTTGCTGGAAGGAACTCAAGGGTTTATGCTTTCACTTTATTATGGAACATACCCATATGTGACCAGCAGAGACACAAGCGCTTCGGCTATATGCTCAGAAGCAGGCGTAGGACCAACAAAAGTTGACGATGTCCTAATAGTTTTTAAGGCGTTTATGACCCGTGTCGGCGCTGGTCCACTGCCTGGAGAATTATCGAGAGAGGAAGCCATAAAACGTGGATGGTTTGAAATTGCGGCTGGAACTGGACGTGAAAGACGGTCTGCACCCTTCAATTTTGAATTAGCCAAAAAAGCCGTAAAAATTAACGGTGCAACACAAGCAGCATTGACAAAACTTGATGTTGTATATCCAAAATGTAAAGGTGTAAAAAAATACGATGAAATGCCAAAAGAGGCAAAGGAATTCATAAAAGAAATTGAGAGGCAAATTGGAGTTCCCGTTGTTTTTATTGGCACTGGACCCGAAGCCCTTGACATAATTGATAGGAGATAGCTAAGATTCTCTTTCACCCAAAGTTAAATCAATTAAATATTCTGCGTCGCCACGCTTAACCCTTAAGCGTATAATGTCTCCTGGGCTTTTGTATCTTTCCAAGTATATGATTAAATCATCTGCGCATGTTATTGTTAGGTTACCAGTTTCCTCTATAACCCCCACTATTACGTCTTCTTCTCTTAAACCAGCATTGCCTGCTGGACCGCCTTGTTCAACGTCTATTATCAGCATTCCGCCTATGTAGTTTCCGTCGTATACCACGCCCATGTAAGGATGCTTATACATTCCATTTTCGATTATGGCTTTAACGACACGTTCAAGTATGACTGATGGAATGGCGTAGCCTATGCCGATGAAAGCTGGAGTTTCACCTGCGGTTTCTATGGCGAATGTTACGCCGACAACCTCGCCGATGCCGTTAAGCAGTGGACCACCAGAGTTTCCTGGGTTAACTGCAGCGTCGAATTGTATTATGTCGGCTAGGACATATTTTCCCCATGGTGTGGGTATATCAAATTCGCTTAGCGGTATTACTCTGCCAAGTTGGCTTACTATTCCAGCGGTCATTGAACCTCTAAGCCCAAAAGGATTTCCAATGGCGTAAACGGGTTCTCCAACCATGAGCTTAGTTGAATTGCCAATTAACAGCGAAAGAGCTTGTTCTGGTAACACATCCACTTTTATTACTGCTAAGTCACTGTAAATGTCGTATCCCACAAGCCGTGCTGGGACGGTTGTGCCATTGTAGAATGTAACGTTGATTGCTGTTGCTTCTTGCATTTCGTTGGAACCTATTTTTGTCACTATGTGGTTGTTGGTTATTATGTATCCGTTTGAATCGTAAATGAAACCTGAACCTTGAACTTTATCGGAGCCGTCGGCAAATGTGCATGTTATTAGTACTACTGAATATTTTGTTAGGTTGTATATGTGGACGGCTGTTAGATTGGCTATTCTGTCGTAATATTCAGATTCTATCAGGCTTATTAGATTTTGAAGTTGTTGTGCTTGCCCCAAAAGGTAATTTTCATATTCCAATAAATTTTGAAGGTTTTTGTAGTCGTTTTTTAAGGCGTCATAGTCCTTCTTTAAGGCTTCAAAATCCCATTTTAAGTCTAGGTAGATGAAAGCGAAACTTCCGCCTAAAGCTAGGCAAACAAGAATCAACGCAGCAACAAACTTTTTATCAACCACTAAGCCGGGCTTTTTTTCCATTTGGCTTTCACCTCTTATATCGTTTAGTAAACACTTTCATAAATATTTAACAAGTTGGTGGTGGGGCTGCCCGGATTTGAACCGGGGTCTAGAGAGCCCGAGTCTCCAAGCCTAGACCAAGCTAGCCGACAGCCCCATAAGTTGTTGTGTTTTCCCTAACCTTTAAACCCTTATCTTGCTGATAACTTTATTTGCGAGGGGAAAAGGCTTGTCTGTTCCGTATCGTGCGCGTGGGGTTAGGATACTTAAGGCGGTTTCTTCGCCTGTTAGACTGCAGATTTTAAATTTGCTTTTTGATAGGGGTGCGCTTTCCTATACTGAGTTGATAAGCGCGTTGAAAATGAATCCTAATAGGGATGCTGGACGTTTTGCTTATCACCTAAAGTTTTTGTTGAAGGCAAATTTAGTTGAGG
Source organism: Bathyarchaeia archaeon (assembly GCA_038848525.1). Lineage (GTDB taxonomy): Archaea > Thermoproteota > Bathyarchaeia > Bathyarchaeales > Bathycorpusculaceae > JAWCNN01. The sequence goes on along the minus strand of JAWCNN010000010.1, from coordinate 10,824 downwards.
CTGATGTTGAAGCTAAAAAGTACTGTTTAACCGAGCTTGGTAAAATGGTTATTGATATTGCAGACCGAATTGAAAAGAAAGCCTTTAAGCCTAAAAGAATGCTTGTTCGAACTTCCCACTTTGCTTTGGAAGAGTTTGATGTTAACAAGATAGCAAATTCGCTTGTGAAAGAGGCGAAGATGCCTGCTGATTTGGCGAAGAGGGTGGCTAAAGAAGCGGAAAAACGGTTAATCAAATCGAAAACGAAGTATTTGACAGCTCCGCTTGTGAGGGAAGTGGTAAACGTAATTTTGATTGAGAAAGGCTTAGAGGAATACCGCCACAAACTTGCACGTTTGGGGCTTCCCGTCTATGACGTAAGGGCGCTTATTGACTTGAAAAGTAAAAATCCTCAAGAAATGGTTTCGGTTCATGAAAAGACTGGGGAAATGGTTTTGAAGGAATATGTGCTTCTAAACGTTTTTCCACGGGATATCGCAGATGCGCATTTTTCTGGCGCTTTGCACATTAATGGGTTGGGTTCATGGGTTTTGAAGCCAAGCGAGGTGATGCATGACTTAAGGTTTTTCTTTCAAAAAGGCTTAAACTTGGATGGGATAGACGCCTCTCTGCTTCCTCAAAATTTGAATTCGGCTTTATCCCTAACCTTCAACGTTCTTTTACATTCCTTTAAAGAAACTGGCGAAACGCAAACGCTTGAATATTTCAATGTTTTTCTCGCCCCTTTCGTGAAAGGCTTGGAGTCGTCGGAAATAAAAGAGGCTTTACGTCTATTCATTTTCAATTTAAATCAGCATGTAAATGTTTCTTTTGGTTTAGAGCTTAAAATTCCAGATTTTTTGGCTGATAAACAAGCCTTTGGGTTTTTTGGAAAAGCGGATGGCAATTATGGAAACTTTAGTGAGGAAAGCCAGCTTTTGGCGATGCTTCTTTTGGATGTATTTGCCGAAGAAAGTATGCGCAAGCCATTGTTTAATCCAAGCCTCATTTTCAAAATACGTCCAGAAACTTTTGCGGATGAAAAGACTAAAGAAATTCTTTTGAGGGCTTATCAGTTGGCGTCTGAGAGGGGCATGGTGTACTTTGCCAACCTTTTAGAAAAAGAGCAAATGCATTCTGTTTTTTCTGCGTCTGGGTTTAGACTTAAAGCGAATTTAAGCGGAGACTGGGAAATTGACACGTTGCGCACTGGCAACAGAGCGCTTGTAACCCTTAACATGCCCAGAATAGCCTATGAATGCGAAGGCGACGAGACAAAATTTTTCCAGACGTTGAAGGAGAGGCTTGAACTGGCAACTCGTGCCCTAGAAATTAATTACAGAGCCCTAAAAATGCATGGTAAGGGTTTGCTTCCGTTTTTGATGCAAGCTGTCAACGGCGACCAGTATTTTAGACTTGAAAATTGTTCTGGCATTGTAAATTTGGCGGGATTAAAGGAGGCTATTGAAGCCTTTTATGGAGGGAAAGTTGGCGAAAGTGAGAAGGTTTTGGAGTTTGCGGGGAAAATTGCACAGAACATTGTTGAGTATCTGTATAAGATTGGTGGGAAACGTGGAAAACGTTTGTTTACGGCTGTTTTGCCTGACTTTGAGGCTTCTGAACGGTTAGCCCAGCTGGACATCGAAAGGTTTGGCGTGGCGAAGGTTCGATATTCAGGGACGAGGGAAAAACCGTTTTATTCAACAATGAGTAAACTGCCTCTTCATAATGGAAAGGTTGATTTGGAATTTGTGAAGTTTGAAAGTATAATACAAGACTTTTGTTCTGGTGGAAGCCTAACAGCTGTAGAGCTTGGAGAAGCCGATTGCAAACCAGAAGAGCTTGCCCTCTTAACTAAACAACTTTTTGAAGATTACAAACTAGCCTTTATAACTTATAACCGCAAGTTAACTTATTGTGCAAATTGTCGTAAAAGCTGGTTTGGATTTTTGCACAAATGTCCCTTTTGTGGAGCAGTAAACACATTAACATACTTTAACAGGTTTGCGTTGTAAAATGCTATTTTATGGCGCCTAATATTAGGGCTAGAAGCGCCATTCTAACGACTACGCCGTTCCAGACCTGTTGGAAATAGCGTGCATGCGGCGTGTTATCAACTTCAGCGTCTATTTCGTCAACCCTTGGAAGCGGATGGAGAATTATCAAGTCTTTTTTGGCTTCGCTTAAAGTTGCCAAATCTATTCTGTAAGAGCCCTTAACTTTGGCGTATTCGGCTGGGTCTGGGAAGCGTTCTTTCTGTATTCTTGTGACGTATAAAACGTCTATGAGTGGAATTATTTTTTCAAGGCTTGTTTTTTCGGTTACGGGTATCCTTTCCTTTATTGTTTGGAGGACTTCCCGTCGCATTTTTAGGGCTTCTGGCGAGACTAGGTATAGTTCAATGTTGAATAGGGAAAAAGCGTAAGCAAGCGAGTGGACGGTTCTTCCATATCTTAAATCGCCCACCAAAGCTATTTTTAACCCATCTATTCGCCCCTTCTCCTTAACTATCGTGTATAAATCCAGCAAAGCCTGTGTAGGATGTTCCTCAGCTCCGCTTCCACCATTAATTATTGGCACTTCTGCAAATTCTGCGGCAAGCTTCGCCGCACCTTCCAGCGGATGCCTCACAACAATAACATCCGCATAATTCTCCACCGTGCGCACCGTATCAGCAAGATTTTCACCCTTCCTAACTGAGGCGATTTCTGCCTCTGCAAAGCCTATTGTGGAACCGCCGAGTTTTTGCATTGCCGCTTCAAAGCTTAAACGTGTGCGTGTACTCGGCTCAAAAAATAATGTTGCGAGGATTTTGCCCTTAAGCATGTCTGAACCTTTTTTGGCTAGGGGTTCCATGGATTGGGCAATCTTCATTATGTAGTCGATTTCTTCACGGGAAAAATCCCTAAGCGATATTATGTCTCTGCCTTCAAACTTCAAACTTACACCCAAACAAATCTATGCATTTCCTTAAATAACTTTTTATAAAGAGTGGGAAACATACCTTTTGAGGAGGGTTTGTATGAGTGAGAGGACTCTGCATGTTTCTAAGATTAAGGATGGCACCGTTATAGACCACATCACCGGCGGTCACGCTTTGGACGTTGTTAAAATTTTGGGGATAACTGGACGTGAAAAGGGAATAGTCACTATCGCCATGAATGTGCCTAGCAAACGCTTCAAAATAAAAGATATAGTTAAAATTGAAGGTAGAGAATTGAACCCTCAGGAAGTGCATAAAATTGCTTTGTTAGCGCCTCACGCCACAATTAACATTATTCGAGATTACAATGTTGTTGAGAAACAGCATGTTCAACTGCCAAAGGTTGTTGAGGGCATTGTTAAGTGTGTTAATCCTGCTTGTATAAGCAATAGCAGCGAGCCTGTGCGGGCTAAATTTTATGTTGAAAGTGAAGATCCGCTGTTGTTGAAGTGTCATTATTGTGGGTATATTATTGAAAAGAGGGATTTGCTTCAGCAGTTTTAGAGTAGTTTTTATTCGGTTTTTTAGATAATGCTTATATCGTAATAATTCGTATTTTCAAAATAGATATGTCATAAAAAATACATATCGTACACGTGTAGAACGCAAATACACATAAAAAGGGGCGAAAAATGTTCGAAACACTGGAAATCCTTGTGTTCACGTCATGGACACTCCTAATCAGCTACGCAACATGGTACTTCACATCAGCAAAACACTACGCCCCACTAACCCAAAACGAAGCAGAAATCCTATGGAAAATCCACAAACAAAACGGAAACTGCAACGGCAAAAAATGGCAAGCAATAACACGCCACGGCAAAATGATAGGGTTCAAATGCGAATGCGGATACAAACACACACAAAAACGCCCAATAGTAGCCAACACACCAACACCCACATATCCACAAACCACCATACTCGAATAAAGAGTCTCCCTAACCCTACCCCCAATGTTTAAAATAAAATGAAAATTGCAGATTTTGGAGTTTGGGACATGCGCCTTCAGATTCCTCCAAATGTCGTCGTCAGAAAATCCGCAAAACCGACGATATTTAAACCATCCAAGTGTTGTTGTTATTTTTACCCTAAAAACAACAACATTTACATGGAAAAGGCGCCGCCGGTAGGACTTGAACCTACGACCGACTGGTTAACAGCCAGCCGCTCTACCGAACTGAGCTACGGCGGCCCATTGTGTTTTGAGTTTTTCTGCTATATTTAAGTTTAGTTATTTTATGGTTTTATTCCAGATTTTTCGGCTTTATGCCTTATTGTGGCTACAAAAATTCTGTATAGGGTTTGCAAAAGTTTTGCGTACCATTTTCCTGCGAATGTCAAGTCAATTAGGCTGTTTATCCAATAAAAGTCGTGTTTTAGGCATTTGATTAGGATTTCTCTGTGAAGCCTATTCATTTCTGTTTCTTTGAACCAATCTTCGTTTTTTAGTTTGCCCATTGGAACAAAGAATAAGGGTACGATTAAACTTCTAATTTTTTTCAAGTCATCCATTAATTCGATGGTTTTGATTAGGTCTCCTTCTGTTTCCTCTGGAACGCCTACTATTAATGTGCAGGCTGGAATAAGCCTATAATCATGCATTAAACCCATGCCAGTGCGGACGATTTCCGGCCATTCTTCAGCTTTAAATGGATGCGCTTTTGCTGGCATAATTTTTTTGGCAAGTTCCGCTGAGCCCGTTTCAATGCCGACTTCTGCGCCCCACCACGGTTGTTTTTGTTGTATGATTTCGGAGAGTTTGGCGAAAAGCTTTGGTTTGGCGGCTACAGCCGCAAGGGAGCAGTGACTCCACCCCACGCTTCCACATTTTTTCAAAACCAGTTCGTGAAGCTTCAAAAGTTTTTCACCGTTTGGCAAAGTGTTCTTGGAGCCGTACAGCATAACGTCTTCTGCGTGTAGGCAAGCTAGGTTCATGCCTGCCTTGATGTTAATGGCGATTTCCTGCAGTATTTTCTCATATGGATGCCACCGCAGAGGCCTTAACGTTACACTGCAAAATTTGCAACCTCGACAGCATCCACGCCCAATTTCCACCAAACCATTAATGGAAGGATTCACTATGTTTGGTATCTCCTCCAAACTGGGTATCTCTTTAATGTCAACTTCATAGTATTGGGGGAGGCTTTCACCGTTGAGTGCAGCGTGGAAAATTTTTCCCACAACTTTTTCGGCCTCTCCGTCGATTATGCAGTCTATCCCATACTTTTCAACAAACTTTGGTCTGTAACGGAATTGCCAAACGCCTGGACCGCCAACAATAATTTTTAATCCATGTTTTTTGGCTTTTCTTATTTCTGGATTGCCCAGCAAAGCGCGAAAGTGTTGCGCTAGGAAAGGCTCTTTTTTGAGGATTGAAGCGAAAGTGCTTGAGGCTGGTCCTAAACCGAAGGGGTCCATAACGTGTATGCCTAAAACCTTTGCTTGGTTGATGTATTTTTTGAGGTGAGTCGGCGCAACAGTCAGCACATCAAAGCCTTCGCTTAAAAGTTGAGCCTCAATTTTTCTCAGTCCATAGGGCGCGGCTCTTGGTATTCCATTTTCAGTTTTAATCGGCGGGAAGAAAAGCCATTGGTAAAGCCGGTCTGGAATAACATTTGGCGGAGCGCATGTGCCGAAACCTACAAACTCGTTTTGATGGTATTCACTCATTAACGTTCGGTCAGCCGTCAACAGCACTTTTCTGCTTGATTCCCCGTGCAAATGTATGCTTCCCTTCAAATGTTTATTTCTAAAACATTTAGATTTTGATATATATGATTTCACTTAAAATTTGCGGTGTACAAACCTTTACCATAAACTATGAAGGATTTTCTCTTTTTTCAACCAAACCCGTAAGAATTTCTTTGAGTGGCTTGCTAAATATCTCACGCGTCCTTTTTAGGAGATTCTCTCCATTGCTTGTTAGAGAATAACATTTTATCTTACGCTTGCCCTTCCCAATCCACTTTGAAACTGCAAACCCCTCCACTTCCAACTTGTGGAGGAAGGGATAAACTATGCTCGGCTTTAGTTTGCGTCCAGTCAACTTCTTAAACTCAAGAATAAGCTCATATCCATGTCTGGGCTTCCGTGACAAAAGCCAAAGTATAACTGGCTTTTCAAGACTGCGCAGAAACGCATCATAAGCGTTAACCATTTTTATCCCGTAATTAAGGTTTAGATTTTGATATATTAATTTTCGGATTTCATTTTATATCTAAGCCATAAATAATGGTATAGCTGTTTTAATTTAGAACTAAAATGGAAGAACTGTTATGGAAAAGTTGGAGAAAGACTTGGTTAAAGCTGTCGTGAGAGGTTTCAGAAGAATAATTATTCTTTGGCTTATCAGCCAAAAGCCAATGTCTGGGTATGGCATAGTCAAAGAGTTGGGAAGGCTTACCAATCAAAAGTACACTTCGGGCGTGGTTTATCCCATACTTTATGAGTTGGAAGAAAAACGGCTAATTGTTGGAAAGTGGATGCGGAAGGGTAGAAGACAAATAAAATATTATTTAACAACAGCGAAAGGCATGGAATTTTTAGATTTTACAAGGGAATTATTTGAAATGCCAGTGAAAGAGATTCTGAAGGATTTTATTACATTGTAAATGTTGTTTTCTTAGAAAGATGTATATGGCTGATTTTATAATTAGTTTGGAAATGTCATGGGAGTGTAATGTGTTGAAGAAAATGTTGGAGTTTAGGTGGCATGGCAGGGGCGGTCAAGGAGCATGGACTGCCAGTGAACTTTTGGCGCGGGCAGCCATCCACGAAGGGAAGTGTGTCCAGTCTTTCCCGGAGTTTGGACCTGAAAGGATGGGTGCGCCAGTAACCGCCTTCACAAGAGTAAGCGCTGAGCCAATAAAAGTGCATTGTTCAGTTTACAACCCAGATGTTGTGGCTGTTCTTGACCCAACATTGTTGAAGGCTGTTTCTGTTGCTGAAGGGTTAAGCGAACATGGAATAATCATAATAAACTCAAAGGATAGTCCAATGGAAATTAGGAAAATCCTTAAAACTGACACGGGCAAAGTTTGGACTGTTCCAGCCACGGAAATCGCAATAAAGACTTTGGGGATGCCCATAACAAACACGGCTATGCTTGGCGCTGTGGCACGTGCAACTGGGACAGTCAAGTTGGAAAGCCTAGAAACTGTTGTTAAAGAACGCTTCAAATCAGGCGTGGCTGAGAAAAACTTTGCAGTTATTAATGAGGCTTATAAGGAGGTTAAATCAGAATGACAACTGAAGAGAAGGGATGGAGAGAAATAGCGCCGGCGGGTGCATGCCCAAAATCCAGCCTTGAATTTTTAACTGGAGATTGGAAAACCTACATGCCCGTTAGAGACCCAGCGAAATGCACACGTTGTCTTTTGTGTGTGCTTTTCTGTCCAGACGGTGCAATACACTGGAAACCCGAGAAGGGCGACATAGAGTTTAACCTTAACTTTTGTAAGGGCTGTGGAATTTGCGCCAACGAGTGTCCAACAAAAGCGATTGAAATGAAACTTGAAGGTGTATAAAATGAAAAGTGTTGTTAAACAAGAGGTTTTAGCCTTAAATGGTAATGAGGCTGTTGCTTACGCTGTAAAGCAGTCAGACGTGGATATTGTAGCTGCTTATCCCATAACTCCCCAAACAATAATTGTTGAAAGGTTCAGCGAGTACGTGGCTAACGGTGAGGTTGAAACCGCTTTTGTCTGCACAGAATCTGAACACAGCGCCTTAACCGCTTGTCTCACGGCTTCGCTTGTGGGCGCAAGAACCTTCACGGCAAGCGCTTCTGCTGGTTTGGCGCTCATGCATGAAATGCTTTTTGTAACTTCCGGATGCCGCGCGCCCGTGGTTATGGCAATAGCAAACCGCGCCTTGTCTGCGCCTTTAAACATTCACTGCGACCATTCTGACACTATGGTGGAACGTGACAGCGGTTGGATACAAATTTACGTTGAAAACGCACAGGAAGCCTACGACTCAATAATCCAAGCTTTCCGAATAGCTGAAAACCCAAAAGTGCTATTGCCTGTTATCGTGGGCTTGGACGGTTTCACTTTAAGCCACACCCTAGAAAATGTGCAGGTGCTTCCAGACGATGTTGTCAAAAAGTTTGTTGGAACCCGCAGTTTCCCGCTTGTGCTGAATCATGAATGGAAAAAGGTTCCCTTTAGGCTTGACCCTGAAAATCCAATCACTGTTGGACCAATAGCGATGCCAAACTACTATTTCGAGTTTAAACGTCAACAAGAAGAAGCCATGCAAGAGGCTGATAAAGTTATTCGGCAAGTGCACAATGAATATGCGGCTATAAGCCATCGAAGCTATGGTGATGGGTTGCTTGACCGTTACTGGCTTGAAGATGCTGAAATAATCATAGTCTGTTTGGGTTCAACCGCTGGAACTGTGAAGGCTGTTGTGGACGAGCTTAGAATGGAAGGCGTAAAGGCTGGGCTACTGCGAATCCGCACTTTTAGACCGTTTCCATTTGAGGATGTTGCCAAAACACTTGGAAAGGTTAAGGCAGTAGCCGTCATGGACAGAAGCATAAGCTTTGGGGGACAAGGCGGACCAGTTTTCCACGAAATTCGCCATGCGCTTTATGATGCGCCATCCCATCCCTATGTGATAAACTACATTTACGGTTTAGGTGGAAGAGACACAAACCCCACCCAAATACGCCGTATCTACGAGGACTTGCAAAAGATTCTCCAAACAGGACATGTGGAAAACATGATAAATTATGTTGGGTTGAGGGAGTGAAAAGCATGAGCGAAAAAATGTTTTCTGAATGGAAATTCGCTGCGAAAGACATAGCTGAAAAACCAGACTTGTTTTTGTCGGGGCATAGGGCATGTGCAGGCTGTGGACCCGCAACTGTTTTGAGGCTTATTATGAAAGCCGTTAGAGGACCAACAATAGTGACAACAGCCACTGGATGCATGGAAGTTATATCATCAATTTATCCGTACACTTCTTGGGCTGTTCCTTGGGTTCACACAGCCTTTGAAAATGCGGCGGCAAACGCCTCCGGAATTGAAACAGCCATAAAAATGCTGCAGAAAAAGGGAAGAATCCCGCAAAAACAGATAGACGTCATAGCGCTTGCTGGAGACGGAGGCACATACGACATTGGCATACAAGCGCTTTCTGGAGCTGTTGAACGTGGACACGACTTTCTCTTTGTGCTTTATGATAATGAAGCTTATATGAATACGGGCATCCAAAGAAGCGGCGGCACACCCCTAGGCGCAGCAACAACAACCTCGCCAGCAGGCACAGTCATACCTGGCAAGTTGGAGCCTAAAAAGCCCATAGCAGACATCATGGTGGCTCATGAAATTCCCTATGTGGCAACAGCCTCGCCTTACTACTGGCGAGACCTCATTGAAAAAGCCAGAAAAGGCTTAGAAGTGAACGGACCAGCTTTCTTGCATGTTTTTGCGCCTTGCCCACGTGGATGGCGAAGTGACCCAGCCAAAACCATAGAGCTTTCACGTTTGGCGGTTGAAACATGCGTTTTTCCACTTTGGGAAGCCGTAAACGGTGAGTATAGGCTTTCAGCGCCAAGCAAAGTTTACGCTTTAGCTCCACAAAAGAAAAAACCAATAAAAGAGTATTTAGCCGTGCAGGGACGTTTTAGACATTTGTTCACGCCAAAATTCGAGAAAATAGTGGACGAAATACAGCAAATAACAGACATGCGATGGCAACGCCTACTCAAAAAATGCGGAATGTAACCCCCATCTTTCGATTGGCGCGCTCATTAAATCCTTACATCCAAACTAGAGCGACTGAAAAAAGAAATATAGTCTCTTTTACTTTTTTATTCTCATGGACAATCCAAAAGTTGAGAAAATCTATCCGAAAATTGAAAAAATTAAAGAGGAATTGTTAAAATCGGGATCACCATTAGAATCGGTGGTTGCTAAATCTATAGATTCTGTATCCTCAAATTTACCTAGAAAGTTAGTTAATCACGGAGAATACTTCTTTGAAAGGCAAAGTGATGCATTTCCGAACTCTGTTGATTTTTTGGTCACATATGATCTTGACGTGGAAGATTGCGACTTTGTCCAGCTCGTGTTTGTGATAGAATGTAAATATCGCACTCGAGGAACTGGATGGTATTTTACGCCCAATCCAGTTGGAGATTCTGGAATGGAATTTTTTGTGGAAAATTTCTTCTCGAGGGGTAAATGTAATTGGAAAACATTTCCTAGCGCTGTTCCACCTTTAAACGATACAAAAATTCCCATAGTTGGGAAAGGAATAGAAGTATATGGTAATGGTCAAAGGAACGAAAAAAGCATAAATGAAGGTATACATCAACTTATGTTCGCTACAAGCAGTTTGTTATCTCGAGCATTTTTTAGCGAAGATCAATTGCTAGAAATAATGCTGCAAAAAAGCGGAATCAATATCTAAGGCAGGAGTTTTCATTCCTTATTATGCCCTATTATGGTGACGACAGCCAACATTTATTTTTTGAAAGAACTTACCATAGAAAAAATTGAACAAAGCGAAAAACTTGAAGATGTTAGCAGTGCTGAAAAAATTGTGGTATATTCCATACCTAATCATCCACCATACATGGAGCGGTACATAAAAGAAAATGTGGCAAGAAATATAATGTCAATGCAGCCCTTTAACGTTTCAACTAGGGATCTACTTGCCTTCCTCACTAGGTATTCAACGTTCCATCCAAGTCGCTATTACATCTTAAACTACCAAGGCTTTGAGGATTTTATCAAAAAATACATTGACTTTGCTACAGCTATGCTTATTTATGCATGTAGAAGAACTACTGAGGGCTAGAGATCACTTTAACAGCGCATTGTTTAGGTTGCGATTATTATTGTTGT
>JAWCNN010000009.1:65435-80841 GCA_038848525.1 Bathyarchaeia archaeon | reverse complement strand
TATCATGATTTTGTTTTGCTTATTCATTCAAACACCCCATGATATCGCATTAAGGAGATAACCTGTTACTATGCTCCCCAAAATCATCATTATTATGAAGAATGCTATGAATTTTTTCTTAAACATGCCTGAAAGCATGATTAATTCCGGCGGGCTTATCGCAGTGGCAGTTATTAGAAAGGCTATTACAGCTCCCGCGCTTAATCCTTTAAGATACAGGGAGTAAACGATGGGGATTACTGGTATTATGCTTACGTAGAGCGGAACTCCAATTAAAGCTGCGATGATCACTGCGAGAACATTTGATCCTCCAGCATAGGTTGCAATAAATTCGGAGGGCACAAGTCCATAAATGAATGCCCCGATCACGCTGCCAATAATGATGTAGGCGGCTAGCTTACGGAAGAAATCAAAGGAGTATTTGGCTGCACGTTTAACTTTAACCTTGAAGCCAACTTTAACAGCTTCATCAACTCCACTACCAGCAGTGTTGATCATTCCAAATTGTATCAGAAAAGGCTTCACCTCGTCTTGCCATCCGAGCTTTTCAACAAGAACCCCGCTTAGTAGGGCTATTACGGCTCCAGCAAGGCAGAAGGTTAAGGCAAGCGTCCAGCCGAAAATGGGTGCCAACACAATTGCAACTTCAATTGGATAGGGCGACGCAAACAGGAAGGCGGTCAAAACGCCTATTGGAATTCCTGCCGTAATCATCCCAGCAAGTACAGGTATTGTTGAGCACGAACAGAAAGGTGTTATAAAACCGAAAACAACAGCCAACAATAAGCCAATAAAGCCTCTTCTACCCGTCAAGTACTTCTTAAGAGTTTCCGGAGAAATATATTCAAGAGCCAAACCAGCAAAAAAGGTGACAATGAGGAAAAGTGGGATAAGCTCAATTAAAATAGTGACAAGAAAGTATGCAGCACTCGTCAACACATCGGTCATAGCCATCCTCCTAATGGTCTAAGGAAGCCTACATATATAGGACTCCTATATATTATTTACTCATCCTAAACCTTGTTTTCCATAATCAACTTTATACTTGTTGAATTCGATGTCACAGAACTTGCTAGCGATGTGAAGGTAGAAACCATAATGTAGTCTAAGCGGTCGCCTCAGCAATAAAACCAAGCAATCATCATTTTCCTAAAATGTTCTTTTAGTCGCTGCTAAATGCTGTTTTTGTATTGTGGTGGTGTTAGCCATGGTTCTGCTTGTTCGCGGTAGGTTTGTCTCCAGCTTTCTCTGCTTTTGATTATGTAGGCTTTCTGCTGTTCTGGAATTGCATGACCCATCCAAAACTCTATGTATAGCGGATCAACTTTGTGATCACTCAAAAAGGTGCGGAAAGCTGCTCTTAACGAGTGGGGGCTATATGGGTTTCTGCCCTTGAAATTGCTTGCGAATTTTTGGGCTGTTTTGTGGAAGTAGGTGTGCACAGCCCTTGCGGATACGTCATAAATTGGTGCCTCGTCATCGAGTTTAAGATTAGCTAAATAATTTTTAAGCAGCTTCACGGACCAGCTGCCCATAAAAGTTATGAAAGCTATGCCTGTCTTCTTCCTTGTTAAACTTATGCATATGGGCGTTATGCCTTTTTCAAACTCTTCTTTCATGTCGCCGTATTTTAGGGCTAAAATGTCGGATAGACTTAGGCCGCTTTGAACAATTGAAGCAGCTACACTCCTATAGAGCGGCTTGTCCATCAAAGCTATGAAATCGCCTATCTCCTCTATGGTCCACGGATGCTTCTTATTAACTGACTGTGATGGCGGCAATTGCACGTAGCGTAAGCTTATTTGGACGTCATAATATTTGGCTAAGCTTTGAACAGCGCCAACATAAATTCGTATAGTCTTTGGACTATACCCTCTATTCTGAAGCCAAGCCACAAAACCATTAAGCGTTAAACGGTCTACACGCTTCCTCTGGCTTCTCGGCAAAAGCCTATCCTGCTCTACATGATCCAAGAAATCCTTTATAGAACCTTGGCATGAGTAAAACTCTTGAAAAGCAGCTAAACCACTACCATAAACATTACGCGTCCCAAGCTTCAAAACAGAAAGAAACTCTAAAACTTCAGAATCAAACTTAAAAAGCACGAGAAACACCTAACAAAACGAAAATAGAAAAAGAGGGGGATTTGCGGGAGATTTCGCCACCTTGATATATTAGAAGCCATAAAAGATTAACTTAGGCGCTTCTAACCTCAGAATTTGAAGCTGAATTTTCCATAATATTTTAATTAATGTATGCTCTTGTTATGCTTTCAAGCATACCATATATGCTCGTTTCGTTAGGAGGCAAGCATAATGGATGAAAAACCTCCACCGCAACTTAAAGTTGGGACTCTGCTAATATGCTTCCTTCTCTCTATCTCTCTACAAACCACAATATCCCCCCTCACATACGCATATGGCACAAGAGAATGGACATTCATAGTTTACCTTGATGCCGACAACGACTTGGAATCCGCGGGCATCAAAGACCTAAACGAAATGGAAACAGTCGGATCGTCGAACAGTTTAGCAATAATAGTTCAAATAGACCGCATCCAAGGTTATGATTCATCCAACGGCGGTTGGACTGAGACCAGAAGATATTATGTAACACAAGATAACGACATGGAAAACATAAATTCTGACTTAGTGGGAAACATGGGCGAATTAAACATGGGCGACGCTAGCACTCTTTCTTCCTTTGTGATTTGGGCAATACAAAACTATCCAGCACAACATTACGCATTAATCCTCTCTCTCTCGTGCTTCTCGTTCTGCTTCGCAGAAGCTGAATGGGCTTGCGTTGCCGCTAGTGCGGCTTGCATTATGCCTAGTGCTATTAGCGATACGCCATTCGGCTATTATTGGATTTAGCCAAGCTCGGTAGTATTAGTGACGCAAGCCATAAGAGAAACTGGCTGAAAAGTGGATAGAACAGATTAACGCCATAAAGGGTAAAAAATCGAAAATTTCTTACCCCTTGCTAATATTCAGGCAGAGAAAAGGTTTTAAATGGGAGTGGGAGATAAATAAATTAGGGGCGGAATAGTGGCTAAAATGGGTTTTTAACCCATACCTATCGACCTCCCATCGGTAGAGCCACTTTCCGCTCCTTAATCGGAAAATAAGCCTAAATTAGGGTTTTTCTGGAGAAAAGCTTAAATAATTTCGGTATATCTGATAGATATATCGAAAATAAGGGAGGTCGGTAAGTATGGGTAATGCGGTAAAAGTAGTAAATTTGAGACTAGATAGCTTCGGCTCTTTTCTGGGAATGGAAAAGGGCTGTATAATCTTGAGAGATAAAAATGGGAAAGTGGAAAAATATCCTTTATTCGAGGCTGAAATAGGAGAAGTAGTCTTACAAAGCGGTAATCTGGTAAGTACAAGGGCTTTGTCTGCTTTAGTGTTCTGGGGAATAGATGTTGTAATAACCACTAGAAACGGAAGACCTATCGCCGTTCTGAAAAATTTAATGGATGATGCTCACGTAAAAACTAGGATTAACCAATACGAGGCTATTAAGAATGGTAAGGGAATCTATACAGCCAAACAAATAGTTCTAGCTAAAATCTTAGGGCAGAACCAAGTACTAAGAAAATATGGATTAAGGCAACATGATGTTATGGGAATAAAGGAGGCTATAAGTAGGCTTGATGGAGATTTAAATACAGTTAGAAAGAGGCTTATGGTTATAGAGGCTAAGGCTAGTAAATTCTACTTTCAACAAATATTTTTGCTGTTTCCAAAAGAATTAAGACCGCAAAAAAGAAGAACTTTCCTAGCTTATGACGCGGTGAATAACCTTTTTAATCTGGCTTATGAGTTATTGTTTTACAAGTGTTACAGAGCCTTAACCAAAGCGCACTTAGAAACACATTTGGGATTTGTGCATAACTTACAATTCGGCAAACCTAGTTTGGTTTGTGATTTCGTAGAATTATACCGTTATCTTGTGGATGACTTTCTAATAGGTTATGTTCAAAAATTAAAGCCTAAACATTTTAAGGCTGAAACTGTAATGTTCAACGATAAGAAAGGGAAAAGAATTTTTCTCGAGAAAAGTAAGACAGACGAATTAACAAACGCTTTGCATGAATATTTTAGAAAGAAAGTGGATATTCCCAGAATTAAGCACGGATTTAAACAAGAAATAGAGAGCCTGATTAATGAAGAGGCTTTATTATTAGCGAAATTCTTAAGGAATGAGAAGGGCGATTGGATTCCTAGAGTGGTGGGATTATGCGATTAAGGATTCCGAATAAGAAGGTTTGCGAGAAATTCCTATTGATTTACGATTTAGAAGGGTGTCAAAAAGCAGTAAACTACTTAGCGTCTTACTACGGAATTAGACCGATGAAAATAGTTTTAGACGGTAAAAGGGTCGGAAGGAAGAGTTATTTGGCTTGCTACGATAAGGGTAAAGCCTACTTCAGAAAAACAGGATTAAACAAAAGAACAGTCCTACACGAATTCTACCACCATATCGTAGCGATGTATCCCTTAGAAATGTTGAGGAGTGAAGAAGAAAAGGATGCTAATAGGTTCGCCAGAGAAGTTTTAATTAGTGCTAGAGCATAGAAAGTTAATGTTAATGGAGTTTGTGGAAGTTTAAACAGTATGGGAAAGCGTAAGACCGATGAGGAGACTCTTGATGAAATAGAAGAGCATCGCCATGAAGAAACAACCTATGGAATTGCTGGAATGTTTTTAATACTCTTAGCTTTTGTCTGGCTTATCCTAGGGACACAACTACAAGATTATCGTAGATGGCAAGAGACAAGCAGTTTTTGGTATGCTTTGACAACTTTAACTCTAGTCTTAGGTGTTATTTGCCTATGTTTTGCTGCTTACCATTCGAAGAAAAGAGGGGACTTATTGAAGTCAAGAAAATCAAAGCTTAGACAGACTAAAAAAGAAGTTTAACCAGCAAAAGCGTATCCTTTGCCTTTCTTCGGTAATTTCGACTTTGGTAGTTTAGGTGGCGCTTTCATCTTAGGCGGATTCTTTAATGCTCCACCTTTTCTCGTTTTACCCGTCATTCTTCCTTATCACCTACCTTTTTAGCTGAGATGTCCCGAAGGACTTTGAACTCTTCCTCAGACAATGTAATCCACTCTCCTCTTTCTGGCTAACCTTTTACATGCCCTTAAAAGTCTAAGCTCTTCCAAAGCTATCTTGTACTCCGCTAGATTCAGCTTGTCTTCTGGGTTAAAGAGGCTAATTTTGTGTTTCTCAAGCTTTCTAAATTTCCTTCTAGGCATAATCACCCCTCTTACTCAATCTCAATCACCCAAGGCTTTTTACTCGGTTTAATATGATTTTCTGGGAGTTTAAGGCTCGATATTTCAACAGCCTTTAAAAGACAGCTACCGTATTTCTTACAAGCCTTGCATTCGATTTCTAATTCGCAACCCAACAAAGCCTTTATGCCTTTGCTAGAATCCTTGTTTGCCATGCTTACCAGCCTCCCTAAACAGCCGTCTCTTTCTTCTCAACTCCCTTTCTTTTTCAAGCTGCTCTATTACGTCCTCATTTTCCGCTTCCAAAAGCAAACCCTTCCTTTCTAGAGTTTCCATAAGCCTTTCCCTCGCTTCCGCTAAATCAGTGCCTATAAAGATGTTAGACGGATTCTGCTTTCGTTTTTTCCTTCTCCACTCTCTGTCCATTATTTCTCTTAGTGTCGGCACTCTCGTTTAACGCTCCTTTCGCATTCAGCTTAAACGATGAGGGATACTTTCCGAACCTCCTCAACCAAAAAGGCAGTCTAAAAGGTTCTTTTGGCTCTTCTTTGCGCCATACTCCGTCCCAACTAGCCTTAGCCTCGAAAAGCGTATCAACCATATCGTACAGCCCTAGTTTTATTTTCATCTCATCAAAAGCTAATCTTTCTGGACAATCTCCCAAAGCTCTTCTAACTTCCATAGCCTTTTCAATCGGTAAATTTCTGTGTATTCTTATGTGATAGCCTCTGTGTGTTTCTGTAACGCTGACTCTTCCCAGCCTTCTAGCGTTTAAAACAGTTTTCAGCAGCATAAACTCGTTTTTCGTGTCCAAATCTATTCCTATCATGCCAAAACAACCCCTTTCTTTCTAAACCACCTTTCCCAAATCTTAGACTGTCTTCCCCACTTCAAGCCCTTAGGATATGTTACTTTGCTGTGCTTCTCTATGACTTTCCAAGAACCACCAGCAGGAACACTTGGAACTCTTACAATCCGATAGCCAACTTGTTTCTGTCTGAAGTATTCTGCCCCTATTCCTAGCTGGTCTAATATTTCATTCGCAGTAATCATGACAGCATCTAGTTTAGCTGGAGCTTTGCCTCTCTTGTATCTGAGCCTCACTTCAAAAGCTCTTATGCGATATTTCTCTCTGTATTCGTAATAAACCGTGAACTCTTCTGCGTATTCTGTCATTCTTTCGTCCACCCCATATAATCTCTTAAAGGCTTTTGTTCGAAACCTATCCACTCGGAAAGAAATTTGATTAAATCCACATCTTCCTCTGTAACCCATTTAGGTCTATTACTTCCCAGACATCTATCCCTTATCACAGAAGCTTTAGCCAAAGAGATTAGTTGTTGTCCTAATCGGAATCCTCTGCTTCCAAGCCTTTCAGCTAAATCCTTCGTTAAGTCCTTCAGTTTTTCCGCTTGAGGTTTCGGCAGATAAACCTCGATTTTCTGTGGCGGAAATTTCAAAGGTATTCGTTTGATATACTTCTTTCTGTGTGAACCGTTGAATATCTCGTCAAGGATTCGACTTACTTGAGAGGCGCTATAATCCATACAAAACGGAATAAACCTCGTTATGTATCCACCCTTCAAAAGATTAGCTCTGATGCTTCCACTTTTTGTAAAGAACCCAAAAGTCGTTATTCCAGCTATTATTTGAGCTTTAAAGCCTCTGAATTTTTCTAAGTCTTTGTAATCAAACAAATACGTAGCTTCAGGGTTTAATCCGTCCCAAGTAATAGCGTCTAGGAATTGAATTGTTCTTTCCACAACATCTTGTTTTTGTTTATAGATAGCGTCTAAGTCAGGAATTACGAATGTTACTGGTTTGTTTGTCTTTATTATTCCATCTTCGAGCATATTCAAAACTCCTACGTGAGAGAAGCGTCTGATTGATATTATTCCAAAATTTCCGACATATTTAGCGGGCAATTCTGTTTTAGCGGTTTCTGGCTCTGCTACTAACAGAAGATTAACGAACCTTTCACCTTTTACATATCGGCTGTAAAACGCTAGTTCAGTCATTGCTTGAGGCGCTTGAACTCCTATTAATTCTGTTTCCATAGGTTTTATCGGCATATCATATAGCCCTCCCTAGCGAGGGGTAAGAAATTAGAAATTTTAGACCCCTCGTGATAGATGCTTAATAACGGGTCAAAAATCAGTAAAAACTTACCCTTTAACTGTTCAGACAAAGGGCATTAGCAAACCTCCTTTTTAGCTAATAGACTTGCCTTCTTTCTTCAATTTCTCACGGTATTTTCTCTGCTTGTGCCTTAGATATTCTCTAACTTGCTCTGGAAGTTTCAAAAGTCTAATTCTCTCTATGTCATCCACTCTTATTTTTACGATAGCATATTCAGAACCTTCTCTGTATTTAACTATCTCCCACCCTTCTGGGAGTTTTGCTTCGAGAGTGCTAGAGCTTACTGAACACGCGTTTTCTAATCTGGATTTTCTACCCATGCTGTTTCACCTTCTTTAAGATACGTATTCTACGTATAGATACGTAAAACTTACTTATAAGGCTTTCGGCTAAACTTCGCGTCCTAAACTCGAAAAATAGCTTTATTTTCTAATTTCACGCCTATTTTTCTTCTTTTTTCCGAAAACTCCTAAATTCTTAGCCTTCTAGCCGAAATCTTCTTTAGAATTATCTCCACTACTAAGTAGTAGTTTTACCTATATTTTCTGCGTTTTTCAAAATCTCTAACTTCCTTTTCATGCTCACGCCATAAACAATGAAGAGCTTCTCTGTAAATATAGCTCTCATTGATTTTGGCTCTTCTAATCTTTTTTCTTCTACCCATTCGATAACTTAAACGATAAGCCTTACCTTCAAATTCTCGTTCTTGTGCGTATTCAAAGTATTCCATTAATCTCCTGAGAATCTCCATGTCGTTTTTATTCGCCCAAACTTGAAACGTAGGCATATAGACACTACTACTAAGTAGTAGTACGCCCCCATTTAAAACCTTTTCTCTGCCTGAATATTAGCAAGGGGTAAGAAATTTTCGATTTTTTACCCTTTATGGCGTTAATCTGTTCTATCCACTTTTCAGCCAGTTTCTCTTATGGCTTGCGTCACTAATACTACCGAGCTTGGCTAAATCCAATAATAGCCGAATGGCGTATCGCTAATAGCACTAGGCATAATGCAAGCCGCACTAGCGGCAACGCAAGCCCATTCAGCTTCTGCGAAGCAGAACGAGAAGCACGAGAGAGAGAGGATTACGCATTAATATTATGGAATCATGGCGGTTCAAGTTCTGCGGGTCCAAGCGCTTGTTGGGATTACACCAACAACAAGGACTGCTTAACTATGAAGGAAATAAAAGAGGCCTTAACAGATATCCACAACACATTAGGCAGTAAAATTGACATCTTAGCTTTCGATGCTTGTCTTATGGGCACGATAGAAGTTGCCTATCAAATACGTGATTATGCTGATTACATGGTGGCTTCAGAGGAAACCGAACCTGGCGATGGCTATCCATATGATAGGATATTAGCAGAACTTGCCGCCTCTCCTTCTATGTCTGCGTCACAATTGGCTATAACTATTGTCACAAAATATGCGAGCTCATATACGGATGGGGCGCTTAATCCAGAGGATGATCCAAGCATAACTTCATCAGCTATTAACTTGACAAAAATAGGTGAAACTGCTGTTGCGGTTTCTCAGTTGGCAGAATCAATAATTGGCGATTTTAATAATTCTAAAAGTGTAGTTAGGGAAGCGTGGATGTTAGCTGAAACTTTTCACGGAGACTTTGTTGATTTGTATCATTTCACTTTGTTGTTAAAGGATAAAGTTTCCAATGCAACAATTAAATTAAGAGGCGAGTTAGTTCTGAACGCTGTTAATGGTTTAGTTATTTCAGAATCTCATGGAGACGCCCATTCAAATGCCAATGGCATTTCAATTTATTATCCGCGTAGATACGACAAATTATCTTACACGGAATTGGATTTTGTCTTTGACACACTTTGGGATGAATTCTTAAATCTTGCAACAAATATTGAAGCAGAAATTAGTCCGGTATGCTCCGTATATGCTTCGGATGAAAACATGACTTTTATGGATGTGGCTGTTGGAGATGTTGATGGTGATGGCGCATGTGAAATTGTTGCGGTGGGAAACTATACGGATGAGATGGGTGATGTTTACTTTGCTATTGTCGTGTTTGATGTAACAGAGTCAAGTCTTAACGAACTTTGCAGTTTGATTTTCAGTTTGGGCTATTATGAATCTTTGAATTCGGTTATTTGTGCGGATACCGATCAGGATATGCTTGATGAAATAGTGGTGACTGGTTGCTACTATAATGTTTCAAATAGTCTCTGGTACTCTTACATTGGGATATTAACTGTTGTAGGCAATGAAATAGTTGTCCAAGCTTATGATGAGGGGTACATGATTTTTGTCGAATCGTTGGATGTTGCAGATGTGGATGGCGACTATTTTCCTGAAATAGTTGTTAGCGGTTGGCTTTGGGATGGATTATACACGTGCGCTTATGTGATGGTAGGTAACAACTCGGCGGTTACGTATCTTCAAAAAGAAGCCATTTGCCAATGGTATATTGGTTATGATTCTCGTCTGCAGTCAGTTGCGGTTGGCGACACGGATGCGGATGGTTTAGCTGAGATTGTTGTTGGCGGTGTATATTATGATTATTTTTACGGAGCGTGGGTTGCATACTTGGCGGTTCTAAACTGCACAGGTAACACTTTCTTTATTCAAGCGTACGATTCCGCTGTAAACTTTTGGATTAATTCAGTTGATGTGGCAGATGTTGAGGGCGATGGTTTAAACGAGATTGTTTTAAGCGGTTACTGTTTGGGTTATAATGGAATTTACATGTTTATTGCTATCGGAAGCAACCTTGACCAAAATGAGCTTGTAGGGTTGGGAACTTATTATTGGATTGTTAGCGGTGACAGTTACATTTGTTCCGTTGATGTAATAGATTTCGATGGTGATGGCATTATGGAAATAATAGCTGTAGGCTACTATTATGACATGAACAGTTTTGTATGGAGAAGTTATAGCGCAGTGCTAAGTTGGAGCCAAATCAACGGTCTTGTAACTGAAAACATCCACGAGGGCGACAGCCAAACATATAGTTACTCTGTAACAACCGGAGACATTGACAATAACAATGAAACAGAAGTTATAATCTGTTCAGAAGAAAAGGGCGGTTCTTCTAGAGCGAAAATAGAGGTTGTTGAAGCCTCAAATCACGTCACCACTACTGGAATGATTTTTGGGACGGTTACAGATGGGGAAAATCCAATATCCAACGCCACAATAGAAATCTCTATTTCAAGATTATCTTTAGTTGCTTCTGTTGGCGCATTCCAAAATGGTTCTTACGTGATTGGTAATCTCCCAGAGGGATGTTATAGAGTTACTGCATATGCGAATGGAAAAGTTAATTTAACTCAAAACGGAATAGTTGTAAAAGCTGGGCAAATGACTCAAGTGAATTTTGCGTTAATAGAAAATGTTGTTGTACCCGTCGCTCATACTGTTAACATTAATGGAGAAATTTTCCATGTAGTCACGGTTAGTAATTCTACAATTTCGAACTTTACATTTAACAGCGCTGCAAAAAGCATCAGTTTCCTAGTGTATGCACCAACGGGCTCAACGGGCTTCTGCAACGTAACTTTTCTTAAAAATCTTCTAGGAGGTCCGTACACAGTGAAACTTGATGGAATCTTAACAGAGCCTATAATATCTTCCAATGAAACATACATCATCATACACCTCAGCTACACTCACAGCCTTCACACGATTGAAATAGTAGGATCAACAGTTATTCCCGAATTCACCACAAATTTATTACTGCTACTTTCATTGTGTATTTCCTTGTTCTTCACATTTCTAAGAAAAATAAAGAAATCGTGCTTTTTGTAATACCTAATTTTTTATGACATGGCTTGCTTAGTTATAAAGATATGATGAATGTTTCCTAGAGGCCATAAAAGATTAATACTCTATTAGAATTCACTTAATCCGCTTAATGGCGGAGGAAAATATAATTGAAAATGTTTCCTTACCATAGTGTTGAAGCTAAAGAGGAAGCTGGAGCTTCAAAGTTGAAGGTTAGGTGGCTTATCACAAAGGATTTAGGCGCTCAAAATTTTGCCATGAGGCTTTTTGAAATTGAGCCTGGCGGTTTCAGTCCACGGCACACTCATGCTTGGGAACATGAAGTTTTCATTTTAGAAGGCGAAGGCGCCGTGTATAGCGGAGGAGAAGAGCGGAAATTTAAGCCTGGCGACGTCATTTTTATTCCGTCGAATGAGGAGCATCAATTCAAAAACACTGGCATAAAAACCGTAAAATTTCTTTGTCTAGTACCTTATATGCAAAGGTAGTTTGTTGTTCGCTAAAAATATATGTAAGTTGTTACATCTACCTTTGGGTTTCAAGGGAGAGACAGACCGTTGAAGTATGATGTGATAATTGTTGGCGCTGGTCCCGCTGGAATATTCTCGGCTTTAGAACTTACGGAGAAAACTAATTTGAACATTTTGATGTTGGATAGGGGTCCAGACATTAACCAGCGTAAATGTCCAGCAAGCCGAGGGTTTGAATGTGTTCACTGTGAACCGTGTCTTCTTCTGTCTGGTTGGGGTGGAGCAGGAGCCTTCAGCGATGGAAAATTAACATTGTCGGCAGAGGTTGGTGGCTGGCTTAACCAATACATCTCATCTAGAGAAATTGAAGAAGTTGTAAATTATGTGGATGGTATTTACTTAAAATATGGTGCTTCGGAGCAAGTTTATGGAGCAGATATGGAGAAGGTGGAGGAAATTGAGCGGAAAGCGTCGTTGGCTGGTTTGAAGCTCGTTCGTCAGAAAATTCGGCACATGGGAACAGAAAGATGCGCCCAAACTCTTAGGAAAATGCGACAAGAATTAAACAGTAAAATTGAATTTAAACCAAAAAAGGATGTTAAAGGGCTTATAGTGAAGGGCGGCGTTGTTGAGGGCGTTGAAACCGTAAACGGTGAAAAATTTTTCGGTAAATATGTGATTGTTGCGCCTGGGCGAAGCGGCGCTGAATGGCTTCAATCGGAAGCTCAAGCTCTAGGCTTAAAAACGCTTAACAATCCCGTTGATGTTGGAATAAGAGTTGAGGTTTTGGCTTCAGTTATGGAGGAGTTAACGGATGCCCTCTACGAGCCAAAGCTTATTTATTATTCCAAAAACTTTGATGACCAAGTTCGCACTTTTTGTGTTGCGCCTTATGGAGAGGTTATAACAGAATCCTACAATGGCGTTTTAACAGTTAACGGTCAAAGTTATGCTGAGCGAAAAACAGAAAACACAAACTTTGCCATTTTAGTCAGCACATCTTTCACTGAACCCTTCAAAGACCCTATAGCCTATGGAAAATACCTTGCGAGACTTTCAAATCTTTTAAGCGGAGGCGTGATAATACAGCGTTTAGGCGATTTAGACACTGGGAGAAGGTCCACGCCTGAAAGAGTATCTCGTAGCATCATT
This sequence comes from Bathyarchaeia archaeon, assembly GCA_038848525.1. GTDB lineage: Archaea > Thermoproteota > Bathyarchaeia > Bathyarchaeales > Bathycorpusculaceae > JAWCNN01. The sequence goes on along the minus strand of JAWCNN010000009.1, from coordinate 68,079 downwards.
AATCCTACATTGAAAAATGCCACGCCGGGCGACTTAAGCTTTGTTTTGCCATATCGTTATCTTGCCGATATAAAGGAGATGCTTCAAGCCTTAGACAAAATTGCCCCAGGCGTTTATTCTAGGGATACCCTCCTTTACGGAGTTGAGGTGAAATTTTACTCTTCAAAGCTTCAGTTGAACAATCATTTAGAGACGAAAATTCGGAATCTTTTCACCGTTGGGGATGGGGCTGGAGTGACCAGAGGGTTGGTTCAAGCTTCAGCGTCAGGCGTTTTGGTTGCAAGAGAAATTATACGACGGGAGAAAGGGAAAGCGTGAAAATGCATGTCTATTGTTCAGGAGATTAGGTGTTCAAACTGTGGCGCTCCCATCTCTTTTGAACCTGGCGAAATAATAGCTACATGCAAGTATTGTGGTTATACGGTTGTTATAGAAACTGGAAAAGCCTTTACATTTGAACATTCAATGTTGCTGAACAGGTATGACCCGCAGAAAATTGAAGCGCAGGTAAAAAGCTGGATGAATTCTGGTTTTCTTAAACCTCCAGACCTCGCCCGAAAATCGAAAATAGTGGAGAAAACCTTGGTTTACATACCTTTTTGGGTTATAACTGCAGATGTGGAAACAATTTATAAGGGTGTATTTGAGCGTATAACTCCTTCAATCGTTAAAGAGGGGCGGATTAAGAAAAGGTACGATTGGCTTATTTTGGCGAGGAAAGCCACAAATTTTCCAACAAGAGAGTATGATGTGCCGTTGGAAGGCAAAATTCCCTATAACTTTGCAAAGATTGAAGGTTACGCTAAAACACTTAACAGTGAAATCGACCGAGACGAAGCCGTGGAAAAAGCAAAACAGGAAATTGAAGCACATCATCAATATTTGGCTCAGCAAGACGTGGACAGAATAATCGAAATTAAAAATGAAATAAAAGTAAACCAGACGGTTTACTTGCACGCTCCAGTATGGTTTATAAAGTACGAGTATAAGGGCAAAACTTACACGTTAATAATGGATGGGGCAACTGGCATAGCCATAAAAGGCGACATACCCACAACACGTTTTTAGGCGTTATTTAACGAAAACTTAAAAGACACAATCACATAAAATAACACACGTGAGAAATAAAATGAACGTTGAACGTAAAATGCTCAATTACGATGTAGGCGCGCTTATTGTCCTCGTCATATCCATAGGTTTGGCAGTTGTGGTTTACAGCGCAAGCCTTCTTTCCTTTGACCCCTTCAACATTCCAGCGTGGATTCTTGGTCCGTTAAGCGTTTACACAATCATTTTTTCGTTTAAAGCCGGCGGAGAATCAACGTATTACCTAGTTTGGGGTGTCATAATGTTCGCAATTGCCACAGCCTCAGCCTTTTACAAAACGCAGAATCCCCTGATTGTTTTGGGCATACTTTTAATTGTAATTGCTGTTATAGCCGTAGCTTCACATTTGAGGAGTAAAAAATGAGTGGAAAAGACTATTTAGAAAAAGTGCGGAAAGAACGGGGCATTCTCGAGAGAATTATGGGCTATATTCCCGGGTATAGGGGATATAAAGAGAAGGAGCTTAGACGAGAAAGCGACCGTCTTGTGCGAATGGAAGTTGTGAATAGGCTTAGGGATGCAAAAGCCCTTTTTAGAAGGAAATTTGCAAATTCTCTGTTGGTTCAGAAGCTTTCAAGCGAAGATGCCGCCAGATTTGATATGTTCACCGCCCGCATTGACCGCGTTACCCAACGCATAGACCGAGCGGTTGCGGGCTACGCTGGAATGTTCGACGCAGTTAAAGTCAGAGAAGACAAACTTGTCTCAGTAATTGAGCATGACTTGAATTTGATAGAAAAGGCTGAATCCGTAAGGGCTAGCGTTGAAAAAGTAGTTGGCGCAGAACCAAGCGGAGAAGAATGGCGAGCAGCAATGGACGAGCTTACATCAAAAGTTGAGGAACTTGACCGACTTGTGGATAAACGGTCAGAAATTCTTAGGGGACTGATTTCTTGAATGGAGGTGTAGTTTGAGTGCCTAAAGTAATTGAGTGGACTGGCGCTAGAGAAAACGACATCGTATGGAAATACCCAAACGAGGAAATCGCTTGGGGAGACAACCTCATAGTTCACGAGTACGAGGCTGCAGTTTTCTTCAGAGATGGGAAAGCCTACGATGTTTTTAGGGCTGGACGCCATGTCCTTTCAACTGCCAACCTTCCACTGCTGACAAAAGTGTTTTCGAAAATCGCTGGGTTCGACAAAGTTCCATTCAGAGCTACAGTTATCTTCGTTTCGTTAAAGCAGTTCCAAGGAAAATTTGGAGCGCAGGGACAAACCAAAGAGCTTGCACCACTTAAGTTCTTCGGAAGTTTCTGGTTTAGAGTTGAAGAACTAAACCTCTTTGTCAACGAATTAGTCGGTGGACAAGGAACATTCACAACAGACAGTCTACAAAACTTTTTAAGAGGTTACTTCAACGAACGACTAATTGACACATTAAGCCAATACTCGCTTGTGGATGTTTATGGCAAACTGGACGAAACAAGCCTTCTAGCAAAAAATGTTCTTTTCGACGCCTTCTCGCGTGTGGGACTGGAACTTATTGACGTGAAATTTGAGGGAATTGACACAACTCCAGAATGGAGAGACCGCCT
>JAWCNN010000009.1:0-65336 GCA_038848525.1 Bathyarchaeia archaeon | reverse complement strand
ACATCCGCACCTCCCTTATCCTTTTCTGTAACATTTTTATCCAAAATTCGAGTTTATGCTATGGGCGAGTAAAAACAGAATGAGCGAAAAAATAATTGGTCGTGGAACTTGGTACGATAAGATGGCTGCAAAAATAATTGATAGGGAGCGGAAGCTGGGCAGAAATTTAAGCCTTATAAGAACCGAGATGGGGCTTGGCGCTTCTGGCTTTCCACACATTGGAAGTTTAGGCGATGCTGCACGTTCCTATACTGTTACTTTGGCTTTAGAAGAGCAAGGTTACAATTCAGAGTTGATTGCCTTCTGCGACGACAAAGACGGTTTACGCAAAGTTCCAGCTGGACTGCCTAAATCACTAGAAAAATATTTGGGTTTTCCAGTTTCTAGCATTCCAGACCCGTTCGGTTGCCACGAAAGCTATGGCAAACACATGAGTTCACTATTACTTGAAGCTTTGGATAAATGCCATATAGAATACCATTATATATCTGCGAATGAAAGTTACGGAAAAGGATTGTTAACCGAGGAAATCCGAACACTGCTTTTGAACGCTAAAAGGGTTGGTGAAATAGTCAAGGAAGAGGTGGGACAAGAGCGTTACACGGAAGTTTTGCCGTACTTTCCAGTATGCGAAAACTGCGGGCGCATATACACAACCAAAGCCTTAGAGTTTCTGCCAAGAGAGGATAAGGTTCTCTATGTTTGCAAGGGTATGGAGATTAGGGGTAAGTGGCTTGAAGGTTGCGGTTTCAAAGGCGAAGCAAACATACGAAAAGGCGAAGGCAAACTTTCATGGAAGGGAGAATTCGCCGCCAGATGGAAAGCCCTTGACATAAGGTTTGAAGCCTACGGCAAGGACATAGCTGACTCTGTTAGGATAAACGATAGGATTTGCCGTGAAATACTCTGTTATGAACCTCCATCACATGCAATGTATGAAATGTTCCTAGACAAAAGCGGAAGAAAAATTTCAAAATCCACTGGAAACGTTTTCACACCTCAAGTTTGGTTCCGTTATGGGTCACCTCAATCTTTGCTTTTGCTTATGCTAAAAAGGTTTGTTGGAACACGCACATTAGATGTTACGGACATTCCCTTTTACATGAACGAACTTGACTACATGGAAGATGTGTACTTCGGAAGGAAAACGGTGAAAGATGAAAAGGAACTTGCCAAACTTCGAGGTTTATACGAATACTGCTGGACGATGAAACCACCGCAAAAGCCAAGCGTTCACGTGCCCTACAACCTACTAACTTTTCTGGCGAAAATGGCGCCTAAAGGACGTGAAGAAGAATTCATAACCGAAAAACTTCGAAGCTACGGATATTTGCAGAAAAATCAAACACTCGACGAAAACCTCAAAAAACGGGTTGAATATGCCTTCAACTGGATAAGAGATTTCGAAGAAATAAAAGAAACAACCATCAGCCTAACCCCCAAAGAAAAAGAAGCCATAAAAGAATTAATCGAAACATTAAAAGTTGAAAACGAAGCTGAAAAAATACAAAACGCCATATTCACCACAGCCAAAAACCACCAGCTAAAACCCGCCGACCTCTTCAAAACCCTATACACAATATTACTAGGTGCATCACAAGGACCAAGACTTGGACCATACATCCTCACTATGGGAAAACAAAACGTAATAAACGCCCTACAAAGAACAATAGAAAAAAATTAACATAAACCCTTTTTACTTACCAACCACCATTTGTCTTTTGGGCCCGTAGTCTAGCATGGATTAGGACGCTGGCCTGCGGAGCCGGAGATCCTGGGTTCAAATCCCAGCGGGCCCGCCAAAACTAAACGTTGATTGTTAATTGGTTAGTTTGTCAAGAATTGTTTTTTCGATGTTGTCTTCGTCTATTTTGAAAGTTTCTGGCTCCTCTATTTTTAATATGGCTTTTAAAGCTTCTGGACTAAGCCCAAGTACAAGCCTCATTATTTCTTTTTTGGCTGATTCTAAATGTTTTTTGAGCATTTCCCCATTTTTGTATAGGATTCCAGCTAGTGGGCATATTTTTTCCATTTTCAAATACCACTCAATTTTTCTTGTTTGCATGTTTATGTCGAAGGTTATTGGTCCAGCTACGCATGTTTCAGGCTTTACCGTGTGGACTTGGCATTTCCGCGTTTTCCTATCATAGAATATACAGTAGCCTTCAGCGTCCTCCCTTGGAAAAGCGTAGGATTTTTCAGCGAAGGGATTCTTGATGAGAATTCCATTCCTTTTTAGGTAGTCCTCTACAATTTTTTTACGTTCGTCTGTTATTGGGGGTTTTGCACCTCGGCAACAATCTATTTTGCATTCGCCGCAAACGTTAAAAAAGTTGTTTTGCCTTTCTTTTGGCATTCGCTTTTCCCTCCGCCGTTTATGGGTAGGGTTGATTATTGATAAGGCTTTTTGTAAGGTTTGAGTAGACGCTAATTAATGCTTCTTTAAAGTCTGTTTTTTGGGCTTTCCGTTGAACGTTTCTTTTTATCGTTTCGGATAGGCTTCCATCCTCTATTCTTTTTTGTATTATCCAAAGATATTTTTTCTCTTCTTCCGTAGCGCTTTCCCATGCAATCCTAAAAAAGTGTTCACAAACATGTTTGGCTGTTTTCCCTTTAGGATGCAAGACCTCAGCGTTTAATCCCATAGTTATGACTGCATCAAAGTCTTTCACAAGAATTTCATGAGGCAAAAGCGTCGGCTTGTCCTTCATTAACCCTCTTAAGAGCGCTCTTAGAAAACAGCTTAATGCCACATCGGATTTGATGCATTCCTGTTCGTCCATGACGCGTATTTCAATGGCTTTTCTGTCAAAACGGAAAATTGCACTGCGAGAGTTAACCCAGTCCTTGTAGAGGAGGCATTTGCCAACGCTTTTTCTGGCTAAATCTAAGGAATATTTCTCTATAATTTCCTTTTTATATTGGCTGAAAGAAACAGCGTATTCTGGGATTACATCTCCAGTTACTGAACGCACTTCCTTCTGGTTTATTCTGTAAAAGTGTAATCTGTTATCTATGTAAAATCCAATTTTTCCTTCATAAATGGGTGATGATGCTGAAATTGCTGGTAGGTATGCGCAAATTTCCGCAAGGATGTTATGCATTAAAATGGCATTCGCCTCATTAGAGTATGGAATGTTTAATTGGAAACTTTGGATGTTAAGCCATCCATGCTGGTTAAGGTTGAAGACTTTGCTGTAGGCTTGGTAAATTTGGCGGTGGCGGTGGGGCCAAACTTTTGTTTCCTCAAGTTCTAGCAGAGGGTGCATTCCAGTTCCAAGGAGATAAGCGTTGTATTTGCTTTCTAAAAAGTCCGCAAGCGTTAAAACTGCCTTTTGCATTGTTTCTTCGAAGTCTTCAGGCGATTTAAAGGGTTTGTTAGGCTTAATTTCCATAACGTGCAACTGTAATTCTTTGCCGAAAGTGAAGTGGGGTTGTTCCACAAAGTTTACAATGCGACCGTAAAAGTCCTTTATTATTTTGTCTACGATGGGTAAGGCTTTCAATTCTTCGTTAACCAATGAAAACTCATGTTCTGGACCTAGGACTTCTAGGGTTCTGTACGTACAGCTCCCCTTTTCCTTCTATTTAATGTTGAAATTTAGATATAAAGAGTGCAGTTAATTTTAAATATGACTGAAGCAATAACGGAGCATTCGATAGTCTGGTGTCACATGCGTGTTGGTCGTATCAAACATCGACCTAATGACAAACTTGCCCGTAATGAAACCGTCGACGTTTCTGGAGTCGTCAATTAAAGATTTCACTCTCAACATAAACAACGATTATCGGTATCTCAAAACTGGATATTACGTGTCTTTACACGCTGAGGTTTTGGGCAATTCAGTTATCCCTTCAAGCGAAAACGCAATAGACGCCTACAGAACGCCCATTCTGCTACTTAAAGCTTCAAAAGCTGGAATCCCAACTGTTCCATACATCGTAACCGACTCAGTAAAACAGATAATGGCTCATTTCAGTTTTCCATTGGTTGTTTTTGCCGTTAATCCGTTCTCATTTGATGGATACAAAATTGTTAAAAATAGGAGCGCTCTTTACCGAGCCGTTAAAAGTTTGGGTATGAACTACAAGTTTGATGTTTGTGTGCAGCCGTTTATGGGTGAAATATTATCGTTCAAGTCTATTTTCGGAAAATGCCCGCTAGAAAAGGGGAGAGAAATTTCAGAGAAAGTTTACAAAACATTTAAAATACCAATCTGCAAATTACATGTCCAATACACGGAAAAAGGCACATACTTGTGCGGTCTCCAACCCCTAGAAAGGGAGGAAATCTCTGCACAAGACATGAAAATAATTTCCGAAGGAATTTATCAATTTCTGAAGAACGGTGATTCTTTAATTGTCTAAAATAGCTTGTTTCGTTGAAAAATACAATTTTTCAGATTCGAGAGAAGCTTTGGCATTGCAGAATTTTAAGCGCACAGCGGAAAAACTGGGTCATGAATTTAACTTTTTGTTCAGGGAAAAACTCATGGAAATTCCCAAGCACGATTCAGTTTTCATTAGGGCGACAACAGACCCGCTTTTCACTGCTTACATAGTTTCTAAAACAGCGTGGGAACTCGGCTTAAAAGTGATTGATGACCCAAAATCCATACAAATCTGCGGAAACAAAATTCACTTGTACTCGCTTTTCAACAAATACGATATTCCACAAATCCCAACCATTTTCCTAAAAAAGGATGAATTGCATCATAAGCGCATAACCGAGATTTTCGAAATTTTTGGGAGACCAGTAGTGGTTAAAGCGCCATACACAAGCTTTTCAAGATATGTGGAAAAGGTTGCTTGCGAAACAAGTTTCCGAGAAGTCGCCAAAAGATTTTTCAGAAGAACAGACATTTTAGTAGTGCAAAAATTTATGCCCACGGCTTTTGATTGGAGAGTTGGCGTTTTAAATAATGAAGTTTTGTATGTTTGCAAGTATATGGTGCCGAAGGGCAGATGGAAACACGGCGCAAAAAGAAAAGGAAAACCAAGCTTTGTGTGGGGCAGAACTGTAACCCTCAAAAGAGAAAACGCACCGCCAAACCTGAAAGAAACTGCATTAAAAGCCTGTGCATTGGTCGGATGTGGGCTTTACGGAGTGGATATTAAAGAGGTTAATGGCGGTTACGTCGTGGTTGAAGTTAACGAAAACCCAAGCATTTACGCGGGATACGAAGACCTAAGAGACAAAGACATATACACAAAAATCATAACATACCTAGTCAATTAGCCCTTTATTATGCGATAGAGGAAGAACAGCCCAAAAGCAAGGAAAATAAAAGACAAGACTCCAAGTGCGCCGCTTTGAACACCTGTCCAAAAAACATCTGAGTGTGTGGGAAATTCTGCGGTGAGCAAGTGCCAAACAATGGATATAGTCGCAAGAATTAACATAATCGAGCCAATAGCATATAATACAGTTGAGAATTTTATGATTCTGAGTTTCATCAATTTTCGCTAATTAATTGTGTGGCATAAAATAAACTTAAACTTTTTGCATAAGGAAACAATCAGTACGTATCAAAAAGAGGCAACAGCTATTTATCCCTTACATGGCATTTAACTTTTGACTAAAGGGGAAAAGAGTTTATGTTAAAGGAAGTCGTTGAGGACTACGAGTTTTCCGAGGTTATGTCTGTTGATGAGCTTGTTTTGCAGATGGAAAAAGCTTGGGGTTTTACTGCGGGCAAATTAGCCTTAGGCGTTAAAATCCTAGAAAAGATGGTTGAGGATGGTGAATGCGTGAAATTTCTTTCTTTTACTGGGAATCTTGTGGCGACGGGAACACGTGGCGTTTTTAGAGAGCTAGTAAAGCGTAAGCTTGTGGATGTCATAGTTACAACTTGTGGGGCGCTTGACCATGACATTGCAAGAAGCTGGAAAAACTATTATAAAGGCTCATTTTTGATGGATGACGCTGAACTTCGCAAGCATAAAATAAACCGTTTGGGAAACGTCCTTGTTCCAAACGAAAGTTATGGCGTAATAATTGAAAAGAAAATGCAATGGCTTCTCCAAAGTTTGTGGAAAGAAAACGTTAGGGAAATTTCAACGAGGCAACTGTGCCACGAAATTGGAAAGCGCATATGCAACGAAACCGCCATACTGTATTGGGCATCTAAAAATGGCATACCCGTTTACGTGCCTGGCATAACCGACGGGGCGGTTGGGTATCAGCTTTGGCTTTTCTCTCAAGACCACGATTTCAGACTTAATTTGCTTAGGGATTCTGGAGAACTCAGCGATACCATTTTCACGGCGAAAAAAACTGGTGCGTTAATTGTTGGCGGTGGAATTTCAAAGCATCATACGCTTTGGTGGAACCAGTTTAAGGAGGGGTTGGATTATGCCGTGTATGTTTGCACTGCTGATGAATGGGATGGTAGCCTTTCTGGTGCTAGACCGAGGGAAGCGGTTTCGTGGGGGAAAATAAGTCAGAAAGCAGAAAACGTAATGGTTGAGGGTGATGCTTCGCTTGTTCTACCAATAATGGTGAGTGCGCTTATAACGAGGTTGACACGTTCGTGAAAAGCCATGAAAGGTCAGAGGGACTTCTCTTAGTTTTTACTCTTTCACAAAGCGCATGCACTATTAGTGGTAGGGCGATGGTTGCGTCGCAGTAAACTGTTACTCTTTTTCCCTCGCTGTGGATTTTGCCCCAGCTTATGGCTTCTTCTAGAGTGCAACCTGACAAGCCGCCCCACTGCGGAGAGTCCGTGGTGATTTGGATGGCGTACTTATGCGGGTAATAATATTCTTTCACGCTTTGGCGCATGTAGCCTTCTCTTCCAAGTGCGCCCTTATCCATTGTTTTTGGTGAAACTGAGATGGCTATGAGTTGTGTGTAATCTTTTGGTACGCCTCCACCTATGTATATGACGCCTATATCCTTTGATTTTTCGCCTATACTTACGAATTGGTCAAATTCTTTCACTTGGTCTAATGTTATGGTGTGTCCCTTGTTTTTCGCCATTAAAAAGACTTCGCCGTAGGCGCTGTCTGTTATTGCTGGGCAGAATATGGGGACATTGTTTTCGGCGGCTGTTGCCGCTATGCTTTTTATTCCCTTTTTGTTTAGCCACTTGCCTAGCAAGTGGAGATACTCCATAGAAGAGTATATGTAATCTGTTTTTAGGGTTAGGGTGAATTCGGTTAGGAGTTCTTCCATCCGCCTATAATCGGATTCTCTTCCGTAAACGTCGTAGTAACGGTTTATATCCGCCCTTACAAGTTCAGCGTCATCCACGTATGGTGAACCTTGCCAATAGCCAAACCCCACAGCGTCAACAATATCCTCTGAAACGTTTGCACCCGTTGAAACCAACACGTCTACGAAGCGGTTTTCAATAAGCCGATTAACAATTTTCCACTGTCCAGCAGTGCTCATTGAACCAGCAAAACCCATAATTATTGTTAAGTCCTTTTGTTTCAGCATTTCCTCCCAAACTGCAACCGCTTCGCCTAGTTTTCTGCCTTGATAAGCTGTTTTGCTCATTTCCATCAAAAGCGTGGATATGCTTTTTTCTTTAACTTCTATGGGTTCAACTTTTTTGCTGAAATAATGGGTTGTCATTGTTGTTCACCTCTTTTCCTTTATGGGTGAAAGGATGCAGTATATGAGGGTTTTGCACTTTTAAGTGGCATTGGACTTTTTGGAAACTGCTAAATGCAACGATGGCGAAAATTCAACTGTAAAAGAAGAGGGAGCGAAAAGCGGTGATTTCAAGGGAAGAGTTGGCTAGAATGATTGATTCCACGCTTGTTAGGACTGACGCCGCAAAAAGCGAAATCGAAAAACTCTGCAAAGAAGCCATTCAATACGGGTTTCGCAGCGTCGCCGTAAACCCCACATACGTGAAATATGCTGTTTCGCTTCTTAAAGACTCAAACGTTAAAGTTTGCTCAACAGTAGGTTTTCCCTTCGGTGTTTCATTGCCAGAAATTAAAGCTTTTGAAGCCGTCAAAGCCGTTGAAGACGGCGCAGAAGAGCTAGACATGGTAATCAACATAAGCGCTTTAAAATCCGGCGATTACGAAGCCGTAAAGCGGGACATCGCCGCAGTTGTTGACGTAAAACGCATTTCCAAAGAAATAATAGTTAAGGTCATAATTGAAACGCCCATTTTAACCCGTGAAGAAAAAGTAATGGCGTGTAAACTTGCGAAGGAAGCCAAAGCGGATTTTGTTAAAACGTCAACTGGCTTTTTCGGTAGGAAAGCAACGGTTGAAGACATAAAACTGATGAGGAAAGTTGTCGGCGAAAATGTGGGCGTTAAAGCTGCGGGCGGAATCCGAACATATGCTGATGCAATAGCCATGATAAAAGCGGGAGCAAACCGCATAGGAACAAGCACAGCAAAAACAATAATCGAAGAAGCATTTCAGTTGACTTAGCTTGATAGTGACCAAACTAACCAGATTTACAGATAAACGAAGTGGTAAAAAATGATTGAATAGATTTTAAGAAAAATTTAAAAAGATTTGCACTAATTTTTAGGCATGGTCCTTGAAAGTGTTTTAACAGCAGTTATCACGGTAATTATTGGAGTTGCAGTATGCGCCCTCAGTCAAATGGTCTTAAAATTCGTAATTGAACCAATTCATAAACTAGATGAAATACGAGGAAATATTGCACATTCGTTGATATATTACGCAGATGTTTACGCTAACCCTGGGATGGGTACTCCGAAACATATGGAAGCATCGGAAAAATTCCGACAGCAAGCTTCTCTTTTGTTGTCAAGAACTCACCTTATCAGAAATTATTGGTTCTTTTCACGGATAGGACTAATACCAAACATGCAGAATGTCATGAAGGCGCATGCAAACCTTATTGGGCTATCAAATGGTGTACATGTAAAAAGGTATGCTGAGCAGAATAACAAGTGGGCAGACAAAATTAGAAAGTTTCTAGAAATATAACGACAATTCTAATAAAATGAGGGTTAACGGGATTTCGTCACTTAAGATGTGGCGCTGTTACATTTTTTCCGGTGCTGTTATGCCTATGAGGTTAAGCGCGTTTCTTAACACTATTCTTACTGCGTCTACGAGGGCGAGTCTTGCGTCGCTTAGCCCTCGTGGTTCAGCCTTAATGACGGGAAAAGCGTTATAAAAAGTGTTGAATTTGTCGGCTAGGGCGTTGGCGTAATCGGCAATCATGTTTGGCTTTAAAAATTCTGTTGCTTCTATGAAAGTTTCCGGGAAACTTGCCAAAGCCAAAACAATATCGTTTTCAGTTTTCTCCTTCAAAAGTTCATAAGCGGGATTTTCTGGTTTTCTCGCTGCTTTTCGCAGTATGCTGCAAGCCCTTGCATGAGTGTATTGGATATACGGCGCACTGTTCCTTTCGAAGTTTAAAACTCTGTCCCATGCAAACTCCACGGGTTTGGCTGGGTCAACTTCAACCAAAGCGTAACGCACAGCGCCAACGCCGACGAAATCCGCAATTTTTCGCTTTTCTTCCTCGGATAATTGTGGCGAACGTTTTGAAACTTCTTTGTAGGCTCGTTCCACAGCCTCATCAATAACCTCATCAAGTGTTATGTAGCGTCCACGTCTGCTTGACATTTTATAACCCGGCAAAGTAACAAGGTTATAAGCGAAATGAACGAACCCATCGGCTTTTTCGCCGTAACCCAAAGCATACAAGGCAATTTTTAACTGTAACTGCGCAAGGGTTTGCTCCATGCCTATAACATTGATTAGTTTTTCAGCTTTTTCAAATTTCCATAAGGTGTAGGCAATGTCCCGTGTTGTGTAAAGTGTTGTGCCATCCGCACGCATAAGCGTTAACGATGGAACTTCATAATCTTCTCTTAAGCCAAGTTTCGCTTTAAGGTTAAGGTCTTGAACAGCTTTTTCAGCGTTAAACTCTAAAACTCCGCCTAAAACAGAAACGTATGGAGTATTCTTCAATTTTTGAAGGGTTTCCGTAACACGGTTGCTCCAGACAAAGTCGCTTTCCCAATCCCAAGAATCGTAAAATACGCTTACTCTACTCAGCGTTTCCCTAAAACCGTCAAGACATATTTCGCTAACATCTCTTATTAGGCTTTTAGCCTCTTCATCCCCCATCTCATAAGCCCTATTCAGCCCATTAACCTCGCTTTCTGGATCTGCGTCTTCGCTTATTTTGGCAAGAAGTTTCTCGAAAAGCTCTGGAAAACGCTCTTTCAACTCAACAGCCACAGACATCCAATCATCCAATTCACGGTTTATCTCGGCAATTTCCTCGTTTGTTGCCGAAACACTTTTCACACGTTCAAGCTCCCTTTTTAGACGGTTAATTTCGACAAGGCAGCTGGTTATGGTGTAGATTTTGCCGATGAAATGGTCAGGTTTACCTTCAGGTTTAGGTTTTCCCAACTTTTTATATCCGTAGGCGACAACTGCTGTTTGACGTCCAACATCATCCACATAATAATGGCGGAAAACCACGTTTCCGCGAGCCTTGAGCATTCGTGCGATGGCGTCGCCTAACATGGGGTTTCTGGCTTGACCAATATGTATTGGATGGAGCGGATTAACGCTTGTATGCTCCACAATAACCGTTAAAGGCTCTTCAACTTTAACAAAGCCATAATCCGCATCCAATTGCCTAACAGACCCTATGGTTAAAGCCGAAAACTTTGCGAAATTAACATAAAAGTTTATGTAGCCTCCTCCGGCTGGAACAACCCGCTCAATTAAAGAAAACTTTGACTTGTCTATGGCTTTAACTAAGCTTTCAGCCAAAACATAGGGTTTTTCGCCGACAATTTTGGCAAGTTCAAAACATAAGGAAGAGGCTAGCTGACCAAAATCTGGACGTGGCGGTCTTTCCATTGTAATTCGAATTTCAGGCGGAGGCTTAAGCGCCTCTGCAATTAAAACTTCAGAGTAACGTTTCTTTAAGGCTTCCTCTAAAACATTTTGACATTCCAGCCGAAACATGGCGAAGGGATTTTCTGAAACCATTAATTGCCTCTCCACTCATGCAATCTTTTTAGGGTTGAAGTTCTATTTTAACTTGAAACATGCAAGTGTGAAACACATGAAAACGAAAATAATCTTTTCAGAAAAATGCCTAAACTATGGATTTTCACATATAGAAGGACCAGCCAGAGTTAAAAAAGCCTACGAAATTTTAAAGGAAAAAGGCTACGAATTTCTAACACCAGAACCAGCCACAGAAGAAGACCTTCTGCAAGTTCACGATGCCGAATATTTATGGAATTTGAAGAAAGGCTTCATAGAAGATGTTGACACACCAGCATACGAAAACATTTACGAATATGCAAGACTTTCCGCAGGCGCAGCCATCTTAGCAGCCGAGGTTAATGGGTTTTCGCTTATGAGACCGCCTGGACACCACGCTGGAAAAAACGGCGTTGCCTTAGGCGCCTACACAAGAGGTTTCTGTTACCTAAACAACATCGCCATAGCAGTAAAACACCTAAGCAAGCCAACCCTAATTTTGGATATTGATGGACACCACGGAAACGGCACGCAAGAAATTTTCTTTAAAGACGGAAATGTAGTGTATGTGTCGCTTCACCGTTATCCGCATTATCCTGGAACGGGAAGCCATTCTGAGGCAAACTGCCTAAACTTTCCGTTAGTGGCGGATTGTGGAGAAAAGGTTTACTTGAAAACTTTGGATGAAGCTTTGGGCAAAGTTGATGTTGGCAAGTTTGAGGTTGTTGCGGTTTCCGCTGGGTTTGATGCTCACGCTGGAGATTTAGCCTCGCTTGGCTTAACCGAAAACGCATACAAAGAAATAGGCAAGCGTTTAGCGCTTTTAAACAAGCCTACATTTTTTGTTTTGGAGGGCGGTTACAACGGTGAAAACATGGGAAAGGATATGGATGCGCTGTTAAAGGGGTTTGAAGCGATAAGTTTTTAAATTTCCCAAAATATGTTTGCCAAGAGGGAATTTTCATGGCTGAGATAAAGGAGGTTCCCTCCCCAATCAGCCGTTTCGAACGTATAGGCGCGCACACGCACGTTATGGGGTTAGGATTAGACAAGAGTCTTAAAGCCGTCAAGGTTAAGGATGGCATGGTTGGTCAGGAAAAAGCCAGAGAAGCTGCTGGCTTAGTAGTTCAAATGATTAAGGAAGGTAAGCTCAGCGGAAAAACCGTGATTTTGGCTGGACCGCCAGGCACAGGCAAAACCGCTATTGCCGTGGCTATATCTAAAGAGTTAGGCGCTAATGTGCCTTTCATTCAGATGAGCGGAAGCGAAATATACAGCAGTGAGCGCAAAAAAACAGAAGTTTTAATCGAGGCTATTCGGAAATGCATCGGTGTTGAAATCCATGAAATGCGCAAAGTGTATGAAGGCGAAGTTGTAAGCGTTGACATACGCACAACTTCTCACCCGTACAATCCCTACCAGAAAATTCCCGAAAGCGTAAGAATAACATTAAAAACTACAAAACAAGAAAAAACCATAGAGGCTGGAGCCTCCATTGCACAACAAATAATTCAGCAAGGAATAACTGAAGGACACGTTATCCAAATTGATGCCGAAACTGGAAGGGTTGCAAACCTCGGTTTAAGCTTGGAAAGTGCAAAAGGCAAAACTTACGATGTGGACACAAGCCAAAAAATTCCAAGACCAACAGGCGATGTTTTAAAAGAAAAGGAATTTGTTTACTCGCTTACATTGGCTGATTTGGACGAAATTAACGCAAAACAGCGGTCAGGCGGCTTCTTCTCACTGTTTTTCGGAGGTTCAGAATCAAAGGAAATAGACACAGAAGTGCGCATGGCAGTGGACCAACAAGTAAAGGAATGGGTGGATTCTGGAAAAGCCTTCATCCACCCAGGCGTCCTATTCATCGACGACAGCCACCTGCTGGATTTGGAAGCCTTCAGCTTTCTGGGACGAGCCTTAGAAAGCGAACTTGTCCCAATAATCATTTTGGCAACAAACCGCGGCGTAACAACAATTCGCGGTACAGACGTGAAAAGCCCAATGGGTTTCCCATTAGACCTTTTAGACCGCTCAGTAATAATCGCCACAAACGAGTATGACCGAGAAAGCATAAGAGAAATCCTGACCATAAGAGCAAGAGAAGAAAAAGTAACCATAGAAAATGATGCGCTAGAGAAACTTACGGAAATCGGCGTAAAATCTTCGCTTAGATATGCAGTGCAACTTCTAAGTTTAGCCGCTCAAAACGCAGCAGCCATGAAACACAAATCCGTAACGCTGGAAGATGTGGAAAGAGTAGACTCTTTATTCATGGATGTAAGCGAAGCAACTGAACACCTAAGAAAATACGAAGAAAAACTCCTATACCATTAAATGCAAATATGCCAGCGAAAACAGCTCAAGTAGGCTTTTATGAGATGAAAGTTTTAGCATATTAGCTGTGGCTCTCTCTAGTTTTTCCGTTATTAAACTGCCGTTTGCGCCGATTAATCCTGTTTTGACGGGGGGCTATAAATCCATGCCAAGAGAATATTTTATTATTCATTAAACGTATTACATAGCATGTGAATACTGTGGGAACATGTCTATTCAGTTTAGTCTTCATGCCTTAGAAAAGATGCGTAGGAGAAACATGGAGACAGCGGATGTATAAACCGCTTTAAGGTTTCTTGACAATGTTTATGAAGATGTTGAACATGGAACCTTTGTGGCTGTGAAGAAGGTTAACGCTAAATCCGTTATTCTCATCTATAAAATGGGTGAGGACGTAGTTAAGGTTATAACGCTTTACTACACTACTAAACTCGACAGACTCCTTAAAACCAAGATGGTGAGAGATGTATGGAAAAAATAAAGTAAGGGCATGGTACGACAAATCAGTGGACATATTCTATCTACTATTTAAAGAAGGTCCTAGTCACGAGGTGATAGAGGCAGATCCAGACGCGCATCTTGAACTGGACGAAAACGGAAAAATCATGGGTATAGAAATCTGGAACGCGAGAAAAAGCGGTCTTATAAAGCAAGTGGCAAAAGCCATAACAGAAATAGCCTCATAAAAGCAAAAGCCTAAGGGCTTGTATTCTTTTATTTTTTGGCGGGCCCGAGGGGATTTGAACCCCTGTTCTCCGGCTTTCTTCCTTTTCGGCGTCCGGAGGCTTGCGCACTTTGTGAGTTCGGCGCCTTAATCCATACTGGGCTACGGGCCCTCTCTGCTAAATTAGGATTATGCTTATGTAAAATTGTTATGTTTCGGTTAGTTCTTCGTTTATCCACCAAGCTTTTTTCTTTCCTGATTTTTCTGCGGCGTGGTATTTTATTATGGGTTTTCCAAGTTGTTTCTTGGAGTTTTTCTCTATTCTTTTTAATCTGTTTAGGATGAGCCATCTGTTTGTTTTTAGGTATTCTGCCAGTTCTGGTGTGGTTGCGCCTTTGTAGTGGAGGAGGTAATCTATTATTTTGTGGTCTATTTCGTCTGTGCAGAAAATGTGTGGATTTATTTTTTCACGTTCGTACGTGAGGAGTTCTAAATCCGCAAGGTATTTTCTTATTTCTGCAAGTTCACGTTCCACTTTGTCAAGTCTTTCTTCAAGCTCTAAAATTTTGTCTGGTTTGGGTGTTTTTTGGAGTTTTTCGGTTATGGCGTCTCTGATGAAATTGCTTCTTTCACCTTCTGGAACCCGCAAGAGTATTTCTTTGTAGACTTCTTCGGGCAATTTGACGGATAATGCCCTAAACTTCTCCATTGGATTGTCCCCTAACACTTAATACAGAACCTTTATTTATTTCGCATTTTCGCCAGTAACGAAACTTTTAGCAAGACCCTTGACTTTTCGCTCTGCGTTTTTGTTGGATTCGTTGAAAGGCGATGGTTTATTGTTTTCTTATTTTCGCCAGTTCTTCACATCTGCTCTTTACAGTTTCGTAAAGTCTTTTTCGCAGGTCTTCTCCTATAAGTTTTTGTTCTTTGATGAGTAGTGTTTTTCTTGCTAGTTCGATGTCGCCTAGCGCTGTAAACCATGCTTCAAAGTCTCCACGGTTAATGTGGAATTCCAGTGAGCTTATGTTAACCTTCTGTATTTTGTCGCAGAAGTCTTGGAGGCTTACTGCATAAATGTTTAAGGGTTTTCCAATGTCTGCATAAAAGTGAAAAGATTTTTCCACTGGTAAATAAGACAGAATTTCGCTGGCTTTTCCTTTATCTATCTCTGGAAAACCAAGGGCTTTCTTGCCCTCTTCTGTTATTGCATAATAGCCTTTTTCATGTTGCTTTGCGTATCCCATGCGGGTCAACCCAATTATGTGCATCATAACTTGTGGAAAACCCAATCCGCTTTCCTTCGCTATGTCAGCAGCCTTAGCAGGCTTATCAAGTAGCCATAGGGTTTCGAGAACTAACCTTTTAACGGGCGACACACTCATTTATGTCACACACTCTCTAATTTATATTGGTTATATACTTAAAAGTTTTTCAAATTTTCCCCTTCTTTGGGGGGCTAAACCAAACCTTGGCAGCGCAGTATTTCAATGGCAAATGCTTGCAGATTGAAGAGAAATAATAAATTATTAGGAAAGTAAATAAGCAATTATTTTTATTAACAAATAGCAACAATGCTGGAAGACGCTGGTGTTGAAAGATGAAGATGGCTGTGCTCGTGTATGAGTATCCGCCAAAAATTGTAGGCGGTTTGGGAACATATGCGGCTGAAATTACGCGGAAGTTTGTGTTGATGGACCATGATGTTACGGTTTTCACAATGAATGATGATGCTGGCAGTCTTCCAACACGGGAAATTTGGCGTGGCATCGAAATCCACCGCCCATTACACATTGACATTTCTGATTCTTTGCCCGACGTGATTGCAGATGACGTTAAAAAATGGGGTAGAGGCATTCACTTGTTCTCCAAAATTCTTGTCTATAACTATCTGAGCGCTTCAAAACTTGTTAATGAACTGATTAAGAAAGAAAATTTCAAGTATGACATCGTAATTGCCCATGATTGGCTTTCAGCCATGTGTGGAATAACAATCAAAAAAGAGGTTGGAATGCCATTTGCTTTTCATGTTCATTCCACAGAGAAAGGCAGAACCCTCGGAAACGGCTCGGAAGTTGTAAGCAACATAGAAGCTCGCGCAGCTAAAGTCGCTGATTTAGTTGTAACTGTTTCTTATGCTATGAAAGATGAACTTGTTGAACTTGGCTTTCCAAAAGATAAAATTCAAGTATGCTATAACGGTGTTGACCCGCAAAAATATGATCCAGAAACTGTTAGCCTTAAGCAAATTAAGAAGTTGAGGGATTCTTATGGTGTAAGGGATGATGAGCTTATGATTTTCTTTATTGGGAGGCTTGTGGGTGTTAAAGGGGTTGATAAACTAATAATGGCTATGCCGCAGGTCTTGCAGAAAATACCGAATGTAAAACTGGTTATTGTGGGCGTCGGCGACTTACAAGATTATTTGGTTAATCTGGTTAGAACTATGAAATTGCATGACCATGTGAAATTTAACTTTGACTTTATTCCAGAAGAAGAACGCATTGTTCACTATGCCGCTTGCGATGTTGCAGTTTTTCCAAGTCTTTATGAACCGTTCGGAATAGTTGCCCTCGAAGCCATGAGCATGAAACGCCCAGTTATTGTCGGCGCGGCGGGCGTCAGCGGAATGCGTGAAATAGTTGTAGCTTGCGGTGAGGGACAATGTGGCTATCATGTAAATCCAAGCAATCCAGCAGATATTGCATGGGGCATAACCAGCGCTTTAGAAAATCCCGATAAAAAGAGATGGCTTGGCGAAAACGGTAGGCGCAGAGTTTTAAACGAATTTACATGGGATAAAATAGCGCAAAGAACAATTGAATTGTATGAACAGGTAATCAAACGTTAATTTTGGTGCCTTCTTGGGCATAGATTCCTTGGATTTAAGGAGAAGAGTTGCAAGGGAAGCGGCTAACCTCCTTTATTTTGGAGTTGAAAAGGAGTATAAGCAAGCGAAGGTGAAAGCGGCAAGAACGTTTGGGGTTAAGTTTCTTCCGACAAATCTTGAAGTCGCCATGGAACTTGATAAAATTGCAGAGGAAAATGAGGGTCAAAACAGAAAAGAGCGCCTAATCCGAAGACGTGAAGAAGCTTTAAAAGTTATGAAAACTTTGAAGGCGTACGACCCCATCTTGGTTGGAAGTGTCTGGCGTGGAACAGCGCACCGTAAAAGCGATATAGACATAACAGTGTACCATGACGAACCATGCGACATTGTAAAAATTTTGGAACAAAATAACTTCAAAATTGTGAAAACCGAATGGGTAAACGTAACTGAAAAGGGACAAAAGAAAACTTCATTTCACATATATGCAGAATCACCAACCAAAGAGGAATTTGAAATCATCGTTCGCAGTCCAGAAGAGGCCAACTGCAAATTAACATGCGAGATATATGGAGATGAAATTACGGGTTTATCCATACAAGAGTTGGAGAAACTGTTTAAAGAAAATCCTTTGCGACGGTTTGTACCTTAGGGTGCTTTTAAATATTTGGTTTTCCATACAATATAACTGAAGGTGCAAATTTGGAATTCGACAAAGAAACCTTTAAAAAGCTTTTTCCAAACCTAAGCAGAGAATTGGATTCTGGCGAAAATAAAATTTCAATAAATTCTGTGCGGACGGACACTCAACCTGGGGAAAAGGCGTCTTCTGGAAGGTTCACTCACTACATGCCTGACGTAATAGACTTTATTAGGCGATGTGACACTGAAGAGCAAGCAGAAGAGATAATAGCTTACATGGAGAAAAGAGGCGAAATAGAGAAGCAATATGCGGAAAAACTTAGAAGGCAACTGAAACAGAAAGGCGTAAGAAGTTTTGGGCCCAAAAAAGAAAACGACTACTACCTTAAACATGGTGAACTGTAACAAGCGTTAGACTCTTTCTGGCGGAACATTTTCAGGCGAATAAGCCGTGTAATATTTTAGTTTATTCATTTGTATTCGCTTAATCACGTGGGGGTAAAGGATTAACTCTTCAATCTCCAATTCTTCAGCCAATTTCGGGCTAATTTGTTTAAGTCTCTCAATAAGTGTCTGGAGACTTTTTCTCGGCGAGAAGGACACCATAACCGATGGGTGGCAACTAACCCCAGCATTAACAAGCCTTTTTAAAGCTTCTAACTGTAACTTAAATCCCTCTTGTTTGGCACCTGTCAGCATCGTAAACTCTTCTTCATTGCAGCCCTTCAATGAAACTCTCACGTGGACAAAACCATATTTTGAAAGACTTTCCGAATAGCCTTCATCATACGCTATTGGTATTCCATTGGTTTCCAAAATGAAGTGGAAGCCTTTGCCTTTGAGGTTTTCAAGAAGTTGGAGTAGATGTTGCTTTCCAAGCGTGGGTTCTCCGCCACTTATCCTCAACAAGTTCAATCCACATTTTTCAGCTAAGGAAACCAAGCCATACGCAACTTCTTTTGAAGAGTAAAACCTTCCAACAGTGGCTGGACGAAACATTATGTTGTCTGAAACCCAGCAAAACTTACACAGCAAACCGCAACCAACACAATCAGCCGTAACTATTCCACCATACCACCTCGCCGGTCTAATGCGGTAATACTTCTTCTCTTGACCATGAACGCCAGCGCGGGTAACTAATTTTTCAATGGCTAAATGCCTCTTAACGCTATCGTAAAGCAACGCTTGAGACTTCCTCATAGTGTTTAACTTTTACATGATTGTTTATTGCTGAAGAGCTTAATGAACTGTTGGTAAACCTTTAATTGTACTTTAAACCTTTAATAAGTAACCGAAGCAATTTTGATGGTGGCAAACGTTGAAAAATGAGAAAGTTGGGCTGACAATTAAAAATTTTAGAGGAATTAAGGAAGGTTCCCTCAAACTTGGAAAAGTTAACATCCTAATCGGAGGGAACAACTCAGGAAAAACAACCATACTTGAAAGTTTATTCTTGCTTCCAAACCCCTTCCGTCCAGCACCATGC
Organism: Bathyarchaeia archaeon; assembly: GCA_038848525.1. Taxonomy (GTDB): domain Archaea; phylum Thermoproteota; class Bathyarchaeia; order Bathyarchaeales; family Bathycorpusculaceae; genus JAWCNN01. The sequence continues at coordinate 46,412 of JAWCNN010000009.1, read as the reverse complement.
TACTTGGAAGGAAGGGGACAATTAAGCGCCTTAGAAGTTCTAAGCTCAATGCACTCAACATTAGGTTCAGAAGCAAGCATCTTCTTATTCCATTATTATAATGGTGGGATAGCAACTATAAACTTTGAAGAAAAGGAATTAGGTGAAGTTTCACTTAGATTCGATATGACAAAAGGTGATGAAATTAAAGTCCATATTGAAGATGCAAGTATCACCCCGAGAGAATTTATAGGATTAGGTGAGTTGAGAAAAGAATCGCCGCCTCCACGTTTACACTCGGTACATCCTTCAATTATTAAATTTCGGTCAAGGATAGATGAGGCTGTTTTCTTTCATCCTTCCCTTTTGGGTTTAGTATGTGAGTATCTTAGGAATCGTTGGGTTAATTTGAGGGCGTCTGGACTTACGGCTGTTGTTGCTCAGAAAATTTCGGAGGCTGTTGGTGCAGAATTTGACGATCTTCTCTTAGAGCCTTTCATTGGTGGAAGCCAGACAATTTATTTTCGGGACAGGAGGGGTCGTGGGGTTAGGTTCGGTGATGTTGGCAGTGGTTCGCAAGTTTTTGCGGCTTTAGCGCTTCTTTATGAGCATATTAAGCCTGCGCTGTTGTTAATTGATGATATAGAATCTCACATGAACCCGTCTTTACTGACTTATGTTACATCGTGGCTTGCAGACGTGGTTAAAGACACTAAGCTTTTTGTTTCAACCCACAGCTTGGAAGCCGCCAAAATAATTGCTGGGGTGCTGGAAGATTACAACCCAATAATCAAATTGTTAGAATTGCGTGAAGGTGTGTTAAAATCCAAGGATTTAACATTGGAAGAGGTCGAAGAGCTAGAAAAGGCTGGAATAGACATAAGGCAAAGAGGAATACTCCTATGAAACTTAGAGTGCTGCCTCCTCTACATTGGCAACTGACTGGGGCAATAACCCATATTTCAACAATCCTAAAGAATCTGAGAACAAGAAAAATTATATTTTCCATAGACCAAGACGATCAGGAATTAAATAATCTAAAAACGCAGTTAGAAAATGAAATGAAGGAAAACAGTATCCACTTTAGTTTAGAGGAACAACAAAACAGACTTTACATATACAATTGCAGTTACGTTCAACACCAGTTTGAATTTATAGTTGCAATAAATGGACTTAACGCTTCTTATAGGTATAGCAAGCACACAATTGAAGATCATCTGCTTTCACTCTTCATGAAAACAAGCAACAACAGCCAAGAATTAATGGAGGCATTAGAAAAGTCCGGAGGAAATCCTAAAGAGGCGTGGAGGCTTCTTAAAAGATACCATGATAATGTATATTTTGGTCTCCTAAACCGAAAAATTTCAGATTTGCAGAGAATTTTTCCCCAACAGATAGAATCTCTAAGAAAATTAGAAAGTAAAGTTTAGTATGAAGCTGGAAATTGGTCAAGTGTTAAGTAACAGAGACATTTCAAGGATTTTTGATGTTTGCGTGCAAAGGGGCATAAGATATAGCGGAAGCTTACGGACGGGAATTAAACATGTGGTTCTCATCACGGTTTTGCATAAAACTTCTGAAGACCTTACAAGAATTCCGTATGAAGACAGAAAAATCGGCGACCGCCTTTTGTACACTGGGGAGGGTCGTCATGGAAACCAAAAAATGAGTAGGGGCAACTTGGTTTTAAAACAGCAGATGGAAAAGGGTTACCCCATCTATGTTTTTGAGAAGAAATCTCCTGGTAGATATGCCTTTTTGGGCGAGTACAAAGTTGTTTCTTGGTGGGATGAGTTTCAGGAGGATTCTCAAGGGAAGAAACGGCGAGTCTTCATGTTTGAGCTTGCCTGCAAGGGCGGTTTGCTTCATAAAAGTAAATAAATAGGCTCAGCATTTAAATAAGGTTTAAAATCTCCTAAAAAGTGTGGAGGGAAACTCGTGTGAAGAGAAAAGCTTCGATGTTAATAATGACAACTGTTACGGTGATGCTTATTCTTGCCTTCTATACGCCAAACATCAAATTGGTTGCTGCCCAAAGCGATTACAAAATAACACGTGTTAATCATAGAATAGAAATCTTATACAATGGTTATATTTTAATCAGCGATGCTATCGAGATAAGTGAAAGTGCGCCCAATCGTTTTCTTATTGGATTTCCATATAAGTATGGCTCACACATTGTTAAATGTGTAGCCTACAACTCCACTGCTATTTTCCAAGTGCAACTTAACGTTCCCTTAAAAGATAGAATTGGTTTTTACGGTGTCGAAATATTTGGGGTTTCACGGAATTTCACCGTTGCGTTTATACTCTCAAATGATCTTCTCAAAGTTTCAGATTCAAGCTATAACTTAGATTTTCCTGCATACCCTAGTTTAACAGAAGAAGCCGAAAACTGTACTGTTACAATTGTTTTGCCAGAAGAAGCGGAAAACATTGTTGTTACGAAAGATGACGAAGTAGTTAATGACACTACTTATTCTAAGGCGCCTTTACCCGCATTCACTTATTCACTTGCAAACTTGAATTTCACTTTTACTGGCGACAAAATACAGCTTTTCGACATAAATGCGCTTGGACGTCAGATGGAAATAAGCGGAACGGGCGAAATAGAAGTTTCAGACAGCTATCACATAACAAGTAAATCGCCTAAAAATATAGATTATGTTGAGGTGGTTGTTCCCTACAACGCCTCTAACTTGAGAGCGGAAGACCAATTTGGGAGAAAAATGCTTGACCTTGAGCCAATAGATGCGGAAAGAAATAGTTATAAGGTTACTTTTTCGTTGCCTTTAGAAAGCCGCGGATCAACAAGGTTCGCTGTAAAATATAGTTTGCTCAGCCAAGCTTACATAAACGCTTATAACATTAATGTGACGCCTCTTCTTTTCAAAAATTTGAATTGTTATGTTAAGCAAGCTTCATTAAACATTGTTTTGCCTGAAGGTGCAAAGATTCAAAGTTTGGTTGGTGCTTCCTATGGCGTAACGAGAAGCGTATTCCAAGAAACTGCCGTTTTAAGCGTGGAAGGTGTTACCTATCTTGAAAGCGTTGTTCCTTCAAAAAATGTTTCGTTAGTGTATGAGTATAATCCTTTGTGGCTTTCTTTCCGTCCTACATTGTGGATGTGGGCTTTAACGCTTGTGGGATTGGCTGTTGCTGTTGTTTGGAAAAGACCTAAAGCTGCTGAGGTTGCTGTGCCTTTGCCGACAATAGCCGTAAGATTAAGCCCAGAACACATTAAGTCTTTTGCGGATACTTATGAGGAAAAGCAAAAAATAATTTCGGATTTGGAGTCGCTTGAGGTTAGGGTGCGTAAGGGAAAGATTCCACGGCGCAGGTATAACGTGCAAAGAGAAACTTTGAAAACACGCCTCAACAGTTTATCCAGAAAACTAACAGAACTTAAAGAACGAATGCGTGCGGCCGGTGGTCACTACGCAGATTTGGTGCGGCAACTTGAAGTTGCAGAAACAGAAATAACCGAAGTTGAAGCCAGCATCAAAAGTATTGAAGCCCGCCACAGCCGCGGCGAGCTTTCATTGGAGGCTTACAGAAGGCTATTGGCTGATTACCAGCGTCGAAAAGACAAGGCTGAAACAGCAATTAAGGGAATTCTATTGAGGCTACGTGAAGAAATCCACTAGGCAACCTAAACACTTTTATTTTACTGTTTGGTTTCATTGAAAGTTTGTTGGAAGAAGGTGAAAAGTCCATGGTGAAAATAGTTGTTGATAATCACAAATGCACTGGTTGCGGCACATGTGTGGACACTTGTCCAGTTGGGGTTTACGAGCTTAAAGAGGGAAAATCTGTTCCAGTTAAAACTGAAGAATGCCTAGTGTGCAGAGCATGCGAAGTTCAATGTCCAGAAAACGCAATCCAAGTCATAGAATAACCCTGCGCACTCCCCCTTTCCTTTTTAGATAGTATTTTAGTAAAACTTCAACCACGGAAGTGTAAGTCCCTTTTGTTGTTGTTTAAAGAAAAACACCGACAACAACACATAAACCATAAAAGAATAAAACTCGTTTTTAGTCTACATACCAAAAGTTTCTCTGAACTTTCTTCACTTCCTCTATAACTTTCTCACCTTGCCTTCTAGCACGCCTATTAGCCACTGGAACTTTATCGCTTATAACGTATGGTGCTCCACTCATTTTTGCAATGGCAATGGCAGCTATTTTCCCAACAAATTTTAGGCTGTAGCCTCCCTCAAAAACCGAAACAAGTTTGCCTTCACACGTTTCAAATGCCAACTTAACTATTGTTTCATAAAGTTTTTGGTAACATTGGGTTGATAGGGAAAGGTCTGCAACTGGGTCTGTGTAATGCCCATCTAAACCAGCAGACACCAAAATAAATTGCGGTTTATACCCACGAATTATTGGCGCAACAACCTCTTCTACCGCTTTCAAGTAGACCAAATCGTCCGTTCCATACGGAAATGGAATATTAACGTTAAAGCCTAAGCCTTCGCCCCTTCCGACCTCGTCTATGAAGCCCGTTCCCGGAAAACCCGTTGGGTCTTGATGTAAGCTTATGTATAAAACTTTTTTGGTTTCATAGAATGTTTCTTGTGTGCCATTTCCATGATGCGCATCCACATCCAAAATTAAAATCCTTTTTAGGCTATAATGCCTAATCAAGTGTTCAGCAGCTATTGCGACGTTATTGAAAATGCAGAAGCCCAAAGCCCGAAACTTTTCAGCGTGATGCCCAGGCGGGCGAACCAAAGCAAAAGCGTTTTGAAATTTCCCGTTCATTACAAGGTCAACAGCCTTTAACGTTCCACCTACAGCGTAAAGGGCAACTTCAAAACTCAACGGCGAAACCACAGTGTCTTCGGAGTCCAGTATACCTCCTCCAGACTTGCAAACAGCCTCAACAAACCTTATATAATCAACATCATGAACCAACTTGACATTTTCTAAACTGGCTTTTTCAGGTTCAACAAACCGCCAATTCCTACTTTTAGAAAGCTTACCCCTTCTCAACTCGTTAATGATTGCGCCGAGCCGCCTCGCCGATTCTGGATGGTTTACGCCGGGGTTATGCTCATAATACTTCGGCGAGAAAACAACAGCCGTTTTATTCATTGTTAACCTTCCAATTTGAAAACTGTTTTGAATATTTTCTGCACATACGCTTTTTGGGATAGGCTTTCCTTTTTGGCTAATTTTCCAAGAGCATAATTTATGCCAGTTGCGTATTGCACTGCCCTTTTTTGTCTTTCCACTATAAACTGTGGCAAACCAACTTTTTCGCCGAGTTTCCTCAACACAATTTTCCTCTGTTCGTCGTCTAAACTGATTTTCAACGCTGTCGGCAATTCCACGGCGAATTTAGCTATTTTGTAAGTTGCAAAAGGCAAACGCAACTCCACATTATGAAAATTACATATTTTAAGATCTCTTTCAAAATTGCTCTCGTACATTTTGGCGACATCACCAAACATTATTTCATTTGTTTTCTCTCCGCCATACAATACATAGTAGCTTGCATATTTTTTATAGCCTCCGAAAAGCTCATCCGCACCTTGCCCAGCCAACAAAACCCTAAAACCCAAATCAGCAGCGGTTTCAGCCGCCCAATACAATGCCGTGCCTATGCTTACCTTAACAGGGTCAGGCTCCTCAACAAGCCAAACAACTTTTGGAATGGTTTCCGCCACTTGCCGTTCTTCGTAAAGGCGTGTGTGAATTAGCAGTTTAAGTGCTTCTGCCGCTTTTTCTGCGTGTTCCGTTTCCAATTGGTTTTTTAGACTTATGTGGATTAGGTGAACATTTACCCCCAACCTTTTGGCTAGGAAGGCTATTAAGCTGCTGTCCAATCCGCCTGAAAAGGCAACAGCAACGTCCACCAGCCCTGAAACTCTTTCCCTAATTGATTGTTCCAAAAGATTCTTTAACTTTTCAACAGCCTTTTCCATTGTTACATGTTTTGCCTTCAAATAAACAAGTGTTCTTACTGGTTTGAACTTGAAACCATACATGTCAATAAACGCTATGTTGCCAGGCGGAAAAGAATACGCTTTTTCTATCCCAATTTTCCACAAGGCTTTGCGCTCAGACGCTAAAGCCACCAAATCCCCATTTTCACCATAATAAAGCGGGCGAACACCCATGGAGTCTCTGCTCGCAATAATCCTTTCCTTTTCAGCCACTGCAAAAGCGAAGTCACCAACAGTTTTTTTAATTAAGCTTTCCAATTGTTCTTCACGGTTTTGTTTGAGGGTTTTGGCAAGATTTTCAACAGAGTTTTCCACTTCAGCCGAGTAAATTCTTCCATAAAAAACCAACGTTGCATCTTCAAGCATTACTGGTTGAGGCTTGTCTGAAACAAAAATTTTTGAGAATGCATATCCAATTACTATGGGTGATTTGACTTCACAGTTTTTTAAAGCTTCTAACGATTTTTCTATCCTTACATTGTTTGGAGATGCTATCCCAAAAGCTTCAACGCCTTTACGCCTTAACATTTCAAGCATGGCAACCGCCGTTTCCGCCGCATTTCCGCCTTTTTTGTTCACAACAGCCACAATCGCTCCCATACAAAAGAACCTTCAATTTACGCTTTAATGCACTAAGCCAGAAATAAAGGCATTTATCTTTAATCGTTCCTCTATTCTTTTGCGAGGGGAAAAATTTGCCAATCCTTCCTATTGATACTGGTCGTTATGGAACTGCTGAAATGCGGAGAATCTTCGAAGAGGAAACGCGTATCCAAAAGATGCTTGATGTTGAGGCTGCTTTGGCTTTGGCGCATGCTGAGGTTGGTAATATACCGCTGAAAGATGCTGAAGAAATTGCCGCTAAAGCCTCTTTGGAACATGTTAAGTTAAGCCGTATTAAAGAGATTGAACGTGAGATACGGCATGATGTTGCTGCTTTGGTTAGGGCTTTGGTGGAAGTTTGTGGACCAAGCGGCGCTTATGTTCATCTTGGGGCGACAAGCTATGATATTGTGGATACTGCCGCGGCCTTGCAGTTGAAAGATGCTTTAGCGCTCATTGAGAAAAAATTGAATGAGTTTGAGAGGGTTTTGATGGAGAAGGCTTTGCGGTACAAGCGTACTTTAATGATGGGCAGAACACATGGTCAACACGCTTTGCCTATAACTTTGGGTTTTAAGTTTGCGGTTTGGATGCGTGAAATTTCAAGACACATCGAGAGGCTTAGGCAATGTAAGGAGCGGGTTTTGGTTGGAAAAATGAGCGGGGCGGTTGGCACACAAGCTGGTTTAGGCGCTAAAGCCATGCAAATCCAAGAGTTGGTTATGCAACGTTTAGGGTTAAAAGCCGCTGACATTTCCACGCAGATTGTGCAGCGAGACCGCCACGCTGAACTCGTATGCCTACTAGCGTTGATAGCGTCCACGCTTGAAAATTTCGCCACGGAAATCCGCGAGTTGCAACGTCCAGAAATTGGCGAACTTTTCGAGCCTTTTGAAGTTGAAAGGCAAGTTGGCAGTTCAACAATGCCTCACAAACGAAATCCAGAAACATGTGAAAGAATATGCGGTTTAGCAAGAATAGTCAGAAGCCTCACCATTCCAGCATTAGAAAACGTTGTAACTTGGCATGAAAGAGACCTAACGCAGTCCTCAGCTGAACGCTTCATAATCCCCGAAACATGCATATTAGTGGATTACATGCTCTTTTTAATGACAAACATAATTGCCAACTTGCGCGTTGATGAAAAACGAATGCTGAAAAACATCGAGTTAACACAAGGACGTGCAATGTCTGAGGCTGTTATGATAGCATTAACAAACAAGGGCATGGGCCGCCAAGAAGCCCACGAACTACTAAGGAAATTGACGATAAAAAGCGAGTTGGAAAAGAGACCTTTCAAGGAAGTTCTCTTAGGAGACAAGGTTGTGCGTAATAAACTAAATGAGAAAGAAATTGCTGAAGCCTTAAAACCCAAAAATTATTTGGGAACAACTCAACAACAAGTGGTTCGCATGGTTAAAAAAACTATGAAAGAACGTAAATCCAGAGGTCTGGTTAATTAGGGTGTTATTGTTGAAGATTGTTTATAACTGGAATAGTGAATATACAGAATATCTGAGCATAGTACAATCCCTTTCAAGGGAGGCTAGGAAAAGAGTCCTCATTGCATCACCTTACGTGGGAGAAGGAGTAAATGAAATTCTTGGGAATATTAAAGCTTCTGAAAAACGATTCGTTGTCGATTTAAGTAGAGCAAGCGTTGGTAATGGTGCAACTAATCCGTATGTTGTTGAAAAACTTCTAAAAGTAGCTAAAGTTAAAAAGTTAGCAAATCTCCACGCAAAGGTTTTTATTTTTGATAATAAGGCAATAGTAGGTTCGGCTAATTTATCATTGAATGCTTTTTCCAGAAGAATAGAAGTCGGGGTTGTTATTGATGAGAATGAAGCGCTTAGATTAATTGTTGTTATCTTTGAAAAAATCTGGAGCGATGCTGAAGACATCTCCGATGGTGATATTCAAAATATGAAAAAATACTGGGATGAAATGAAGGAATACAGGCGTAAAGGTGGATTACCTAATCCTGAACCACCTCCCATTAAGCAAAAAGATTTTTCCAAAAATGAAGGAGAAATAAAAAGAATTATCCTTGAAAATAGACCAGATTCAACTATTCTTCATGAGAGGAAGAAATCTTTTGATATCGCTAAAAAGATTGCTAGGAAATTGAAGAAACAGAATTTATCTAAAAAAGAAATATACGTACTTCTTAGCAGGATAAATGAGCATACTGCTGCCATTTCGCCGGTCGCAAGGCGAAACATTAATTTGATTCTGAGAAATGACTTGCGAAAACTGAACATTACCTTTCGCAATCTTCTTGATGAAGGAGAAGACCTTATAAATAGAATTGATACAATACTATATTCTCCTGATAAACCTCGTGGGATCAGTATAGGAGTCATTTCATCAATTCTTTTCGCTTATAATCCAAAGAAGTATTGCATCTATAATAAAGAGGTACTCAGAGGACTTTCACGAATTTTTAGTAGTGTCGAAGAGGTTAAAGATGGTGAAAGCTATGTGAACTTCAACTATTTGGCAAATCGAGTGAAAACCAAGTATAAGGTATCGCCGTTAGCGTTGGATAATATCCTTTACAAAATCGGATTGTCTTTATGAGTGGATTAGCAATATTAATATTCTGTTATTGCTTTTTGTTTCCATTCTTCTTTTTCAAGTTTCTCCCATGCTTCCTTCTTCACGAAGCCGCCGACTTGCTCCTTAATTTTTCTTGCCAGTTTTGGACCAATCGACGGCAGATTCATCAAGTTTTCGATGGCTGCAAGCCTTATGTCTTCTATTGTTTTGTATCCTGCATTGTATAGTATGCGACCGCGGATTCTGCCGACGCCTTCAAGCCTAACTATTGGTAAAAGCTCTTTTTTGACGCCTTTTTCCACTCTTTCCATTAACTCGCTGATTTGGGGTAAAATTTCTTTTCTGCCGAAAAGCAAAGCTAACTCGTGTGTTGCGTAAAGCAGCCACTTTGCATTTTCAATTATTCTGTAAAGGTCGCCTGGCTGCACGTGGAAGCGCTCTATTATTTCGTCTTCTATCATCTCTTCAATCCAAGCTTTGAGCGCCATTGCCGTTTTCACCTCGCCCAAAAATTGTTCGTATGTTATGCGGTCTTCCCATTCGTCTGGTACTTCCACGAGGAATTCTGGTTTGTGTTCTTCCATGAAAACTGCTATTTGGTCTAGTTCCCGCGAGTATGGTCTTATTATCGGTCCCATGTCTGGAGTATGCGCTATCATTTGGAGAAAGCTTAATTCCGTTAGGATTGTGAGCTTCCGCCTTAAAGCGTTGCGGATTATAACCGCTGAAACTGGGTCGATGTAGAGTTCGCTTATTCGTTTGCCAAATTTTGTGGCGTAAATGTTTTCGCCTCTGACATCAATCATTTCCTCGTCATAAAGGTACTTGAGGATTTTTGCTATTATGCTTTTGATGGCGCCTGTTTCGTATTGGTATGCATAGAATGTTTTGCCGAAAAACTCGTAGATTCCATGTTCGGTGTGGGCGAAATCCGCTGCGATGGTTGCCAAAACATGGCTTCGCAATATTCTCTCAACTGCAAGCCTTGACCAAATGCGTTCTGGACGCGCTAAAATGTAGCTTTCCATTAAATAGTCTGCTTCGTCGCCTGTTTTGGCTATTAAAATGGCTTCTCCAACACGGTCATATTTTGGCCTTCCAGCTCTGCCAGCCATTTGCTTATACTCCAAAACGCTTATTGGGTAATAGCCATATCCCGGCTCGTACCGCCTATAATCTTGGATGACTACTGTTCTGGCTGGCAGGTTTACGCCGAAAGCCAATGTTGGAGTTGCAGTTAAAACTTTGATTTTTCCTTCTCTGAAGGAGTTTTCTATTATTTTTCGGTGTTCTCCGCCTAAACCAGCATGGTGGAAAGCCGTGCCACATTTGACTAGTTCGGCAAGTAACTCGCTTATTCTTGTTCTTTCGCCAGTTGCCAAAATCCTTTCCGCTTCGTGTTCCAACGAGCGCTTTACAGGTTTAGTTAACACGTTTCCAATAACGCCAGCAACTTTCTTTGCAAGCGTAACAGCGTTTTTGCGTGTTCCAGCGAAGATTAATGCTTGACCACCATTTTTAACGGTGTTTAAAGCCAAGTTTATGGCTGAGTTTCTGGTTTCCCTTTCTATTTTGCGGGCACTTCCATCCGTAAACTGAACCTCATCATGTAGGAGAACACCTTCCTTTAGGAGTATGGGTCTCCAATCAGTTGTGACATAAACCGCCTTAAGCCACTCAGCAATTTCCTCAACATTGTTTATCGTTGCGCTTAAAGCCAAAATCTGCAAATCGGGGTTGATTTGCATAAGCCTTGCCAAAACAACCTCCAAAGTTGGACCACGCTCAACATCATTCAACAAATGCACTTCATCAGCAACTATTAGGGAAACGTCGTCCATCCATTTGGCTCTATGCCTCAAAAGGCTATCGGCTTTTTCATTTGTCGTTATAATTATGTCGTACCGCTCCAGCCACGGGTCACTACTGTCAAAATCGCCTGTGCTTATTCCAACTCTTACTCGTTTTCCGTCACTTTTCCTTATTGAAGCGTATTTTTTGAATTCCTCAAATTTTTCGTTTGCCAAAGCCCTTAAAGGGGTCAAATAAATCGTTTTTCCATTTTTTTCCAATATATGCTTGAGGGCGCAAAACTCCGCCACTAAAGTTTTTCCAGAAGCTGTTGGACTGGCTAAAACCAAATTTTCACCTTCAAGAACTCCAGCTTTTATGGCTTCCTCTTGCGGAGGATAAAGCTCAACAATTCCAAGTCTAACCAAAACTTCTTTTACAGATTCAGGAATCGACAAATCCACAACCTTCACTTAAACGCGCCCACTTCCCCTTTTCCACAACACAATAACGTAACACGAATTTAAAACGTTAGTGAAAACTAGAGAGGCTAGGCAATTTTGCAGTGTCCCAGCAAATGCAAAATTGACATTTAAAAGGCAAACAGCCTAAATACAACCTTGCCATAGAAATTGTGGACTTGAAGGAAATGGTTGAAAACGTTAGAGAACTGCTCAAAGCACATGAGGGATTGAAAAGAGAAGTTTACTTAGACATTGAAAACTCAAGCATAACCCCAAAAGAAATAGTGGAGGCAATGCTACCATATTTTAACCAGCGCGCTTACGGCAACCCAACATTAACGCATAAGCCAGGCTGGGAAGCTTTTGAAACAATTATGGAGTCGAAACAGAAAATCGCCACGTTTTTGGGATGCAAAAACGTTGAGGAGATTAACTTTACTCCAGGAGAAACTGAAGCCAACAACTTGGCGCTTATTGGAGCAGCCCTTGCAACCAAGGTGAAAGGTGTAAAAATCTTGGTTTCGGAAATTGAACCCTTAAGCGTTTTGCATGTGGCTGAAATGCTTCAAAAACAAGGTTTCACCCTAAAGAAAATATCCGTTGATAGTGAAGGTTTCGTAAATTTAGAAAAGTTAAGCGAAGCTGTTGACAAGGAAACTGTTCTTGTAAGCTTATCAGCTGTAAACCATGAAGTTGGCACTATACAACCAATTAAAGAGGCATTAGAAATAGTTAAAGACAAAAATCCAGAGGCAATTTTTCACACGGACGCTTCGGACGCTTATGGCAAAATTCCCTTAAACGTTAAAGATTTAGGTGTGGATTCCGCAACACTAAGCAGCTACAAAATTTTAGGACCACGAGGAATAGGCGCTTTATACGTGAAGGAAGGTGTTAACATAGAAAGAATTTTGGAGGGGCAAATAGGCACGCAAAAGCTTTGGCCGGGAGTTGAGAACACGCCTTTAATTGTGGGTTTTGCCGTGGCTTCGGAGCTTGCCTTCAAAGATTTTGCTGGAAATGTGGGTAAAATGCGGAGGTTAAGGGACATGCTTATTGACGGCATACTTGGAAACATACCCGAAACGAGACTTAATGGTCCAAGAGGCGAAAAGCGTGCGCCCGACAATGTGAATGTTAGTTTTCTGAGATGCGAAGGCGAGGCTTTGACGATTGAGTTAAGCCTTAATGGAGTTTATGTTTCCAGCGGGAGCGCTTGCACACGGCGGATTTTGCAGCCGAGCCACGTTTTAGTTGCTATAGGGCGTAAATACAGCGAAGCCCATGGCAGTGTACTAATGAAGGTTACAAGGTATCACAGTGAAGGAGACATAAATTATGTTTTGGAAGTGATTCTAAAAGCTGTTGAAAGGATTAGGGGTATAACTGGCGCTACGGGGGTGGACTAACCAATGTCACGTATGCCTTTGCCCTATAATCCGAAAGTTCTTGAATTGTTTAGGAACCCGAAAAACCTTGGGAAAATGGAGGACGCCACGGTTATCGCTGTTGCGGGAAACCCCGCATGTGGAGATATGATAACCTTTTATTTGAAAATTAACGAGCAAGAAGTTATTGAAAAGGCTTCGTTTGAAAGTTATGGTTGTGCCGCAAACATTGCAACTTCAAGCATACTGACTGAAATGATTAGGGGAATGAAACTTGAGGATGCATGGAAAATTTCTTGGAAAAAGGTTACCGAAGCAGTTGGCGGTTTGCCAAGCATAAAATTCCATTGCGGGGTGTTAGCTGTTGGCGCCCTTCACAGAGCCATAAGAAAATATTATAGGGATAAGGATGTTCCGCCTTCTTGGTTGCCTAAGGATTTAAGCTTTGAGGAAAAACAAGCTTTAGAGGAGGAGGAGCTGGCGAAAATACTTGAAAAGAGGCTTAAAACTTCAGGGGAAAAGTGATGTTAGACCCCTATAAAATTCGTGAAGACTTTCCTATATTAAAGCGAAAAATAAACAATTACCCGCTAATATACTTTGATAATGCGGCAACCTCGCAAAAGCCACAGCAAGTTATTGAAGCCATCAAAAACTTTTACGAAAACCACAACGCAAACGTCCACAGAGCTGTTCACACGCTTTCTCAAGAGGCAACAGAACTTTATGAAGAAGCGCATAGGGAAGTTGCCAATTTCATAAACGCCCGCGGAATCGAAGAAATAATCCTTGTTAATGGCACAACCGAAGCCATAAACTTGGTGGCGTATGCTTGGGGTTGCCGCCACTTGAAAAAGGGCGACGAAGTTTTAGTGTCTTTAATGGAGCATCACAGCAACATCGTCCCATGGGAGCTCCTTTCAAAAGTTAGGGGCTTCACCGTTAAATATGTGAGTTTAAAAGCAGATGGAACTTTGGATTATGGGGATTTTGAAAGTAAAATTTCGAAAAAAATAAAGATTGTGTGCATCAGCCACGTTTCAAACGTGACTGGAGTTATAAACGACGTGAAAAAGATTGTGCGTGTCGCCCACGATTGGGGCGCCTTAACGCTTGTGGATGGAGCGCAATCGGTTCCCCACATGCCCGTGGACGTTAAGGATTTAGACGTGGACTTTCTCGCTTTTTCTGGACATAAAATGCTCGGTCCAACAGGCATCGGCGTTTTATATGGAAAACGTGAAATTCTTGAGATGATGGAGCCCTTTCAAGGCGGAGGCGAAATGATACGTGAAGTTTCCTTCAACCCTAAAACTTTACGTTGCCAAATTTCTTGGAATGTTTCGCCTTGGAAATTCGAAGCTGGAACACCGAACATTTGCGGTGGCATCGGGTTAATGGAAGCGGTGAAATATTTGAGGAGTGTGGGCATGGAAAATGTGAAGGTGCATGAGGAAATGTTAACCAGATACGTCATGCAACGGATGGCGGAATGCAAAAACGTTATGGTTTACGGTCCTAAAGACGTGTCAATTAAATGTGGAATAATTCCCTTCGGCGTTGAAGGTTTGGATTCGCATGATGTTGCCCTTTTCCTTGATAATTATGGCATTATGGTTAGAAGCGGTTTCCACTGCGCCCAACCATTACATCAAACGTTTAAGCTGAAATCCTCAGTTAGGGCAAGCTTTTACATTTACAATACCCGTGAAGAAATAGATAGGTTTGTTGAAATTTTGAAGGAGTTTTAGCAGTTTATGGTTGCAGTCGAGGATTACGTGGCTAGAATTGAAGAAACATGCGGTGAGGAAAGGGACTTTATTGTAATATTCAAATATGACAAGCGAGAAAACGTAATCGCAAAAATTCTGAAAAGAGCGAAAATAGAAAAGTCAATTTCCAACATAATTTTTGAATTAACATTTAAGGGGGTTTCTTTTCGCCTTTACAGTAGTGGTAAAGCCATCTTTCGGAATTTGAGGGATAAGAACGCGCTTCAGAATGTTTTGGGTGAGCTTTTGTTGTGATTTGTGTGTGGACTAATTCAGTGTACTAAATCGTGAGAAGTAAGATTTAAATCGCTTCCCGCCAATAAACCTTATAGAAAACTCAAGGTGAAAACATTTTGTCAAGCACAAAGCAGAAGCTAAAGGAAACACCGATTGTAGCCGCAACAGTCGGCTTCGGATTTCAAGGCGGAAAAAAACAGAAAAGCGAAACTGGCTATATCGTAGAGGAACAAATAAAAACAGAAGTTAAAGACACACGACTATCAGTTTCAATAACAAAAACAGCCAACATAACTTCAGCTACACACGCAGAACTCCGAAAAAAGTATCGAATAGAAAAGTATGATTTACATTCTGGCTATATTTTTCCAGAAGTCGTGCAGTCCCTTATACCCCGCAACACTCCCGAATACATAGACAGAGGCTTCAATTACGTTGAAAGAATTGTCCGCGCATTATACTATTTTAAGCAGTGCGCTTTAGTTGGACCAAGCGGAACTGGAAAAACGCACGTTGTTTATTTGGTGGCGGAGCTTTGCGGGCTTCCAATGTGGGAAATAAACTGTGGCTTGCAAACATCCGCTTATGACTTGTTTGGCAGATACATAGGTCTCGGAAAGGAAAACTGGATTGATGGACAAATAGTGATGTGGTGCCGAAATGGCGGCTTGCTATATTTAGACGAGGCAAACATGATGAAGCAAGACATAGCCACAAGGCTAAATCCAGTCTTAGACACGAGGGGACACCTTGTCCTAACGGAAAAAGACAATGAAATAGTAAACAGACACCATTATGGTTATCTGGTGATTTCAATGAACCCCTTCTCATCAGAATTCGCTGGAACAAAACCGTTAAACGCAGCCTTAAGAAGGCGTATGTCCGTGTGGATAAACTTCGATTACTTAAGCGTTGGCGACAAAATATCACCAGACGAAATAGAACTTCTCATGAAAAGAAGTGGAATAGACCAAAAAACAGCTGAAAAGATAGTTAGGGTAGGCGCTGAACTTAGAAGACAATACAAAAACGGCGACCTGCCCTATGGGCCTTCTCCCGGCGACCTAATTAATTGGGCAACTTTAATTGCGGATGGATGTGGACCTATTGAGGCGGCGGTGGAAACCATTGTTGGAACCACAAGCGATGATGTGGAAATACAAGCAGCCGTAAAACGTGTTGTAGAATCCATCTTCGAATCTGCATAATATGGGTTTGAAAATTGAACTTTTTTGAGTTTGCATGGTCAGCTGTTCCCCGAATAACAAAAAAGACATATGAGGAACTGAAAGTTATTCTTCACGATGACCTAAAATATCCTTATCTTGGAAAGGACAGCAGAGGTTTTGTTTTCCATTTAGTTAAACCTAAAAGGTTAAGCGAAAAAATCGCTTATTTTCAAGGGTTAAAATTTAACCTTCAAGATTCAACTCATAAGAAAATTATTTGGTATTTGTTTAAGGCTTCAGTTTACCACTTAAGCATGCACGCCCATTTTTCAAATTTTTCCATATATTCTAATTGGGCGAAAGGAAAAAATCCTTACATGGCAACTTTTGTAATAAGTCTTGTCGAAGATGCCATAATAAACGAGTATTTAAGGCGGATGTTTCCTTGGATGCTTCCAGAAATAGCCTATGCAAATGCTATTTCTCTTCTTAGAATGAAAAATGTTGAAAATCTTCCAAACGATGCAATGCGTGTTATGGCTTCATCACTTTTAAACTATAATTTTGGAAAAATTAAGGGAAACCTAAAAGATGAAACGTTTACGGATGTTAAGGCAATAACCTCCATTCTCCAGAAA
Organism: Bathyarchaeia archaeon; assembly: GCA_038848525.1. Taxonomy (GTDB): domain Archaea; phylum Thermoproteota; class Bathyarchaeia; order Bathyarchaeales; family Bathycorpusculaceae; genus JAWCNN01. The sequence continues at coordinate 29,856 of JAWCNN010000009.1, read as the reverse complement.
GTTGGAGAAAACCCAACAGATGATAACCGAATAAGCGCTGCCACCAAAATTTACGATGCTTTAACGGTTTACGGAGAAAACTTTGAAGTTCCCTCATTGTTATACACCGAGTGCCATGGAACAAACGACCCTTTCTATGAGTCATACATACCAAAAGAAGAGGAAATCCGAAAGTTTATGGGTGATGCGTTAAACGTTCTTAATTCCGAAATCAAAGGTGAAGAACAACTAAAAACTTTCTTGGGAAGCTTGAAGGAAAGTGAAGCGAATCAGGTTTTGATGGCATGGCGTGAACAGGAAAATTCTAAATTAAAGATTTTGGAGAATTACGTTCAAATAGGAAAGGATACTCAGTTTGAGGATTTTGAGTTTCCAGTGGAAGACTATGCAGAATTTCAAAGGAGAAGAGAAGTTCTTGGCAGTCCGATAAGGCGTATAATGCACCAGCTGAGGCTTTTAAAAAACATCAGCGGCGAAGATTTTAAACATGAAAGCGGATTTGTGGATTTGCAAGAAGCCATACAAGTAATCGCTAGCAAAAGCCAGCGTACCGATATTTTTGTTCGGGAAGAACTTCAAACAAGAGAAGACGCATGGTCAATACTTATAGATGCAAGCCACAGCCTCGGCATGTTTAAGGGCGAAGTCCGCGGAGTAGCCCTATGCTTGGCAGAAGTTGCAAGAATGTTAATACTTGACCAAAATTGTTGGGGCATGTACGCCTTCAACAACAAATTCTACATAATCAAAGATTTCTCTGAAAGATATACTGCAAACGTAAAAGCGAGAATAGGCGGATTAACCCACGGCGGATTCACTTACCTTCCAGATGCTATTTTGCTTGCCGCTCAAGCCTTAACAAAAAGATTGGAAGAATCAAGAGTTTTAGTTGTGGTTTCAGATTTCTTCCCATCTGGATACGAAAGCGCCGAGGAAAAATTGAAAGAAAATCTTAAAAAAATTGAAAGGATGGGTGTGGGTGTTATAGGTATAGGCGTTAAAAGCCACGCTGTTAAACGGTACATTCGCGCAAACTGTGTTGTTGAAGGTCCTTATGATTTGATGAAAAAGTTTACTAAAGCTTTCCTAGAGTTCAGCGCAAGCTAGAAAGGTTTACCAGTTTTCTTTTGCAATTGAGAAGTCGGTTGTAAACTCAAATTTTTCCGTAACGCCAACAGTCTTTTTCGGTTTGAAAACGATTTTTTCCGGTATGCCATCACTGATAAATGTTATGTAAAGCAGTTCTTTTCCTAAACCATAACGTTCCAAGTCAATTAATGAGTTTTTGGCTTTTTCCAATTTGTCAATTTTACTTTTAAGTTCTTCAATTGCCTCAAAAAGTATTTCAGCTTCGCCTATTACATCCGCACAGAGCACAACATCCTTAAACTGAGCCCATTCTGTTGAAACGCCAGTTTTTTTCTCTTCTTTTTTGCTTCCCTTTCTAGTTCCAGACTTCAAAATTTTTTGTAGTTCCGCAATTGTTTTTGTTTTCTCTTGGTTTTTTGTAGTTTCAGGATTTCTTAGGAGGCTTCCTAACCATTGGCTATAATCCTCAAGCAGTGATTTGTGTTGGCTTATTCCCGCTTCTATGGTTTCACGAATTTCCTTAAGCGAATAAAAAGTTCGAATTTCGGTTGAGAATCCGTCCAAAATCCGACACCAGCAAACCTTTAACTTTGTTTCTCATTTGTTACAGTTTCCTTCACAACATCCATTGTTTGCTCTCTGCTGGAAACCGCTGTTGCTTCTTTACCGCCAACTATAGCCTTAACAACACTTTTAAATTCTTTCTTTAATTTTCCAAAGAAGTTAACCCTTGTACTTATCTTCTTCCTGTACAGCATTATCGCTTTAGCTAGTTCTGGCATTATAACCCACAAAACAGCCATGACAATTTCAGGTGGATACTCAGCTAAAAACGCCGAGTTCACTTCGCCTTTTTCATAAACGAGTATTAAATGTCCCTCCTCATTTAAAATCACTTTCTTAACCTTTTTTCGAAACGGTATATTTTGCGGAGGAATGTTAAAGGAAATGTTAAGCTTCTTAAGAAGTTGTTTAAGCGAAATGCACAGTTCATTGACCAAGTTTTTCTCTTCCATTAAGAACTCGCTTAGCTGTAAAGTTTCTTCGCTTATGCCTTTCAAAAGTTCTTGTAGTTTCTGTTCAATTTCAGCCTTGGACTTTTCTATTTCTTTTTCATCTAAAGTTTCTCCAGTTTCTTCTGATAACTGTACTGGATGGAAAAAGTATGGTTCTTCAACAACTTCGCTTTGGCTTTCTTTTGGTGTCGAGTCCACATTTTTAGGTTTTGCCTGCGAATTTTCCAAAGAATATTTCCTCCATAAGCTTGGTTCTTGAAAGTATCAAAGCGTTAAAAGGGAATAATAGAGTTAGTATGTTGTGAGCTGTTACGCACTAACCACTTGCTAATTCGTATAATGTGGTTTATGAGGTTTAACAAACAAAAAAGCGATTATAATATATAGAAAAGCGCCAAAAGCTTGCCGTGTCAAATCTGGAGCAAACCAAAACCAACTTGAACCTCCGCTGAAATGCCATCCAGCAATAAACCATGCAAATATAACATCAACAAAAGGTTCTATGGCTATGGCGATTCTACTTGGAAGCCTTATAACATGAGAATCCAAGCTTAAAATCACGTAAACTGGTAAATTAACCACAAAAACAAACAATGTCAGCCCAAGTGGTATGCCGAAAATCTCCATAAACATCCTTGCAAATAAATTGGCTTCTTCGTGTGAAACACGGCAAAAGATAAGCGTTGACAAATAATCGAATAGTATGAAAGCAAAAACTAGTATTGTTCTTTTTAGCCAATGGTTGTTTTTCGGCACCAAAAAATGTTTTAAACAAGCTTTATAGCTTAGCCTCTGCAATTTCCTTTCTCCTCTACGGTTTGATGTATTTTTCCATTAGGCTTTTGCTTTTAAAAGTTTTGAATGTATATTTTTGATTCAGATTTTGAATTCAGAAGTATAAAATATAGCGTTTTTGTAGAATCGAATTCAGATTCGGAGTTTGCAAGGAGTAAGGCTCCTTAAAAAGGGATTCGAATGGAATTATCCGTCGACAAGCCCGAAAACGTCGTAAAAATATACGATGAAAACTTTGGAGTATGGCGCTTCGTAAAGGCAGATAAGGGACCGCCTAAATCCCTGGAAATAATTGAAAAAGCGCTTCATAGACTTGGTTTGTCAAAAAATGAGATAAAGGTTTACCTTTACCTTGCAAGGGCGAACGAGCATAAAGCAAGCGAAATCTCCGAGGCTTTGTCCCTTCACAGAACCGAAACATACAGAATTTTACGTGACTTGGAAAAAAAAGGGTTAATATCATCTGTTTTTGAAAAACCACTGAAATTTATTGCGACACCATTTGAAAAGGCGTTAGACATACTTATCGAAACTAAAAAAATGAAAATAAGCCTCTTGGAAAAAAGAAAAAATAGTTTAGTCAACCTTTGGCTTTCCCTTCCGAAACCAGAAACAGAACATGAAAGAAAAGAGGTTTTCCAAATATTAGAGGGCGAAGAACAAATAAATCTGAAGGCTGATGAAATACTTAACAAAGCAAAAAAGGAAGTTTTCGCCTTCATTTCCGAACATGACATAGCCAATTTTTACCATGCAGGGCTTCTGGACAAACTTGCAAACATATTAAAGGAAAACGTGAACGTGCATTTATTGAGTAACTATTCTCCTAAAAGCTGCTTTTTCATCGAAAAAGTAAAGGTGAAAAAATCTAAATATTCCCTTTCTAACAGCGAAGAACTGCCCACTTTCATAATTGCGGATGACGAGCAACTGCTTTTGTTGATTAGAAAAAATGATGGGAAAAAGAAAGTGGCAGCCTTATGGACAAACTATGAGGCTTTTGTAAAAGCCTTAAAAACACTTTTTCTCGAACTTTGGAATAACAACACTTAACCTTTAATTTTAATCATCTGTAGCATTTTTGAAATTAGAATTCTGGCTTCTTTGTCAATAACCATCACCACAGCCAAATAAAGGATTCCGCCAATCGCCGTTACAACAAACGTCAACATTAGAGTTGTTGGATGCGGAATCAAAAATAAAACAGTCGCCATCAAAACCGAAACAAAAACGTATTTTGCAACGTTCAACCATGGAATCCTTATCCTAACCACTCCACGAACAATAATAAGCTGAATGAGGAACATGGCAAAGCGAGCCGCAGAATTAATGATGCTGATATAAAGTGCAGCTTGCACTGGGTCATTTTGGATATACGTTAGTACATAAAATGTTGTTGGGAGCGTTATGGCTGAATGAAGATAAGTCAGTGAGAATGCGATAAACAGTCGACTTCTGAGTAATTCTCTAAATGAAATTCTCGCTTCTTCATCGAATCTTTCAAACCCTACAAGTGTGGCGCCATAAATCCCAGATATGGTTGCCACCAGCGAATCTATTGCCAACACAACGAGAACAGGCACGGCTACGCTAAACCCAGAACTGAGAACTGTCAAGTAAGAATCTGAAAGTGCTATTGCGCCCGCAGTCATGGGCAAGGCGAACATCAAAACAATTCTCATGGCAGTGGTTACATCCTCGCTTTTTCCCTCTGCAAGCAACTTTGGATACAAAGCAAAAGCCAAAAAGGAAGAGTAATTAATTATTGCCGCTATCACCGTGGCTGCTCCATGGATTCCTCGTGCGCTTTCGCCAGCATAAACAAACAACATTATAAATATGAATGCTGCTATTTGGTTGCCAACAGCATTATATATATTTACGACAGAACCCTTCAGCCACTCCTTCAAATACTCCCAACGAAATTTCTGCTTCAAATAATTCGACAACAACCTAACATAATAAATCGCTTGGAAAACGCAGGCTATTATGACGCCGAGCATGGCTCCGACAAGGGGGTCTTTGGAATACACTGTGTTTATTAAAATGTAGCCCAGCGGAAGTTTGAATATTTCTCTTAAAAGCAATCCATAACCTACGGCGTGAGGCTTTATTGCGTGAATGCATTGCTCAAAGGCGTTGTTGGTGTAAATTTCCACTATTTGTATGGCAGTTATAAGATATAGGAGAAAGTATTTTTCGACGTTAAGTGTGGAAACGATTAAGGGAAGCAGCAACACATACAGTGAAGCGGCAACTAACGAAATTGCCAAGTTTGTAAGGATTCCAGTTTTAACTGCGTCTTCTTTTCCTCTGGCTGTAAACCTTAACGCCCAAAAGGGAAGCACCCCCGCCACAAACGCAAAATATGGTATTACATCCCTACTAACGTTTGACCATACACCATACACCGTTCTTACCTCTTCTGGGTTTGGATAGAGGGCGCTAACTGCACGGATTATCATGAGCTGAAAGACTAAACTCGTTATCACGCTGAGCAATTGAGCAATAAATATAACAAAACCCGTGTATTCCAATTTAATTTCGCCTTTACCCAAGTTTTCATCCTCTATTGGTTATATGTCCCTTTTCGGTTAAGTAGTCCATGAGAGCTTCTGTCCAACTTCTCATTTTTATTCCATATTTTGGAAGCTTTACGCTTTGTAAAGCCGAAAACTGCGGTCTTTTAGCTTTCAATTGTAACTGGCTGGTTTTTATAGGCGCCAAATTTGGTTTTAACTCCGTCATCCTAAAAATTTCTTTTGCAAACTGAAACCATGAGCAATAGCCGCTGTTTGTTACATGATAAATCCCATACGGCAATTTCAACTCAACTATCTTTTTTATGGTATTAGCTACGTCCTTAGCGTATGTAGGCGACATCCACATGTCATCAACAACGCTTATAGGCTCATTTTTCCTAGCCTTCATAATCATTGTTTCAACAAAATTTCCACCTTTACCACTTGCTCCTGCCACGCCAAACAAACTTGCAATTCGAATAATATAGTGTTTAGGGTTTTGTTTTGTGTAAAATTCTCCTGCCAGTTTTGAAATTCCATAGGTATTAATTGGATTCGGCGCATCGTCTTCTGTGTATGGCTCTTTCTTAGAACCGTCGAAAACATAATCGGTGCTTATAAATATGGCTGTAGCTTCCAATTCTTTTGACAATGCAGCTATGTTTTTTGCGCCTATGGCGTTCACAGCAAAAGTTTTTATTGGGTCTTCTTCGCATTGGTCTGTTTTGTGGAAAGCCGCAGTATTAACAATTACGTCTGGACGGTGTTCCTTTATTACTTGGCAACTGTTGTAGTCTGTCACTTCTATTTCTTTATGTGTTAAACCTATAGTTTCATGCTCATGCTCCAATACTTTCATTAGGTCTGTGCCCAACTGTCCAGTTGAGCCTATAACAACAATTTTCATAATATTATCCCTTTAACTTCAATGTCTTTGATGAACTTGTGCATTTCAAGCAAATGCTTATACCATTTCACGGTTATTGTTCTCGGGTCATCAGCACTTATCTTTCCCTCTTTAAGAGCCTCAAAAACTTCTTTTGCCCCTTGTTTCGGAGTGTATTGCGGCTCAAACTTCAATATCCTCTTAATTTTGTCGAAGCTTACTCTGTAACTTCTTGTGTCTGGTGAACCGTACCACTCATAATTGAAGGGTAAGCTGATGGATTCCGCCACGAGTTTGGCAAGGTCAAATATTTGAACATTTTGTTCATCACTGCCCACATTAAAAATTTGACCGTTAACAAGTTCTTGGTCTGCCTCTAAAACTTTTATGAAAGCGTTTGAAGTGTCCCTTATATGTATGAAAGGTCGCCATTGCTTTCCATCCCGCATTATTGGTATTTTACCGTTTTTGAAAAAACCAAGTACCATTCCGTTTATTGCCAAGTCGAACCTCATTCTTGGAGAAAACCCGTAAACAGTGGCTTGTCTAAGAGCCGTTACAGTGAAGCCCTTGTCCGCTAACGGCAAAATTTTCTTTTCCGCCAGCATATTAGCCTTTGCATATGTTGTTAGCGGGTTAAGCTCAGACTCCTCTGTTAAAATGCCATCTTGAAATCCGTAAACACTGCACGTGCTTGCAAGCACGTACCTAGCTACTCCATACTTTTTTGAAAGCTTAGCCACCCTAACTCTGCCCGTATAATTTATTTCCAACGTTTTTTGAGGGTCAAGCTCTCCGCTTGGGTCATTTGAAAGAGAAGCCAAATCAAAAACTGCGTCTATGCCCTTAAGAATTTCAGGCTTAAACCACCTAATGTCATCCTTAACTACATTTATCTTATCCATTACATCTTTAATTGGGTCTGTTCCAAAGAATAACCTATCCAAACATGTTACATCATAGCCCTTCTCAACAAGAAGCCTCAAAAGAATCGAACCTATGTAACCAGCTCCACCAGTAACCAACACCTTCAAAGCTGTTTTCTCCTATTTATGTGGTGGATAAAACCAATCCCATGGCTTGCCAACTCGGGGGTCATCTTTTTTTCCGTTTATCTCTGTTGGGATTATTGTTTGGTCGTTCCATGGTCTGCGGGTTTCATCTGGGCTCTTATAATCATAAAGTCTTGTAACAAAATACACCGTTAAAGACGGCGTGTTGCTGATCGTTCTTGTTCCGTGAAAGTATTTTCCTGGTATGCGCACTATCGAGGGTTTTTCTCCGCTGGCTACAATTTCAACCATCTTTCCATTCTCCTCCTCATAAGCACAGATTTTCATAGCTCCCTCTAAAACAAGGAAATAATCCACCTGTCCCCTTTCATGTTTGTGCCATGCCCTAACCATGTTAGGATAGCTATAACTTATGTTTGCTTGCACTATCCATTCTTCTTCAAGAAGATCTTTCCAGTCCTGCCTTAAAGCTTCTGCAAAAAAGCCCCTCTCGTCTGGTATTACATTTATCTCTTGAACTTTTACTCCTTTAAGCGGATACTCCCTCATATTTCTACCTCATCCAAGTTGTAAATTAAAGCTCATCGCTTGTTATTGCCTTTACATATTTCTTACCTACTCTATAAAGCTGTTTTCCATACAGCTTTCCCTAACTGTAAGAGGTGAATTTAGGATTCATCTTTCAAATAGTTTGTCCAGTTTTCTCCACATAAATTTATTATGGCTGATGCATCGAAAATGTTCATCTCTCTTCTCTACCTTCTCTTATGGTCTTAATCCACACTTCGTTATCGATTTTCTTTATTATTTTGCTGGCTTCCTCAACTTTTTGTAGAGTTGTTGCTTTAATCTTCTTTCTGTCTAGCGAGCTGCCTAGATTTAGTGACTTTCTGGTTAAACTTCAACTTCTGAGTAATCTCCTATGTGAAGTTTTATGGCTTTTTTCATGTTGTTTTTTGTCACTTTGGCGTTTCTGCCTACAAGGCTTTCTTCAAGTCCCTCAACGCCTTTTATGAAAGAGTTTTCCATGATTACGCTATATTCGATTGAGCTTTCTATTATTTGCGTGTTGTTTCCTATGCTTGTGTATGGTCCTATAAACGCATTTTGGATTGTGCAGTTTTCACCTATTATGGCTGGTCCTCTTACTGTGCTGTTTATTATTTTTACATTTTTTTGGATTGTGACTCTTCCTTCAATTTTGCTTTCTATTATTTCGCCTTTAATTTCTTGTTTTATGTATTCATCTAGGATTTTGGCGTTAGCAAATAATATGTCATCTTTTTTGCCTGTGTCAAGCCACCACGTGTCAAGTTTTTCAGCTTTCACCTTAAAGCCCAAATTTACCATTTCTTGTATGGCGTCTGTTATTTCGAGTTCTCCACGCCATGAAGGTTTTATGTGGTTTATGGCTTTGTGAATTTTGTTTGAAAATATGTAAACGCCTACAAGGGCTAGGTTGCTCGGCGGAGTTTTCGGTTTTTCAACAAGTTTAACAACATTATCTTTTTCGTCTAGTACTGCTATGCCGAACCTTGTTGGGTCTTCAACCTCCTTCAAGAGTATAAGTGCATCCAAATCTTCCTTTTCAAATCTCTCTAACAGTGTGTTGAAGCCTTTGCCTATCAGGTTATCGCCTAAACACATTATAAAGCTGTCTTTGTCAAGGAAATTCTGCGCCGTTTTCACGGCGTGAGCCAGCCCAAGCGGTTCCTGAGGTATATAGGTTACATTAATGTTCCAAGCCTTACCATTTTTAACGTAGTTTTTAACGTCTTCTCCAGTTTCTGGAGCAATTATTACGCCTATATCCTTAATGCCTGTTTGGGCTACATGGTCTAAAACATAGCCCAAAATCGGCTTGTTAGCAACTGGAATAAGCTGCTTAGCAGTGGTGAAAGTTAACGGTCTAAGCCTAGTGCCTCTACCACCGCTAAGTACGAGAGCTTTCACGACAATCACACTTATTAAATGTATATGCTCTCTTGTTATAAGCTCTTATAACGTAAAATTGTTTCGTATATTTTAGTTTCCTTATGATTTTACCGTCATGTCTTTTAAGTGTTTAACAATTTTTAATTCCGCAATTCTGTTTAGAAGTTCTTCGTCGGCTGTGTAAAATGGAGTTTTCATTAAGGTAGCTAATGCCAAATAACCCGCATCGTATATGGTTATGCTGTATTTAACTGCCGCTTTTATGGTTTCATTTTTTAGTTCACCTTTAAGTCTCCAATATTCAAAGCCATACTTGTTTAGCGAACGTGCAACGTCCACAAGCTCTTGTTCTGAATATGCTCCACTGTATTTTAGGGCATTTAACACTTCATATTCCAGTATAACTGGGGCAGCTATTGTTATGCGCCCTGAAATGTAGTTATCGCGGAGTTTTAATGCTTGTTCGCTGTACTTTTCTTTAAGGTACCATTTTGCGATTACACTTGCATCTAAGACTACCTTTTCAGGCGCCATTCACGTATCACCTTGGCGCTGTCCCATCCTTCAGGAGCAACTTTTCTAAGTTTTTCATTAAGCAAAACTGCTTCTGCAATGTTGCGACCGTTTTCTTCTTCAATTTTTTTTCTGATTGATTCTCTTATTACCTCGCTCCAGTTTACGTGTCTCAGCTTTTTCATGCGTTCTTTGAGTTCTTCATCTACTTTAACTGTTAAAGTTTTCATGTTAATACACAAATGAATATGTAAATGTATTTACGTATATACTTTTCTATAAAGAAACCAACCTACAAAATCAGTGTTTAAACCATTATATGTTACATCCGTGTACACCATAATCACTTTAGTCCCCAAAATCAAATAATTCCCAACACCTTTGCGATTTATTGAACTATTTAAAACTTCTTTTGTTTTCTTGTAAGAGTTAAATTAAAATGTCTGCTTGAGACGCCTGGCGAGTAACTAAATCTGTAAACCTCAAATCCGGCGATGTCAAGGATTTTTAGCAATTCATCCTTAGTATAGTGGTAGATGTGAGCGCGCCCTACTTCATCGGTTGTTGGTGGTCCCTTTTTTGGATATGGCATGTCATTTATGCAAGAATAATACTTTGTTACTCTTCCCCACTGAGAGGCATCGGGCGTACTTAAATACAGCTTGCCATTGTCGGATAGCAATCCGCATATTTTTTGAGAGTGGGTATTGGATGAAAATTTAAGTGTTCAAGCACCTCTGTAAAAATGATTACGTCAAATTTGTAATTCCAAGGAAAGGGGTCGATTTCTATATTGTTGACGTTGAACGTGAAATTGTATTTTTTAATCAGCGCTGGATTCAAATAAATATCGACGCAGTCAGTGCAGTAAACTTCACAATTTAACAACTTTTTACAATAAAGCGCAATAACGCCGACTCCACAACCGATATCAAGGCACTTGTCAACTTTTTGATTTATCCAATCCTCCATAATCCATTTCGGAATGTGCAACCAAAAATAAATTTCATAATCTCGTTGGTATTTCAACCAGAGGGGATTTGGCTTCAAACTAACAATTTCGTGCTGGCATTCAATGATTCGTTTCATCCATGGTTCATTACTAAAACTATGTAGAAGTTTTCTGCGTATAAATTCTCTACGGTGCGATACCAGTTTTCTATAAATCCTTTTCATAGCTTTTCCAGCTATCAAGACTGGCTCCGCAATGCTGCATTCCTCCCCTTTCTCATTTTTCTTTCGGATGTATTCCCTTACCGCTTCGCTCCAACTCATATTTTCAGCCTCCTCATCAACTTTGACACTTAAAATCATTTATGGCGGTAGCTACGTGTTCGACTTCCCTTTTTGTTAGTTGTGGAAAAATTGGCAGAGAAAGTATTTCTTTGCAGATTTCTTCAGTTACCGATAAGTTATGGCTTAAACTAAAGTTTGAGTAAGCTTTTTGTTTGTGGACTGGAATTGGATAGTGAATTAAAGTTTGTATCTCATTTTTTAAAAGGTGTTGTTGAAGTTTATCTCTTTCTTTACATCTTACCACATATAAATGGTAGGCGTGTTTTGCGTTTTCCTCTGTTGGAGTAACTATTTCGGTATCTGCCAGAAGTTCGGTGTAAAGTTTCGCATTTTCTCTTCTTCTACTGTTCCACTCATCTAAATGCTTAAGCTTTACTCTTAGTATTGCTGCTTGAATTTCGTCTAGTCTGCTGTTCACTCCAACAATTTCGTGATGGTATTTTTCCCGTTGCCCATAGTTTCTTAACATTCTTAATTTTGTTGCTAGTTCTTCGTTGTCTGTGACGATTATGCCGCCGTCCCCGTAAGCGCCGAGGTTTTTTATAGGATAAAAACTAAAGCAGCCAGCGTCGCCTATGCTTCCAGCTTTTCTGCCTTTGTATTCTGCGCCGTGCGCTTGGCAAGCGTCCTCTATTACATAAAGGTCGTGAGCTTGGGCAATTTCTAATATTGGGTCCATGTCAGCGGGATGTCCATAAATGTGGACTGGCAATATTGCCTTTGTATTCTTTGTTATTTTTTCCTCGATTTTTTCGGGGTTTATGCAGTAGGTTTCGGGGTTTATATCCACAAAGATGGGAATAGCCTCGTTTCTTGTGATGGCGTCTGCTGTTGCTATGAAAGTGTGGGATACTGTTATCACTTCGTCTCCTTTGCTTATTCCCAAAGCCTTAAGTGTGAGGAAAAGGGCGTCTGAACCGGAATTTACGCTTACGCCGTATTTTACTCCTATGTAACTTGAAAATTCCTCCTCGAACTTTTCGACTTCCTCGCCTAAAATAAATGTTCCTTTTTCTATAACACGTTGAATTGCCTCATTTATTTCCCCCTTAATTTCCAAATACTCCCTCTTCAAATCAACAAACGGAATCACGGTTGTACCTCTATTTCATATGTGTCATAAACCACTGCTCTTGCTCCGAATTCTTCTTTCTGAGTTATCAGTCCCACGTTCAAAAATCTTCCTTCCTTTTCGGTGGAAATACCAAAGTCAAAGTAATCCACTTTGTTTCCGTAGTACTCATTTATTAAATAATCAAAGATTCCATCCAGAGCATATAACCTCTTACCTTCATCTGATGCTGAAATATACTGAGTATGCGCCACTTTTTTATTACTTTCATAAATAATGGTGCCCGCAACCATTTCCCCATTGTTATAAGATGCAAAAAGTTTTATATTCTCTGGAAATTTATTTGCAAGCAATTGTATCTCGTCAGCAGTATGAGTTGGTTTCACACCATACTTCTTTTTTAAATTCTCTTCTTCAATAGCCATGAAAGTTTTAAAATCATAGCTTCTTTTAAGCTCCAACTCGGCGCTTTTACTTTTCTTTACACCCCATCTTCTTTTTTTGTCGAAAGATAATCTTTCCTTCATAAATATTGTGGACGAAACATCCCTTCTTATAAGCCTTGCATTGTGACGGAAAAGAGCGTACAAGTCTTCTTCTGCTGGGTGTATATGATATATGTGAGGTATAGCTTTGTATATGATTTTCTTGATGCCTTCTGCTTTTAGGTACTCTTTCAGCGCATCGAATATTTCCAGCATTAAAGGCGTCTTCATTTTTCTATCTGTTACAATGCCGCCGAAAGTTAAACCGCCGTGACTAAACAAAATGTCATCTTTGACATTTGCGGGCATGACAGCAATTAACCTGTTATTGTCAAAAAACATAAGAGAAAAATCCGTAAACCTGTCAGCGTGATATTCCATATAATCCCTATAGAAAAGGAAAACTCCATTCTTAGAATTTTTTATGAAATCATCCCATGCCATCCTATGCTTTTCGTTATACTTAACAATCTTTATTTCCTTTATACTTGATTCCTTAGCTTCCATAGCAGTATTTACCTCACACTTACCAGTGTTCCAACACTGCATATCCAAAACCAGTTTTACCCATATCATTCCCATTATAGAACATATACACTTTTTCATGGTAGCTTATTATTGCTGGATAACACAAGTGCAAGGAATCCCATCCGCTTTTCGAAAGATTTATACCAACCTCGTCATCTTTTCTTGTCCAGTTTATTCCATCGGTTGATTCCGCATATCCTGCTAAGTAATCACCCTTTGTGGTTCCATATGTATATAACATGATATACTTATCCTTCATCTTAAAAACTCTAGGTCGCCCTATCCTGTATTCATGGTTATTTTTATTGGGAGTTATGCAAGTTACGCCTTTTCTCTTGAAATGTACACCATCCCTAGATTCCTGATACTTTATGCAGTAACACGGATGAGGAACACCATCGATTATCTCCCAACCGTTACCGGCTGCATACCAAACTTTTAAAATATTATTTTCGATGACAACTGAGTGAATTGCTCTGATGTACAACCCCTCATCACTCCTGTCTAAGATAGGCGCTTCGCTGTATCTATGAAAACTATCAAAATCTTTGCTGATTGCAAGACCTGTGAATGCTAAAAATTTTGCTTTTTTAACCAGCTGAAAACCAACATAGTACATATAAATTTTATCATTATATTTTATAATATCTCCTGGTATCACTCCGTTATCGTCAAATGTGCCGGGGCGTCCTACATCTAAAACTGGCACTTTGGAAACATTTTTTACAATCGACGGATTTTCGGCGTCAACATCTACGAATCCTATTCTACTCACGCCACGTTCATCCCTAAAACCTACATAGACCCTTATCGTGTTTTCATTAATAAAAATAGGAGTTGGTGTCATAGCGGAGTGTTTGTCCCATCCGTGTTTGCCTGATGGGCAATATATTAAACCCATTTTTTTCCATTTCATATTTCTTCTTCCTTTACACCAAAAGCTTCATAACTGCTTTTCGACAACCGTCTCGCAGGATTGCCCACATAAACCCCGCCTGGCTGCTCAATGTTTTCAATAACTATTGCTCCGTTACCGACAACTGTGTCTTTAGCCACCTTTATTTTATCGTTCAAAGAACAATTCACACCCAAAAAACAGTTTTCCCCTATTTCGCAATAACCAGAAATAATCACTCCTGAAGCCAAATAACAGTTATCTTTTATAACACTTTGATGTCCAATGTGATTTTTAGCCCAAATAATAACGTTATTTCCAACGTTAACTTTTCGCTGAATATTGTTATATTCAAAAATAAAGCAGTTCTCTCCAATCTTTACGTTTCTTCCCAAAAACACTGTTGGATGAATGAACGTCACAAACTCGTAACCCTTCTCTTTAGCTTGCCTATACAACCTTGTTCTAACCCTATTCAGTTGAGTGTACGTAACTGCAACAAAAACCTTGTATTCTTGAGGAGGGTAATGCTTTTCAATTTCTTCAAGGGGTATCACTGGCAAACTAAACAGTTTAGGTTTGTCAATGAATGCTTTTTCAACTGAAAATGCAACTATTTCATAATTTGAAAAATCGCTGAAATATTCATAGGCTATTTCCGCAAACTCGCCAGCGCCAACTATAACAATTTTCTCGTTTCTTCTCTTCAAATTTTAACTACCTGAACGTCCACGTGGTTCGAACTATAGATTGCATTACTAACTATTCTTTTAAAAGTTTCGTAATCCCTTATGTAATCGTCTTCATCGTAAAGGTCAGATGCTAACACTAAACAGACGGCTCCAGAAGAAAAATTGTTCATTTCACGCCATATCATCGGCGGAATATACAAACCATAATACGCCCTGTTCAAATGAAACCTTTTCCTTTTAAAACCATCATCCAAAATAACGTCAAAACTGCCACTCGCCGCAATCATCAATTGTTGTAAGCGTTTATGCGCGTGTCCGCCTCTGCTTTCGCCTCCAGGAACATCATAAATATAATAGACTCTCTTAACCTCAAAGGGTATATGCCTATTCTCTTCAATAAATGTGAGGTTTCCCCTTCTATCGCTTACTTTCGGCAAATTAATTATCCTACACTTTGACAAATTCGATGGTGAACTTATCGTTTCATATTGTGGCAAACTCAAAGAACTCATTCCTAACCATTCTCCTGTAAACAATTTTTGGTAATTTGCCATCACGATTATTTTTGCCTTATTTATTTTATGGATTCTGAATCTGAATTTATACTACAACTTCAGAATCTACTCCTTTACCTCAAGATAGCGTTTAACATTTTCTTCTCCATATACGCTCGTTTTTTCAGTTTTTCACGTAAATTCCCGTAGTATCCGAATAAGGGAGGAAAATAGGTGAATAAGATTTGCATAGTTGTTTTTACATCGCTTAAAGGAGAAGGCTTCAAATGTAAGCATTGACGTAAATATTCTCTGGCTTCTTTGTAATTATTTAAACTGATGCAGTAGAATCCTTTTTCCCGCAGAATTTTGCCTCTAGATTCATTATCAAGACTTTTACCGTATTTGCTTAGTACCATATCAATCGCCTTCGAAGTATCTTCCATTATGTTTCTGTAATTTTTTAGCGATGTATTGGCTCCGTGTATCCGATAATAATATAACGGTTCATTTATAAAAACAAAATCGCATACACTGGACAAATCCAACCAAAACAACCAATCATTCAGGTATTTTAACTCCTCGTTATAAGAAATCTGATATTTTTTAAGGACACTTTTCCTCACAACACCAGTGCATACGAAATTACCTACAACCAAATCTTTGAAGAAACTGCCCTTTTCTTTTGAGGGTCTTCTATATCGCTCGGAAAACAATAGCCCTACTTTTCTGTTTCTGTGATCTATGCATTCTCCTTCAAGCAGCGCTACGCCGCAATCTTCTGAAGACTCTAATACGGCAATAATCTTTTCAAATGCACCCTGCCTAAACATGTCATCAGAAGCCATTAGGGCTATATACTTACCTCTTGCAACTCTAATGCCATCATTTACTGTTCGAGCTATACCCTCATTTCTATCATGAAAAATTGCTCTTACTCTACTATCCTTGTCAACCCACTCTTTTATGATATCTCTGCTTTTATCCATTGAAAAATCATCAACAACTATCACTTCCAAATCTTTTATTCTCTGTGAAATCACCGAGTTGATTGCATCATCAATGTACTTTTCGTGGTTATAGCTTGCCATAACAACGCTAATAATGGGCTCGTTACAGAATTTTTTGCTTCCATAGCGAGTTTTCTCCATTTTAGGATAACCTCATAAACAACGCTGAATAAACCTAATTATAGCTGAATAATTTAAATATTTTGACATTCGACGGTTATCTGCTAATCACTTATTATAAAAAGCGCTGTTTTTGTGGATAACTGGTTAATTCGCTTTAAACAGCAAAAACCGAGGATTGTGACGCATGATGTGGACTAAAACGGTGAAAAGATGTTTCCAGAAGTTTAAAGCTAATAGATGAAGTTATTCTGCACGAAACGCTTACCATAAAATTTTAATTCACAATCTCCATTATTTCATTACATGTTCTTAAATATGCATAGATAGGAATGTTGAAGGCATGGAAAGTTTGAATGTTGGTTGTGGTAGTGACAAATGGGGAGACGTAAGAGTAGACATCACCAAATACAATTACTTTTCTGGAGACGCCATGACAGGGAGAACATCCGCAAATGTCCTAGCCAGCATTGAGTATTTGCCTTTTAAGAATCAAGCCTTTAAGCTGGTTAGATGTTATCACACATTGGAACATGTTGATAACCCGCAAAAAGCTTTAAACGAACTGTTAAGAATTGGAAAAGTTGTGGATATTAAAGTTCCTCCCCATAACTTTTACTGTATGGTTTATAGCATACTCGCTTTATCCTTTGTAATTAAATGGGCAATCAAAAGCAAAAACAAAGACGTATTATTTCGGCACTTAAAAGGCATTAGAAACTGGACTAAAAAGCAAACAGGCGGTCATAAATGGTACATCAAACTTAAAGATGTGGAATTAATTAAATGGAAATATTTGCCTATCCCTATAGAGTACCGCAAAATCTACAATGGCGGGTATATGAATAAGAAACCTATAAAATTTAAGATATGTGCATACTATTAATACAAGATTGGCAAAAGTTAGAAACGTGCATATCCTCAAAGGTTGAGAAAATGGACAAAGTTGATTTGGTCATGTGGACTAAGAATGGCGAGAAAACCTTACCGAAAGTTTTAGAAAGAATTGAACAAGTTATACCTGCCGAGGTTATTAACAAAAAAGTTTTGGTTGATGATCATAGCGTTGACAAAACTGTTGAAATCGCTAAAGAGTTCAATTGGAATGTGTACCTAAACCCTAAAACTGGAATTCCAAGCGGAGCTAACGAAGCTTTAAGGCATGTAGACTGTGAGTTCTTCATAAGTGTTGAGCAAGATGTTGTTTTAGCTAAAGATTGGTGGGAAAAAATTCCGCCGTACATGAGTGACAAAAAAGTTGCTGTAGCCCAAGGCATAAGAATGTCAACTGAACCAACCTTAAGAAAGCTTGACGAATATGTTTACAGTAGATTGAAATCTAATGTCAACGATCCAATACGTTTCGGCGTCAGCATGGATAACAACATATTTAGAACAAAAATCATAAGACAACTTGGAGGATTCCCAAACGATTGCCTTGTATGCACGGACACAATATTAATGAAAAAAATTATCTACGAAACGCCCTACAAATGGGTTATAGACATAAACGTTATCTCTGACCACATCAGACAAAGCGTTAAAGCACACATAAAACACGCGTACACTTTAACCATGCTATGTGCAAGAAGCCACTACTGCGTAAATGAAGCCGGACCACTTTTATCAAACCTAAAATTTTTCTTAACCAGCCCCATTAGAGCCTCAATAATCGCATACAAAAAACAATGTCCACAAGCACTTTATGTTTACCCAGCCATCCGATACGAAAAACTCAAAGCATGCATAGTAGCTAAATTTAAAACTTAAACCTAATCTCTTAAAGGTGATTTACTGTAAGCGCAAAACTTATTATGTGCTTTGACATATTTTTATAAAGGTGATTGTGTGATTAAGCGTACAACTGTAATGCTTGACGAAGACCTTTATTCGATGCTTGTTGAAACGAGCTTAAAAAAATACGGTACAGTTAAAGCCGTTTCGAAAGTCTTAAACGAACTGTTGAAAGAAGCCCTAAAAGGCAGAGAAACAATTTTACGGCTTATATACTCCGATAAGATTGCAAAAACCACAGCAAAGGAATTTGAAGAATTCCGTGAGGAATTATCAAAAGGGCTTGAATCTTGATCCTCGACACAACGTATCTTTTGCCGCTTGCCCTCATCCAAATAGACACTGACCTGTTAAGGGCTATAGCTGACAAAAAAGCAAATTTAAAACTTGAAGAAATAACCGTTAACATGATTTCACTTTTCGAACTTCAAGCAAAAGCTGCAAAGCTTATGGTGCCCGCAAAATTTGTTGTTGACGCTATTAAAGCCATAAGCATGGCTTTCAAAGTTGAATCCTTCAACAGACCTGAAATTGTTGAAACTGCCTATGAAGTGAAGAAAATAATTCCAGACTACATAGATTGTGTAATAATAAGTACCGCAGCTGTGCTTAAAGAGGATTTAATTACAGAAGACTCGCGTATACTATCTAAAAGAGAACGTTTAAAAAAGGAGTATGGCGTGAATATTTCAAGCTACAAAGACTTAGTTACAGAATAAATTCACCATGGAAAAGTATTGCTTCTCTTAGCCCTTTTATGCTTATGTTTTACTGCTAGTTTACTCTTGTCCTCATGTTTTCTTTATTTATCAACTGAAAAGTCATTCGAAGCTTAGAGTTTTAACTAACAAAATTTTGTCCATCTTTATTTTAGTTAAAAGTCTTTTAACCATTTTATTTTAACGCCTTTTATAGTTCTGAAGTGTTCGTCGTCTGTGACCACTATGCCTTCAGCGTGGATAAGGGCTGTAGCAGATATTGTGGCATCTGCTAAAGGAATTTTGGGTGTATTTAGAGTTATTTTTCCAGCAAGTTCAGCTATGTTTTCTGTTACTGGAATTATTTTTATATTTGAGCTTTTTGCTGAGGCAATTCTTATTTTTACGGTGTCTATTCCGAGTATTCTTCCGATAGTGTTGTAAAGTTCTGTAATTGTGATGGCTGACGAAGCTGCTGTAATTTGTCCTCTGGATACTTTTTGGATGACGCTTCTGCTCCAATCGGCTATTTCTCTGCTTTCAGGATTATAATAGGACAAGTAAAACCGAGTGTCAAAAATAACCTTTAACGCCATTCCTCTCGTACTCTGTCTAATGATTTTTTGAGTTCTTCAGTGTTATATTTTCCAGCGTCGATTCCCGCTTGTTCCTCTAGATGTATGAGGGGTCTGAGAAAAATGCCTTTTCCATCGTCGTCAACTAGCATTTTTGTCCCCTCGTTTATTCCATACTTTCTTCTATATTTCACAGGGATTGTAATCTGTCCTTTCCTTGTTACTGAAACTTCTTCCAATTCTATCACTATAGTACTTTTTCTAAATGGTAGTACTTAAATCTTTTTGTACTACTAAAGCTTCGATTTCCTAAAAGTTCACTTCACAGTTTACTTAGCTCCTTAACTTGTAAATGGAGATCGTCTTATCAATGATTTCAAACAATTTTGCAATATTTTTAGCCCAGTTCATTCTTCTATTTATAAGTGTTTTGGCGTTTACTTGTAGCCTTGCTCGAAGATCTTGATCAGTTGCCAGTAAAAGGATTTTATCAGCCAAGTTTTTGGAATCAGCCATGGGAACAAGTAAACCGTTCACCTCATTTTCAACCCATTCAACATTACCTGGAATTTCTGTGGCTATTGGCGCTAGAGAACAAGCCATAGCCTCTAATAGGCTGGCGGATGTTCCATCTGAGAAGGATGTTGAAACGTAAATGTCTGCGGCGCTTAAATAGTCTATAACCTTATCGTGTGGAACTGCTCCCACAAACTTGACATGTCCACTTTTTATGAAAGTTTGCATTTTTGTTTTGAATGTGTTGGTGAGTGGTCCCTCGCCTAAAATGAGGAATTTTACGTTTTTGTCTTTCTTTATTACGTGTGGAATTGCTTTTATTAAATATTCGACGCCGTAAATTGGTTTGTGGTGTCTTAGGCTTATAACGACGATGTCGTTGTCGCTCCAACCGTGCAAACTTCTGATTTTTCGCCGTTGCGTTTCATCTCGCTCAAATCCGTTTAGGTTAACCCATGGAAACTTCACAATTTTTGACGGTTTGCATCCAAGGTTTATTGCGGCTTGCCTTTGAACTTCGCTGTCGACAACAACTGCGTCTGCTTTTCGAAGGGAATAAACAATAAAAGGCTTAAGCGGAAAATACTTTTTTGGGAAAATTAGGATGTCTGAACCCCAGACAAATAGGATGAACGGGTGAAAGCCTGAATAAGCGGAATAAAAACCGTAGGTGCTTGCCCAACAGCCAATAAGAACGTCAGGCTTAACTTTTTCTAAGTTTTTCTTCAATGTTTGCGCCCTTAATGGAGTTAAAAGATGTTTGCGCATTCCCTCAAACGGGTGAAGATTTGTTTCAGGAATAAAATCTCTCATTTTGACGATTTTAACTCTTTTTGGAACACAATTGGGCGAAGGATGGAAAGTGAAGACGTAAACTTCATATTTTTCCATAAAAGACTTCAAAAAAAGCTCGTCGTAACTGCTTATTCCATCGTTGGCGTAAGCGAGTTTAACCATGGCTTCACCGTTTTACAGTCGAAGGGTTAACTATAAATTGTTTATGCGTGTTTTAGTTGTAGATAAACCAATTGCAGGCGGAGAAATGTCAAACTTGAAGGTTTTAATCACTGGTGGAGCGGGTTTCATTGGAAGCCACCTTGTTGACCATTGTTTAAAAATCGGGTATGAAACCGTTGTTTTAGACAACTTCTTTTCTGGAAAAATTGAAAACATAAAACAACACTTAAACAACAAGAAGTTTTGCTTAATCAAAGGAGATATTAGAAATCCAGAAAATGTTCAGAGGGCTTTGGAAAATGTTGACGCCGTATGTCATTTGGCTGCTATTGTGAATGTTCCCTTATCAATAGAAAACCCCTCTTTAGTCAACGAAGTGAACGTTCAAGGGACATTAAACCTTTTAGAGGCAAGCACGAAATGTAATATACAGCGTTTTGTGTATGTGTCTACATGCGCTGTTTATGGAGAAGCCAAATATTTGCCAATAAACGAGGAACATCCGACAAACCCGCTTTCGCCGTACGGCGCATCAAAACTTGCAGCTGAACATTACTGCAAAGTTTTTCATCAAACATATGAGTTGCAAACCATCTGCCTAAGATTTTTCAACGTTTACGGTTCGAGACAGCCAAGTGGACCTTATGGAGGGGTTATAACAACTTTCCTTGAATCACTGAAGAAAAAAGAGTCGCTTACCATTTTCGGCGACGGAAACCAAACACGAGATTTTATATACGTTGCGGATGCTGTTCAAGCATGTATGCTCGCATTACAGCGCAAAAATTGTGTTGGGGAAACTTTTAACATAGGCACTGGAACTAAAATATCCATAAATGAGTTGGCGCGAATTTTGATTGAGTGTGTAAATGAGTTGCGGGCGAGGGTTGTTCACGTTGATGAGCGAAAGGGCGACATAAGGGAAAGTTACGCTGACATTAGCAAAGCAAAGAAAAAATTGGGTTTTGAACCAAAATTTTCAATTGATAAGGGGTTGAAAGAGTTTGTTAAATCTTTTGACTCTGCATATACGCAATAAAATCCTTTAAGCCATCCTCAAATGCAATTTTTGGTTCCCACTTCAGCAACTGCCCAGCCTTTTCAATACTGATTATGGCTCCCTTAAAATCGTGCGGTCTCGAAGGTGCATATTCAACCTTCAAATCTTTAAAGGAGCAGCGTAAAACCTCCACAATCTTGTTTATTGTAACGAATTCTGGTCCTGCAATATTGAAAATTTGGTTGCGTCCGGAAGGTTTAAGTGCAGCAACGTTGCCCCTTGCTAAATCCTCTACGTGGATGAAGCATCTGCCTTGGTTTCCGTCGCCGAAAACAGTGATTGGCTCGCTTTTTATGGCTTTTTTAACGAATATGGCAATAGCCATGTTTGTTCTCATGCGTGGTCCATATGGTATGTCATATCGCAAAATTGTGTAGGTAAGTCCCGTGTGCTTTTGCCATGCAATGAATAGATGTTCCTGTCCTATCTTTGTTTTTGTGTATATGTGGTCGGGCGGCGGAATGGGCGTGTTTTCGTCTACCATGCCCTCGGTTTTTCCGTAAACCCATGTTGTTGATGCCAATATGACTCTTTCAACCTCCATAGCGGTGGCTGCGTTTAGCAAGTTCATTGTTCCAATCTCGTTTACTTGTAGGCACAAGGCTGGATTGGAGAGGGCTACATTTACATCTGCCACAGCGGCTAGGTGATATATGGCTTCTATGTCTTTACACGCCTTTAAAATGTCGT
The DNA here is from genome assembly GCA_038848525.1 of Bathyarchaeia archaeon. Taxonomy (GTDB): domain Archaea; phylum Thermoproteota; class Bathyarchaeia; order Bathyarchaeales; family Bathycorpusculaceae; genus JAWCNN01. The sequence continues at coordinate 7,205 of JAWCNN010000009.1, read as the reverse complement.
TTTCGTTTAATAAATTCCCCTTAAACCATTCAACGTCTTCCCTAAGCGGTTTCCGCTCGTCAAAAACCCTAACAGCGTAACTCTCCTCCACAAGTTTATCGACAATGTGGCTTCCAATGAAACCCGAACCGCCGGTAACAAGCACATTCATATTTTAGTCACCTAATCTTAAATTTCAGATATGGCTTCTCTTAACTTTTCCACTACATATTGCGCTTCTTCTGTTGTCATTTGAGCATATAAAGGTAAGCACAACATTCTTTTACATGCATCCTCAGCATTTGGAAAATCGCCTTCTTTTGTGCCTAACAACCTCTTATAAGCTGGTTGGAGATGTAATGGTGGCCAATAAACTTCGCCGCTGCACTTCACGCCTTCGGCTCTAAGCTTCTCCTTCAATTTTTCTCTGTCCAAATCCTTCTCCAAAAAAGCCACATATTTGTAATAGTTGTTTTGGATGTTGGGCGGAGTTTTTAAGGGTTTCACTCCACTAATTTTACTCAATGCATCATCATAGTATTTTGCTATTGCATTGCGTTTCTCAATAATTTCTGGCAGTCTTTTAAGCTGGGTTAAGCCTATAGCCGCGCTTATTTCTGGCAGTCTCCAATTGTAGCCCAACTCGACGATTATGTTGCTGTTAAAGTTTTCTTTGCCTTGGTCTCTGAGGATTCTGGCTTTTTCCGCCGTTTCGCTGTTGTCTATTGTTATCATGCCGCCTTCGCCAGTCGTCATCACTTTTGTTGGGTAAAAGCTGAAGCATCCAGCATCTCCCAACGAGCCCGCTGGCTTCTGGTTTATTGTTGAACCGTGAGCGTGTGCCGCATCCTCTATTAAAAAGAGTTTTTTATCTTGGCAAAGCTCTCTTATTTCTTCTATTTCTGGACATATCAGCCCGCCAATGTGAACGACGATAACACCCTTTGTTTTTGAAGTTAGGTTTTTTCGGATGTTTTCCAAATCTATGCAAAGGTTTTTCGAGTTTATGTCGGTTAGTTTTGGTTTGGCTCCCGCAAAAACAACTGTTGCGGCTGTAGCCGTAAACGTGTTTGTTGGAACCAGCACTTCATCTCCAGCCTTAACTTTCAATGTGCGTAAAGCTATTTCTAGGGCGCTTGTCCCCGAATTAACTGCAACTGCATGTTTCACATTGCATAATCTTGCAAATTGGCTTTCAAACTCTTTAGTGTATGTATAAAGGGTTAGCATTCCAGATTGAAGTATCTTTTCTACGTCTGCCTTTATCTGTTCAATATCTTCTTTTAAAAAATACGGTTTTACTGGCGGAACAACCCTAGACAAGTTTATTCACCCAAGTTGTAGTAGGGAATAACTATCATAGTTAAGATAAATATTTTGTCAACACTGCCCCAAAGCTTATAGATATTTTATTTTAGATGTGCTGTTACACGCGACCTTTGAGAACTTTTTTCTGAGTAAGGTAACGTTTTGAATCCTCTTGTTTGTAATGTTCGTCAAAGGTGAATGCGGTTGCAGGGGCTTTTGCCCTATCTATTTCTTATATCGACCTTCAGTAAATCTTAAATACTCTTTACCAGTAAAACTCTTCAGAGGTATAGAGTTGACTAAAGTCAGCATATACATAAACGACAAAGTATGGTCTGACTTCAAAAAAGAGGTGTTCCAAAAATATGGAAGCCTAAGAAAAATCAGCAGCGAAATCGAGACGCTTCTACGATCCCTAATTGTTCAAGACACATTGGTTTCAGGTTTCAAAAAAATAGGCGTAAAAGCAAACGGGGCAATATCCTCTTTTGAAATCAAAGCCAAAAGACCCATACTAAGAGGACCTCCTTCAGAAGAAATAATCAGAGAAATAAGGCGGAAAAGAGTTGCTAAAACTATACCTTGACACTAGCACAATAGTAAAACGATACGTGGTTGAGCCGGGCACCGAGACTGTGGACATGCTTTTCGACAAAGCCGAAGCAGGAGAACTTGTCATAGTCTCATCCTTATGGAACATTGGAGAAGTGTTAGGGGTACTTGATGAACGACGTAGAAGGGAATGGTTAACCCAAGAAGAATTTGGACGGGCTTTGAAAAGTCTAGCAGACGAGTTCCTCAGACTTATACGTCTAAGAGTACTTGAAATAATTCTAATACACGCACCAATTCTTACAGAAACGTGGGCTCTCATATTAAACCATCATATTTATGAAGCTGACGCCCTACAAATAATTACGTGCCTACAAAGCCAAAGCGATGCACTTGTAAGCGGCGATAAAAGACTCGTACAAATAAGTAGAAAAACGGGTTTAGAAGCGTTTCACATAGTTGAAGATGAAGAAAAAATAACAGCTATTCTGGAACGGTAAAACATTATTGATAGTTGCGTTTGTGTGTAGTATCTTTAACAGCCACTCCAATATTTTTCCATAACTCTTTTTGGAAAGCTTCCACTCTTTCCCTAACCTTTTCAACTTCTGCATAAACACGCTTGTCTTTAATCTCTTCCTTACGCTTTTCATTAGACTCCAAAATAAGCCTCAAAAAATTAGAGTCGTAGCTTTTCAAAAGCAACTCTGTGTTAGGAATCAGACAATGACCACCAATAACCCCTGGATACCATATTGGTCTATCAAGCCTTACGCTGTGTATTTGCTCTATAACGCTGACTATTTCGTCAAAGTTTGCACCGAAAAATTTTGAAATTCGATGCGCCTCTTGGAAAAAGGCAATCATCCAAGCCGAATAAACAGTTTCTAAGAGTTTTGTCAATTCCGCTTCAACTGGGCTCTTTAAAGCTTTTGTCTTGATTCCAGCCTTTTCAAAGTGTTCGCATGCAGCTTTGCTGGATGCCGCGTTGACGCCGCCGACAATTTTTGTCCAACGTTTTATTTCCCATTTCATATAATCCACATTTTTGTGGGTTCCAAAAATTGGTGAATGCGCAACAGGGCATTTGCATTTTTCAGAAACTTTAAAGGTGGTTTTGGGTGGAACTGTGCTGTTAATGATTAATAGTTTTGGATGATATTTTTCAGCATAATTTACAACGGTATCCACGAATTTATCTTGAGGAGCGCATGGGATGCAGATGTGTAGCACATCTACTATTTTAGGAATTGTTTCTACATTAAGCCCTAATCTCTGCATTTTTGTTTTGTCGATGTCTAAGCCGTAAACTTCGAAGTGTCCACTTTCCCTCAGCAATTCAAAGAGGGGCATGCCAACCTCGCCTAAACCGACAACTAAAACTTTCTCTTTAGCCAACACAACCACCTTTTGGATGCGACAAGACTTTAGCTAATCAGCATATATTTAAGTTTCATGCGTCAATAAAAGTTAAACTCTTGGTTTACCGCTCCATCTTTTCGGAAACTTTAAAATCCATGCTATTTCTTCGGCAAGTCCATCTGTGAAGTCTGTTTGGGGCGTCCATCCGAGAATTTCCTTGGCTTTACGGCAATCCAACACAAAATTTTTCAGTTCGCCTTGAAGCCTAATCCGTTCTGGCTGAAAACGTGAAGCCGAACCCTCTGGAGGATTATCATAAATAATATCCAATTTTCTGTCTGCCATTTCCACCAGCACAGTAGCCAACTCTTTAATGGAAATCCCTTTCCCACTTCCCAAATTGAATACTTCTCCCGCTGTTTCTGGCTTCTCTAGGGCTAAAATATGAGCTTTGGCAATATCTTTTACATATACAAAATCTCTGGTTTGCAAGCCATCGCCAAACACCACTGGCGGTTTATTTTCAAGAAATATTCTCTTAATAAACATTGTCAGAACACGTCCGAACCACTCCCTTGGACCATAAACAATGCCATATCTAAAAGCCGTAGTGTTTAAGCCAAAAAGCTTGTAATATTGCATTACATATCGTTCAGCAGAAAGTTTACTAACTCCATAAGGCCAATGAGGTTCTAATGGATGATTCTCATCTATTGGAAGGTATTTGGCTTCTCCATAAACAGCGCCAGAAGATGCAAACAAAACTTTTTCCACATTGTTTTTTAATGCTATATTCAAAACGTTTAATGTTCCTAAAATGTTTATGCGGGCGTCCTTTTCTGTATCTTTTATACCCGTATAAACTTCCAGTTCGGCTGCGATGTGGTCTATAATATTTATTTGTTCTTTTTGTACAACATCGTGAAGCGTAGCAACATCTAAAATTGACCTTTCAACAATTTTCAATCTTTTGTCGCCTTTCACCTCGCTGAGGTTTTCCATGTTTCCAGTGGAAAAGTCATCGTAAACAACAACTTTTTCCGCATCATTTACAAGATACTCCTCAACTAGGTGTGAACCGATAAATCCCGCTCCGCCAGTTATTAAGACACGTTTTTCATGAGCGCTCATCTAATATATTCCACCAGCTAACCAATTTCATTTATTATCTTCTCTATAATATCAACTGGATTTTCAAGTTTATCCAGCAAAGATTTTACTTCATATTTTTTCCCGATGAGCTTCTCGGCAAGCTTTAAAACGTTAGATGTGTTTGTCTTAAAAATTGGAAAACCTCTTTTGGCTAGGAAATCATTTGCATACTGTTTTGGCAAAACATCAATCACTATTGAGGGTGTTCCTTGCAAAGCTGCTTCCCGAGTTATAGTTCCACCAGCGCCGACGAACAGGTCTGCTTGCGCCACCAAACTGGCAGAATCAATAAATCCTTTAGGAACTATTACATCCTTGGTTTTGATTGTTTTTTGTTCATATCTGGAGAGAAAGACAACTTTTCCAAATTTCGTAAGTTTTTCTGCTATGCTCCAAAAATCAATTTTTCCCTTTGCGTATGATGCTTTTTCTTCAAACTCCCTCACAACAATAAATGGACTTCCAAAATCAAATGAGAGTGATGGAACGAAACCTTTAATCCACGCAACCTCATCAACTCCCTCAAAACTTATCAAATTTCCATTAGGAATATACGCCCTCAATTTTCCTTTTGGAATAGCCTCTGACACAACAACATAACTTGACAATGGCAACGTAAGCTTGTTAACAGCATCCGCATAAAGAGTATCAATAGTTGTTATTATTGGGATTCCAAGACCAAATGCCACTCTGCAAAGGTCCACTGAACCATGTGATATTGCAATGTCTGGCATGTTCTTCTCAAAAAAGTTGCAGAAAAAAAGCTGGCGTCGAGCCCCTTCCCTAACCCTAGTCAGCAAAGATTTAGGGTCATATTTCCCTACAACATGGAAATTCTCTCCGAGAAACTCCGCCAAGGGCAACGTGTCCGGATGTTTTCTCGTAGTTAAAATTACTTCATGCCCCTTTTTACGAAGGTGCCGTGCTATGGCTACACCATACCTTACATGTTTTCCCGTGCAAGCATCATACCAAACTTTCATTCTTTAACCCTCAGAAATTGGCATCCAACAATTTCCGCCACAAGCATGTCCTCATCCGTGTTTCCAACAAAAAGAATATTTTGCATGGGGGTTCTAAGTTTTTCCGCGGCAATCCTGAGCTGTTCAGTCCTGTTTAGGGAATCTTCTCTGGTTACGATGTGGTTGAAGGATAAACCTAAACGTTTGAGGACGATTTGCACTAAGGGTTTGCCTTGCATTGTTATAAGGGATTTCTTTTTATCCGAAAATTTTCGGTAATGAGCGATTCCCTCATTGTTCACTTTCATATTCGCTGACGCTTCAAGCTCGGTTTCACTCCAAACCTCAAAAGCCTTCTTTTTGGTTTCTTCGTCTAGTTGGGCTATGACTTTCGTTAATGGGCGCACGTTTGGCAATTGCGTTATTTCGCTTAGCTTTTTGAAGAGTTTCTCATAGTCTATTGGTAAATGAATTAATGTGCCGTCAAGGTCAAATATGACAGCTTCAATCAACGGTACATTTCCCCAATAACTCTTCCATCCTTAACCAGTTTGGCTGGTGCGTCGATGTGGCGAATCCAATAGACATTTTCTGGCAAGATATTATATTTTGGTATGTCTGGAATTTTCTCTCTAAACGCCAACTTCACATACAAGTATGGTATATTAGCATAATAATCCCCTCGTAAGATTTTGCTTGCGTAGGAAAAGAAAAAGGATGTTGTAAACATTCTTCCAGCGTTGATTTCTGTCACGCACGGCACGCCTTCCCTATTTTCTTTTAAATCTACACAGGCGATTCCGTTAAAGTTTGGATCAATGGCTAAAACAGCCTTAGTTCCAATTTCGTTTATCGCCTCATCGTGAATTGTTCTTTGCACGGCTGGCGTACCCGTGACACCCGAAGGCGCAAGGCTTGGATAGATGTATTCAATGCGTTCTCTAGCCATGGACGTGACAAGTTCGCCATTTAGCCACAAACTGTGAAAGCCAATGTTTCTCCCAGGCAAATATTCTTGAGCTATGAACTCCCAATCCATTTTGCGTGATCGCCAATATTTAATCCATGATAAAGCCGTTTCCTTGTTGTAAGCTAATGTGCTTCCCCTTCCACCAGCGCCGTGTCTAGCCCTTATCCAAATAGGCGCTCCAAACTCCTCAAAAGCCTTTTCTATATCCGACTCGCCACGCACCTCCAAAAACCTCGCAACTGGAACATTGCTTTTCCGCCATATCCTCGCAGACTCCAACTTGTCCTGACACTTAACAATCGTTTCTTTCGAAGGCAAAAACACACGAGCCTCCAACCTTTCACGATTTTCCGAAATTACAGCCACCTCAACATCCGGCTGAGCATGAATAAACTCTATCCCCTCCCTCCTTACAATCTCATTTAACCTATCAACATAATTGGCTTCCGTAGCCTTAGGAACCAAATACCGTTTTTCCACTGGAGTTAAGTGAATGAAGTATTCATCTGCCTCTGTACCCACCACAAACATTTTTTCAGGCGCAATCCTAAGCGACATAACAAAATTCACGCCAGCAGGTCCACCTGCCCCCGTAACCAAAATCCTCTTCATCCTCATCAAACCACTAACCATCATTTTCTGCACTATTTTAAAATACACCTTAATATTTATTCCCAACAGCCAAACTTAAATAAAAATACGACCTTCCTAAAATAGCGAGTAAAAAGGGCCGGTCGTCTAGCCTGGTTAGGACATTTGCATAAGCAAACCATAAGCAGCCCTTACGAGGCTGAGGTCGCCGGTTCAAATCCGGTCCGGCCCACTACCATGTTTTTCCGTAGTTTTTCTTTATTTCTAATATGTCCATTAGGTCTACTTTTCCGTTGCCAGTTACAGTTTTTGGAGGATTGCCAATCACG